>VGYC01000019.1 GCA_016873095.1 Planctomycetota bacterium | reverse complement strand
ACCCACCGCTACCGCGTCACAGACCAGGGCTGGCGCACCGCCATGTTCTGTACGCGCACCTATAACCGCATCCTGCGCCCCGGCCTGGCCCACGTCTGCGCCGACGAACCTGACAGTGACAATCCGTTACGCCACAGCTTCGAACGCCTTGACGCAGACATCGACCATTGGATCGAGGCCCAGAAAGTGCCTGCATGAAACTTGACTCAAACGAGATAACTTCTGGGGATCAAGGACGCTAGCTGGACAGTTCGTGTTCGGTGAATCCCAAATCTTTGTGCGGAATACCAAGGAGCGGCAAGATGCGACGTAAGCTGGAGGCGGTGCTGTTTCTGAGCCTCGGCGCGTTACTGGGTCTCGGCATCGCTGCCTTTCGAAGCGGCATGATCGGCCCCGTCGCGCAAGCGCAGTCGCCGAGCAAGCAGGCAGACAAGCAGTCGGGCGGCATCTTCTCACCGCCGGGAACGTCCGACACGGGTCCCGTGGCGCCGCCTCCGGGGGAGCCAACCTTCAAGGGAAGAATTGGCCGCACCATCGGCGAGTCGACCTCCGACTGGCCGTTGCAGGCCACCGCACCCAAGGACGCGCCGAATGTGCTGTTGATCGTGCTGGATGACGTGGGCTATGCGGCCCTGGGCTGCTACGGCTCGCCGGTCGTCAAGACGCCACACCTTGACAAGCTGGCCAAGAACGGCCTGCGCTACAATAACTTCCACACCACGGCCCTGTGCTCGCCAAGCCGGTCCTGCTTTCTGACCGGCCGCAACCACCATTCCAACGCCATGGCGTGCATCACCGAGGGCTCGACCGGTTATCCGGGTTCCTATGGGCGCGTGCCGCTGGCCAACGGGCTGTTGTCGGAGATGCTCACGCCGTTCGGCTGGGCGGCGTTTGCCATCGGCAAGTGGCACCTGACGCCGGCAGAAGACATGAACCTGGGGGCCAATCGCAAGTGGTGGCCTCTGGGCCGCGGCTTTGATCGCTTCTACGGCTTCCTGGGCGGAGAGGTCGATCAGTGGACTCCGTGGCTGGCCTACGACAATCACTTCATCAAACCGCCGAAAACTCCGGAGCAGGGCTACCATAACGTGCCCGATCTGGTGGACAAGGCCAAGGAGTTTATCGCGGACTTGAAGCAGGTCGCGCCGGATCGCCCGTTCTTCATGTATTTCTGCCCGGGCGCTTGCCATGCTCCCCACCATGCTCCGAAAGAGTGGATCGCCAAGTACAAGGGCAAGTTCGACGCCGGCTGGGACGACTACCGTGAGAAGGCGCTGGCCAACCAGATCGCCCTGGGCATCTGCCCTGCCGGCACCAGGCTGTCGCCGCGCGACCGGGACGTGCCGGAATGGGACAAGCTTGGCAGGGAAGAAAAGGAGCTGTACGCGCGGCAGATGGAAGTCTATGCCGCCTACCTGTCCTACGTGGACCATCACATTGGCGAGTTGATCGCCTTCCTCACCGAGATGGGCCAGCTGGACAACACGCTGATCATCACAGTGTCGGACAACGGCGCCAGCGCCGAGGGCGGCCCGCACGGGTCGTTCAACGAAAACCTGTTCTTCAACAACGTGCCCGACAGCCTGAAGCAAAACCTCAAGCACCTGAAGCGCTGGGGCGATCCATCGACGTATCCGCATTATTCGTGGGGCTGGGCCTGGGCCACCAACTCGCCCTTCCGCCGCTGGAAGCGCGAAGTGACGCGCGGCGGCACCGCGGACCTGTGCATCGTGCACTGGCCCAGGGGCATCAAGGAGAAGAACGCCATTCGCCGGCAGTTCACTCACGCCACCGATCTGGTGCCCACTGTGCTCGACGCTCTTCATTCCAAAATGCCGAAGTCGATCAACGGCGTGGTGCAAAACCCGCTACAAGGAGTCAGCTTTGCGCCGACCTTTGCCAGCGGCAAGGCCAAGATTCCGCGTGAAGCGCAATATTTCGAGATGTTCGCTCAGCGCGCCCTTTACGTGGACGGCTGGCGGGCTTACGCGCCCTGGGAGTTCGGCAAGCAGATCACGGCCAAGGACCTGGCCAACGACAAGTGGATGCTCTTCCACATCGACGAGGATTTCTCGGAATCTACGGATGTGGCGGCCAAGTACCCGGCCAAGCTGGAAGAACTCAAGCAGCTATGGTGGATCCAGGCCAGCAAGTACAAGGTCCTGCCGCTGGACGGCAGCGGCGTCGAACGTCTCGCCACTCCGAGGCCGCAGATGTCGGCGCCGCGCAACAGGTACGTCTACTATCCCGGCACGGGCGAGATTGAATCGTCCAATGCCGTCGATATTCGCAGCCGCTCCTGCACGATCACCGCGGATGTTGAGGTCCCCGAGGACGGCGCCGAGGGCGTGCTGCTGGCTCACGGCAGCAGCTTCGGCGGCTATACGTTTTTTGTCAACAAGGAGCGGAAGCTGCAATTCTCCCACAACTACGTCGGGCTCAACGAGTACAAGATCATCTCCACCGAGAAGATTCCGGCTGGCAAGGTGACGATGCGCTGGCAATTCAGCGTGACCGGACCGCCCAACCTTGCAATCGGCAAGGGCGCGCCAGGAACGGGCAAACTGTTCATCAACGGCGTTCAGGTCGGTGAGGGGAAGATTCCGGTGACATGCGCCATCGCTTATGGACTTTCCGGCGACGGCCTGTGCTGCGGCCGCGACTCGCTTACCCCGGTCAGCGCCGACTATCGCGGCGAGTATCCATTTACCGGCGTGATCCGTCGTGTGGTAGTGGAGACTGGCAACGAAGGAGCGCCAGCACCGCAGCCGCCAATGCGCGATTGAACCAGGGGAGACGCATGAAAGCCGACGCCAGGCCTCGCCCCAAGGCAAACAAGCAACCCGGGCAGCGCTGGCCACGCTGGACCTTGCCACTGCTGTGCTTGCTGATCGCGGGCACGGCCACCTGGGCCTTTTGCGAGTTGGTGATCTGGAATGTACTGCCGCCCGAACTGATAGGCAAATGGGTGGTGATCGAGCCCGGCGACCAGGATGGCGCCACCTTCGACTTCTATCGCAACGGGTCGCTGGAAGCTCGTCTCAACAACCAGGGTAACGAGTTCATTCTCAACGCACGTGTCGCGCTCGATGGCAAGGTGTTGCTGACCACCACGCAGAATCCCAGCACGGGGCGCGACGAGACGCGCAAGAGCATTATCCGTGAACTGACCGAAAACTCCTTGATTGTCGAGTTCGCCTTCGCCAGAGACAAGGCGATCTGGAAGATGGTCCGCGCCCGCTGAGTGTTGCCGTGTCAAAAAATGCCTTGCCTCGACCGAGTCCGGCGACGCCGGCAGAAGCATCTGGCCAGCGTCGCTGGTTCATCGGTTTGCTCGCATTGCTGCTACTGAGCGTCGTTGCCCTGGCGGTGCCAACCGTCAGGCGACACTTCTTCCCGCGCTACTGGACTGCTGATGAACTCGGGCCTGTGCAGATCAATGTTGCAGCTGCTCCGGAACCGGCGCCTGCAGGCATGGTCTGGGTTCCCGGCGGCACATTCTGGATGGGCAGTGACGAGTTCGGCGATGCCCGGCCGGTCCACAAAGCTTACGTGGACGGGTTCTGGATGGACCGCACTGAGGTAACCAATGCCCAGTTTGCCCGGTTCATCGAGGCGACCGGGTATGTCACCGTTGTCGAGCGGCCGCTGGATCCACGCAAATACCAGGGCTTCCGGGCCGAGGCATTCGGGTTTCAGCCGGACTATCTGGCATGTCTTGGCGTGACGCCTGAGTCGGGAATCGCCGGGCTGCCCTGGGCTGGCCTGTTTCTTGCCCGGCCCATGCTCCGGCCGTTCTCTCTTGTCTTTCACAGAGTCGAGAGTCGACTGGAACCGTTGAAGGCGGACTTCAGGCAATGGTGGCGAGCTGTTCCCGGGGCGTGCTGGAAGCATCCTGAGGGGCCTAACAGTGACCTCAAGGGCCGTGACAACCATCCGGCCGTGCACATCTGTTTTGAGGACGCAACGGCATTCGCCCTCTGGGCCGGCAAGCGTCTGCCGACCGAGGCCGAGTGGGAATTCGCCGCACGCGGGGGCCTCGATCGCAAGCCTTACGCCTGGGGTGACCAGCTCATGCCACATGGCAAGCCGATGGCCAACACCTGGCAAGGCGAGTTTCCGTATCACAATGCGCTCGAGGACGGCTACCGCGGCACGGCGCCGGTCGGCTCATTCACGGCCAATGGCTTCGGCCTGCACGACATGTCCGGCAATGTCTGGGAATGGTGTGCCGACTGGTATCAGCCACGCTATTCGCCGCACCCAGAGTTGCGCAACCCGGTGGGACCGCCGGATAGCGACGACCCGACCGAACCGGGCGTGCCCAAGCGCGTGCAGCGCGGCGGCTCGTTCCTGTGCTGCGACAACTATTGCGTCCGCTTCAAGATGGGCGGTCGCGGCAAGGGAGATCTCGAAAGCACCGCCAATCACATCGGCTTCCGCTGTGCCCGGACAGTCAACCGATCCCGTTAAGTGTTTGCCGCCCCAACTGGGCGTCAGAATGCAGAGGCGTTTGGCCTCTGAACGCGGCTTCGCCGACAAAACTCGAAAGCGTGCCGCACGTAATTCGCAAGCAACAGTTTGCGACGGCAAGTTGCCCGCCACATGGCGATGGGTCGTTTGGCCAGCAACTCTGGCACCGACGACCAACGGGCGCAAACCAGTCCTCCCGCAGATTGAAGCAGGCTGGCGGATTCATTGCCGGGGTGTTGAGAGGGGGGTAGCAATGCAACGAATGTTACCCGGGTCGCGGTTGCGTGCAATGTCTTGCTGACATTTCACGCCAGCGCCTCTGACACCACGTTGCCAGATACCAGCGGCAGCGGCCGGCCGATGCGGTCGGTGACCGTCGTTTCCGGGTCGATGCCCAGGAGGTGGTACGTGGTGGCCAGAATATCCTTGGGTGAAACGGGCCGTTCGGCGACGGTGGCACCGTGGCGGTCGGAGCGACCGACGACGCGGCCGCGTGCGACGCCGCCGCCGGCCATGAGGATGCTGTAGACTTCCGACCAGTGATCGCGGCCGCCGCCACGGGCGCTGTTGATGCGAGGCGTGCGGCCATGCTCGCTCAGCACCAGCACCAGCGTCTCGTCCAGCATGCCGCGCCCATCCAGGTCGCGAATGAGCCCGGAAAGAGCCATGTCGAATCCGGGCATGAGTTCGTTCTTCATGCGCGGATAATGTTCCCAGTGGGTGTCCCAGCCGGAGCCGGCCAGCCCGAACTCGTCCCAGAAGACGGTGACGAAACGCGAGCCGGCCTCGACCAGCCGTCGGGCCGCCAGCGACGCTTGTCCGAATACCGTCATGCCATACGACTCGCGGAGGTTGCGTGGCTCGCGGCCGATATCGAGGGCGCGCTGAATCCGGTCCGAGCCGATCATGTTGTACGCCATCTCGCGATAGCGATCCATGCCGCGCGTGACGCCTTCCTCGTCATGCCGTTGCCGGGCGCGATCGAACTGCTCGACCAGCGAGCGCCGGCGACTGAGCCGGTCCAGTGTAATCTCGGGGGCCAGCTGCGACGTGGTCGCCAGCTCAAAACGACTGTCCGGAGTGATGCCGACATATGGCTCCAGAACGTCGAGGCGTTGCTCGCCAAGCGTCTTGACAATGTGGCCGGTGGCCTGGCCATGGAATTCGGTCCAGAGCGGGTTGTGGGCGTTGCCCAGGAAGGCGGCGTAGGGGCCCGCGCGCGGCACCTCGCCGACGCGCTGGCTGCTGAATTGCCAGGGGAGAGCGATGTTGTCCGGCACGCCGCGGCGCGGTCGGCCCTGTTCCCGCTCGCGCTGCACGTAGTCCACGACCGAGCCCATGAACGGCCAGTGCCGTCCGTCGCGCGGGCTCAACTCCATTGCCACGTCGATCTGCGGAATACCCGTGGTCGCGAAGGCGACACCGTGAATGGGATACGGGTGCGTCATTGACCGCACGACCGTCAGCTTGTCCATGACGCGCGAAGTGTTTGGCAACAACTCGCAGACATCGCAGCCCGGTAAGGTGGACCGGATGGGGCGCAGCTCGCCGCGAATCTCCGCGGGGGCATCCGGTTTCATGTCGGCAAGCTCTAGCTGGCTCGGCGAACCGTAGAGGAAGAGCAGGATGCACGACTTGGCCCGGCCGAAGCTGCGCGCCGCCGTCGCCGCCGTCCGTCCCTCCGCAAACTGCAAGAACTCCGGCAGGCCAAGGCCCATCGTGCCGAGGCCGCCCGCCAGCAGCATATCGCGGCGCGTGATGCCATCGCAAAATCGCTTCGGCGATCCAAGGACTCGCAGCATGACGATTTCCTTCGGCCTTGTTGACGGCAACAACTCAATCTTACACGGAAACGAGACGGGCCGACACCGAGAACTGCATTTTTCAGCGCTTGCGCTCTTGCGCGACTGCAAGCGCACGAGTGCGCAAGACCGCAGGCGACGTTCGCTGCCATAGAATGTTGGGTGAGGAGATCGGCCATGGCAACCCTGTCTGAAAAGCTCCGCGACTTCGATCCGACCTTGCCGCTGGAGCGGGCCCGCACCATCCCCAGCGCGTGGTACTTCGATGAAGACATCCATGACCTTGAGCGGCGGCAAGTCTTCGGCCGTAGCTGGTTGGCGGCGGGACGAGCCGAGCAAGTGGCAGCACCCGGCAGTTTCTTTACCATCGAGATGGCCGGTGAACCTGTCCTGGTCTGTCGCGACGAGGAAGGGACACTGCGCGCCTTTCACAACGTCTGCCGGCATCGAGCCGCCCAGGTGATCAATGAGCCGCAAGGCACGGCCAGGACGTTTCGCTGCCGGTATCACGGCTGGACCTACGATCTGAGCGGCCGGCTGCGCGGCACGCCGGAATTCGCGGGCGTCGAGGATTTTTGCCGCGAAGACAATGGCCTGGTGCCGATGGCCGTCGATGTTTGCGGGCCGTTGGTCTTCGTGCATGCCGGTGCGCCGCCACAGCCGCTGCCGGAGTTCCTCGCACCGTTTCCCGACAAGGTCGCGCCTGTCGGCCTGGAGCGGTTGCAATGCGTCGCCCGCCGCGACTACGAACTGGGCTGCAACTGGAAGGTCTTCGTCGATAACTATCTCGACGGCGGCTATCACGTCAACACCGTGCATCCCGGGCTGGCGGGGGCCATCGACTACTCGCGCTACCACACCGACGTCTTCGCCCGGTGCAGCGTGCAGGTGAGCCCGCTCAAGCCGGCCGACGACCCCACGGTCGGCAAGGTCCGCACCGGAGATACGGCGTATTACTGGTGGATCTACCCCAATCTCATGATCAATCTCTACCAGGGCGTGATGGATACAAATCTGGTGCTGCCGCTGGGTCCGGATCGCTGCAAGATCCTGTTCGACTTTTACTTCGCCGACGTCGATGGAGTTGATGCCCAGAAGTACATTGCCGACAGCATCGCCGTCGCCGATCAGGTGCAGATCGAGGACATGGGCGTATGCGAGGAAGTGCAACGCGGCTTGAAAAGCCGGTCCTACTCCACCGGCCGATTCAGCGTCAAACGCGAGGCGGGCGGCTACCACTTTCATCAGCTTCTGGGACGAGCGCTGCAAGCAGACGCGTAGCGGAACTCGCAAATTCCGACGGAAAGGTCTGCCGGATCTGGATTGGCGGAATTGTTGCGGATTCCGCTACGGAATCGGCTACCGAGCCGGTAGCGACTTTGCCAGGCTTCCTGTCCCCCCGCACTTCTTCCACTCTCTCACGAGAACGATGCGCATGGTGTAGGAAAATGGGAAGAGTAATCACAATGGCGACGCAAGCTGTAATCGTTGTGCATGCATTCATCTTGTCGCAGGCACACTTGCGGGCTACGATCCGGCCGCCATGCTTGCGGCTGCCAAACTCAATCCGGACACCCCGCCGACGCCCGCGCCTGCTTGCCGCGCTTTCCTGGTCCCCGTGGGCTGCTTGATCCTGCTATTCGCCTGGCATGGCTGGATGGTGCTGAGTTTGTTCGGGCCCCTGCCGGTGTCGGCGGCATGGCAGCGCTTGCTCAGCGACGAGCCGATCGTCACGGGCAAGCACCCGGCCAATCTCTACCTGGGAACCATCACTGCCCGGGCACTATCGGCAACCGGCAGCGGGTGCTGTTACGACCCGGCCAACGACGGCGGCTGCCCGGTAACCCCCATCCATAGCGGCAGCCGGCTGGCGCAAGTCTTTTTGCTGGCTGCAGGGACCGGCTATCAGCCGGCTGCATACAAGGTCGGCCTGGCACTCACGTGCCTGCTGACGCCCTTGCTGCTCCTGGTCGCCGGCCGCGGCTTCGGCCTGACATGGTCCGCCACCGCCATGGCGGCAACGGCTGCTCTCGTGTTGTGGTGGGGACAGCCACAACACCACGCCCTGCGCGAAGGCGAGGTGGAAATCTGGCTGGGCGCCATGGCCCTGCTGGCGCATACCGGTTTGCTCATCCGCTTTCACTGCGCCCCCGGCGTCGGCTGCTGGCTGGGACTGGTCGCCACCGCGGGGCTTGGCTGCTTCGCGCAGCCGCTGCTCATGCCCTTCTTCGCGATCCTGGGACTTGCCTATTACTTTTCGGTCGGCGCCAAGCATCGCATGCTCCTCTGGCACGTCGCCCTGCTGGCCAACGGGGTGGCGGCGCTGGCGATCAACGCTTTCTGGCTGCGCGACTGGCTGACGTTCTGGTGGCTACGCGCGCCGTGTGACGGGGCGTCGTGCTTGCTGCCTCATCGGACTCTGCGGACCCTGTGGGAAGCGCCGCTATGGGGTGGGGCCCTGGACCGTGCCGCGGCGGTCGGACTTCTGGCCAGCGGCTTCGCCGGCATCTGGATGCTGCATCGCGGCAAGCAACGGCCGGCGGCGCGCATGCTTGCTGTCGGCGGCGGCACCATGCTCTTGCTCGCTTTCCTCGGCGTATCCTGCGAGGCGTTGGGTCAGGTGGGCCATCTTGGCTTGCTCTTGCCGGCCCTGTGGTTCGCGGCCTTTCCTGCCGCACATGCCTGGACGCGCGTCCTGTGCTTCGGGCGAAGCCGGATCGGCGGCCTTGGCACTTGCGTCCTCGGTCTGGTCGCTGCCGCCGGTGTCGGATGGTTTGTGCAGCCGGCGCTGGCGCAACTCTGGACCCGGCTGTCGATTGCCGAGCCGCTGGCGATCGGATTAGGGCGCGAGGAAAAGTCCATCGTGGACAGGCTGATCCTCTACACCGGCCCGGAGGCACGCATCCTTTGGGAAAGCCGCCCCGGCGAGATGTCGCACTGGACCGCGCTGTTGACCTTGCTCACAGGGCGATCGTACATCGGCGCCCTTGACCCGGTTCATACCATCCAGCACGCGAAAATCGGTCTGGTCGGCGACAAGCTCAACGACTTGCCGCTGTCGTCAATGAGCGACCTCGAACTCGAGCAGTACTGCCGGCTATACAACGTCGGCTGGATTGTCGCCTGGTCCCCCGCCACGGGAAAGCGGCTTGCGAACTGGTCATCCGCCAAGCTCGTCGCGAAGGTCAGCGAGGCCGGCAACGGTTGGCTGTTCGCTGTCCAACCGCACCTACCGACCTTCACGCTCAAGGGGCAAGCGCAACTGGTCCATGCCGATGCACATCATATCACGTTGGCCGACGTCGTTCCCGAAGACGGCGTGATCGTCTTGAGCCTGCACTACCAGTCAGGCATGCGTGCGCTTCCCAGCCGCGTGGTCATCGAGCGTGAGCCGAATGTGCTCAGCAAGCTTGACTTCATGCGCTTGCGCGTCGCCGGGCCGGTGTCCCGCGTGACATTGACGTGGGACGAGCGGTGATTCTCCTTGCTAGCTGCAATGAAGGTTGTCCAAAATCACCCGCGACCTGTCAGTACCCTGCCGATCTCCGCTTGCCGCATCGCCTGGAAGCGATCTCGATATTCGCTGATTTTTTCGGAGAGGCGAACCTGCTTGTAGCGTCCCCAGGTACGGTCGGCCCGGTCGGCTTGCGCCTCGAAGCTCTCGCGATGGACGATGCGGCCTTGCTCGACGAGCTTGACGAACAGCGCTTCGCCGTAGGGGGGCTCAGAGGCGTCGGCAACGATCAACGTGTCGCCTTCCCCGTATACGCGCAGGTAGCCGCCCAGCGTTTCCTTGCCCGGCGAGTTGGAAAACTTGACGTTGGGGCGATCCTCGGTGGCGCTGCGCTTGAAGGCGGCGGCGAGCGTGTCGCGGTGCACCAGCCGCCACCAGTAGCCGCCGGCGCCGGGGAACAGCATGGTTGGCTCCTCGCCGGTCATTTCGCGAAAATGTCCGTAGACGCGACGCACCGCCTCCGGCGTCACCTCGTCCTCGAACACAATCAGCCGTGGCGACAGGCCCGCGGCCTTGATTCGCTGGAAGTAGCGCACGCATTGCCCGGCGATGTCGCCGGAATCGACGCGAATGCCAACTTGATCGGTCGCGGGATGTGCCCTCATGACGCGCAGGGCATTTTCCAGCCCCACCGTCTCGGCATCCACCAGGTCGCATAGCAGCGAACCGAAGCCGAGGGCGGCGACGAAACGGTCCATCATTTCGTATTCGGCATCGCCGAGAGAGCGCTCGAAAGACTGAGCGGCGCACATCATCTCGTGACCGATGGTGCCGACTGAACGGAACAATTCCGGAAACAGGAACTCGGCAGTGTCATTGGAGGTCAACTGCCCCCGGCCGCCGACGTAGCGTGCCAGCAACAACAAGATGTTGGCCTGTTCATTGGGCGCGGAGCGCAGGCCGAACTCGGCGTCGCGGCCGGCGGCCAGCTTCATGATACGCCCTTTCGTCGCCTGGATGACCGGCGCGAAGTAGCGGCACATCGCCGGCTCCAGGTACGAGATTGCCCCGCCCATGCCTTCAAAGAAAAGGCACGGTACTCCTGGCAAAAACGTCTGTCCGCCGGGAAAACCCCAGATATCGATGGGCAGAAAAATGTCGGCGCCAGCCTGTTGCCGGAGGATCGTGTCCCAGAGATGCTTCGGAAAAGCTTTGACGGCGGACTGCCGCTCGAACCACTGTCCCGCCAGTTCGATGTCCGCACGGCGGAGCGGACGCTGAAACCACTGGGCCAGCATGGCTTCGTGGCCGGCCATGATGAGCTGATTCGCCGCGTCGGGTTCCGGCAGTCCCTTGCGCATCGTCAAGGCATACCCTGCCCGGGCGACGGCGATGTCCGGCACTGCCGCCCACATCGTTCGCTTGTACGTGTCGGTCCCGCCCAGCCAGCCGCCCAGGAGGAAGAAACGGTCGAAGAACTCCGCGCGCATCGCCGCCCGCTTGACGGCAAATGGATCAGAAGGTGTCATGCAAACCTCCTGCGCCTAACGCTTGGCCAGGTCCAGTACGGCGCGGCAGATCTCGTCATGCACGTCGGCGACGGGCCGCGACGCATCGAGAATGCGGATGCGCTCCGGTTGGCGCTGGGCCTCGGCGAGGAAGCCGGCGCGTACGCGGGCGTGATAATCGCCGGCCCGGCTTTCGACGCGGTCCGCCGGACCTTGACGCCGCGAGAGCGCGGTATCTACCGGCAGGTCCAGCACCAGCGTCAAGTCCGGCTCGAGTCCGCCTGTTGCAAGCAAGCCCATCGCGTGCAGCAATCCCGGGTCGAGCCCACCGGCATGGCCCTGGTAGACGACATTGGCCAGCAGGAAGCGATCGGAGATGACGGCGCGACCGGCTTGGAGCGCGGGACGAATGATCTCGGCCGTCAGCTGCGCGCGGCTGGCCATGAACAGGAACGCCTCGCAGGCCAGCGTCATTTGCCGACGTCGATCGAGCAGCAATTCGCGCAACAGCTTGCCGATCTCGGTGCCGCCCGGGTCGGAACATGTCGTGACTTCCCAGCCGCGGCCGCACAGCCACTCAGCCAGCAGCCGGGACTGCGTGGATTTGCCAGCGCCGTCGAGACCATCCAGGGACAGAAACAAGCCGCGTGTCATGATGGGATCAGTCTATGGAGCGCCGAACGACATGCCTGGACCTGTCAGGTCAGCACGTCGATTTCCCCGCCGGTACCTGAGGTAAGCGAGCCGGCATGCGGCTGCATTGATTCTCTTTCCCCCATTTCATAAACCTTCAAAAGGATTTGAAACTTCTGAACTTGCGGGTTGTCCGCCCCTTTCTTTCGCGGTTGTAGTCTGGTAAGCCCGTTGCTGTCGGCAACGGAATCCGCCCGGCGGCCGTGTCCAGGTCGCCATCGCCTTCGGCCCCGCCCGGCGGGGTCCACCATCGGCGCGGAGGAGTTACGCCATGTCCGCTTTGCTTAACCCGTCGCGAGCACCTGTCGCGGCGGACAGCTTTCATGAGCCCATTGCCGACGACCTGCTCGAGGTCGAGCGCATCCTGCACTGCCATTTATCGAGCGCTCGACCGGGCGTGGCCCGGTTACTCAGCCATCTGGACAACTATCGAGGGAAGCGTCTACGGCCGGCCCTGTTGCTGCTGACTGCTCGGGCGTGTGGAACGGTCGCGCCCGCGCACCACGTGCTTGCCGCCGTCGTCGAGATGATTCACACGGCCACGCTGGTGCACGACGATGTACTGGATAGCGCCAGTGTGCGCCGGCACGCCGCCACGGTCAACGCCGCCTGGGGCAATCAGGCCAGCATTCTCCTGGGCGATTACCTGTTCACGCATGCCTTTCACCTGTGCAGCACGCTGGACGATCCACGCGCTTGCCGCATCATCGGCGAATCGACAAATCGAGTCTGCGCCGGCGAGTTGCACCAGATCAGCGCTCGGGGCAATCTCTGCCTTGGCGAGGAAGAGTATCTGGCCATCATCGACGCCAAGACCGCGGAGCTGACTTCCTGTTGTTGCCGGCTGGGCGCCCTGTTTGCCAACGTACCCGCCGAAACGGTCGAACTGCTGGCCAGCTTCGGCCGGTATCTCGGCCTGTCATTCCAGATTGCCGACGACCTGCTTGATCTGGTTGGCGACGAGAATCGTGCCGGCAAATCTCTCGGCACGGATCTGGACCAGCAGAAGCTCACGTTGCCGTTGATTCGCTTGCTGGCACGCGCTCCGGAAGCGCAGGCCAACCGCGTGCGACAGGTGCTTCGGCAGCAGGAAAACCACAAGCGCGAGGCGCTGGCCCCCGATCTGGCGTCCAGCGGCGCCGTGGAGGAAGCACGCGCGACGGCCGAGGAGTTCGCGCGTCGTGCCCGCCGTTGTCTTGAGTGCCTGCCCGCGTCCGAATCTCGCGACCTGCTCGCTGGCCTGACGGTGCGCGTCGTGCATCGACAAGCGTGACGAAAGCTAGCGGAAGAAGAAACTGATCACGGCAGGTGCACGGCTCCAAAGCCGGTCTCCCAGTCGTGGCCTGCGGGGCCGAGATCTCGGGCGCACAATTGCATGGTGTTGCGCACCTTCGAGGCAGTCCAGCCAGGATTGCGTGACCACATGAGGGCGGCGAGGGCGGCGGCCTGCGGGGCGGCGGCCGACGTGCCCGCGAAGGCACGCTCCCGAAATTCGCTGGGAAACGGCACCGGGGCTACAAAGTCCGGCTTGAGGCGCTTCGAATTGGGACCGCACGCACTGTAGAACAGCCGCCGGCCATTTGCGTCCACGGCGCCCACCGCTTGCACACATGCACCATCACCCGGAAAGGGAATGCTGCCGCCGGCCCGCGAATGCTCCAGGAAACCACCCAGCACCACGAGATGGAACTTGTCATGCCGCTGTCCAGGCCGTGAAGAGAGCTGCCGCACGCGAACCTCGTAGGTGCGATCGACGCGCGGCAGATAGCGCACCCCGGCACAGCACGACTCGCCTTTCTTCTTGCCCGACGATGGCCGCAGTACCGCCTGACCGACCGTCATTCCCGCTTGCCGGTCGATCACGGTCAACTCGTACTCCGCGGCGATCTTGCCATAGAGTTCCACGGCAACCCGGTCCTTGCCCCAGGGCCGCAGCGTGTTACCGGTCTTGCCCTGAACCCATTGATGGAGGTGTTGATCGTCGGGGCGAAATGAACCGGCCCAGTGGCGCTGGGCAATATTGCCGGCCGAGGCGAAGAACAGCAGGTCGCCGTACGCGTCACCGGTGCCGACCAGTTTTTCGAGGGCGCCGTGAATCGGCCCGCCCCCCTCGCCGTCGCTCCAGCTCGGCATGATCAACGAGCAGGAAATGACCTTGGCGCCCTGACTGCGAGCCCAGCGAACGGCATCGAGAAACGACTCGGGCCGATCCGGTTCCCAGTTGGCCAGCAAGAGTTCCGCGCCGGGAGCGATGGCATGCACGACTTCGGCACACAGCAGCCCGTGCTGGCTGTCGCGGGCCTCGAGATTGCGGTCCATGCGGAAGGAGCGCAGACCGAGGTCTGCGGGCAGGCCGTTGGCCTGGAAGTCACGATAGCCGCGAAAACTGCTGTCAAGGATGGCAACCTTGATCTTGTCGCCGCGCAACCCTTGCTTGTGCCAGGAATCCGCGCCCAGCGCCGCCAGGTGTGCCAGCCGCAACTGCCGCGGCGGGCCCGTGCTGATCGGCGTTGCGCTTTCCGGCGTCGCTTCTTCGTGAGTCCAGGTGAATGGCGCTGCCAGATCGAGCCACCGGCCCGGCAAGTTCAGGAGCAGCAAGCTCCCCAGAATGGACAAAACCAGTGCGCCGACGGTCAACATGCCCCGTCTACCGCACCCGAGGGAAAGGAAACCCATGGTGTAGTCTCAAAGAGTAGTGGATTCTCTCTCCTCAATCGGCCCGCCCGCGCAGGGCCGCCAGCCAATTGTAAGCACGTCGTCCATCGAGCAGCGCTCGTCGAGCGATCAGGCGTCACGAATCCTACGACCGGTTGTCAAGATTTGCCGGATACATCGACTGCGAAATGTTTGCCCGATACTCATGCAAATCGCGTCCGACGCTATCGTACGAAGTGTCACGAAAGTGCTGTGGACGACACCGTCCAAGTTCTGCGTTTTTGCACTTGCTATCAAGGTTCACGCATGACCGAATTCTGGCTTTTCGATTGGGACGACGGCATTGTTGCCTGGTACAATCCAACCCATGGCAGGGAAAGCTGGTGAGGGTCGAAACTTGAGTCCGCTGTCACGCTTGGCGCTTGTTGTCGTCCTGGTCGGAACAACAGCCGCAAACTCGTTCGCACAGCCGAACCGCCCGCAACCGCTGCTCTGGGCTGGCGATGCCGACGGCGGTATCCCCTTCGTCTTTCAAGATCCCGACAATCCCAGGGAAGTCATTGGATTCGAGAAGGATCTGGCCGACGCCCTGGCCAGGGAATTGAACCGCCCCATCCTCTTCAGACAATACGCTTTTGACTCGCTGATCCCGGGCCTGGAGCGCGGAGATTTCGACCTGGCCATGAACGGCATCGAAATCACCCCGGACCGGCAGCAACGCGTCCGCTTTTCGCGCCCCTACTACCTCTACCAGCAGCAACTCGTCGTCCGCGTCGGGGAGAATCGCTTCAAGACCATCGAGGACTGCCGCGACAAGACATTCGTCATCGGTACGCTGGGAAACACCGTCGCCGAGCGCATCCTGGAAAAGATGCAGATCGACAGGCGAACTTATGACGAGCAGGACGGTCCTTACCTCGATCTCGCCCGTGGCCGGATCGACGGGGTGTTGCTCGACCTGCCGGCGGCGCTGTACTACGCGGCCCCGGACCCGAACCTCAAGTACTCGCGGCGCAAGGCGGCGGATAACCTGCAATTCGCCGGGCCGGCGTTCGCCGAGGGTTACTACGGCATCGCCGTCAAGAAGGGCAATGACAAACTGGCCGACGAGATCGACCGGGCCTTGCAGAAACTGCAAGACAGCGGCGCGCTCAAGCGTATCCTGCTGCGCTGGCAGCTGTGGGATTCGAACCAGTACCTGCTGTACACGACCACCCGCGTCGAGGGCCATGCCGAAGCCATGTCATTTGCCCAGTATTTTCCACTGCTCCTGCAAGGGGCCGGCACGACCATCCTCATCACGCTGGCCAGCATGGTGCTGGCGATCGCATTGGGGCTGCCGCTCGCTCTGTGCCGGCTTTACGGCCCGGCGGTCCTGCGCGGGCTGGCGACAATGTACGTCGAGTTCTTTCGCGGCATTCCGGTGTTGCTGCTGCTGTATTTTCTCTACTTCGGGCTGGCGGGCATCGCTCCGCAGTTGAGCCTGGGGCCATTGCAGGCAGCCATTCTCGGCTTCGGCTTGAACTACGCCGCCTACGAGGCGGAGATCTATCGCACCGGCATCGACTCCATCCCGGTGGGCCAGTGGGAGGCGGCCGCCTCGCTTGGCATGTCCACCCCGCTCGCTTTTCGCCGGATCATCTTGCCGCAAGCTGTTCGTCTCATCTTGCCGCCGATGACCAACGACCTGGTAGCCTTGTTCAAGGATACAAGCGTGGTCAGCATCATCGCCGTCGTCGAGCTGAGCAAGCAGTATCAGATCCTCACCAAATCGGGCGGTGGTTATTTGCAGATCGGTTTGACGACGGCCGCCCTGTACCTGATCATGTCCGTACCGCTCGGCTACCTGTCGCGCGGGCTGGAAAAACGCTGGGGGAAGGGCCATGGCTAGCGATGCATGGGAGGGCGCGGCTCATGCCGGGCCGCCATCCCCCCCACTCAGTGCAGGCGCCGATCTGCGCATTCAGTTGACCGATGTCAGCAAACGCTACGGGGACCGCACTATCCTTGACCGCGTCAGCCTGACAATTCAGCCGGGCGAGACGGTGGCGCTCATCGGTCCCAGCGGTGGTGGCAAGTCCACACTGCTGCGTTGCCTCAACGGGCTCAGCACCTTTGACTCCGGGCGCATCCAGGTTGGCGACCACGTGCTGACGCCGGCCTCCGCCGGCGGCAATGGCTCCGCCATCCAGACAATGCGCCGGACCTTTGGCATGGTCTTCCAGGATTTTCAGCTTTTCCCGCACCTGACGGCGTTGCAGAACATCGTCGAAGCGCCGCTGCGCGTCCTCGGCCTGCCTCGCCAGGAAGCCATGCAACGTGCCGGGCGATTGCTGGAGATCGTCGGTCTATCCTCCCATGCCCATGCCTGGCCGCGGCAGCTTTCCGGCGGGCAGAAGCAGCGCATCGCGATCGCCCGCGCCCTCGCCATGCAGCCGCGCGGCTTGCTGTGCGACGAGATCACCAGCGCGCTCGATCCGGAACTGAAGCACGAAGTGCTTGAAGTCCTGGAGAAGCTCAAGAGCGAGGGCATGACGCTGATCGTCGTGACGCACGAGATCGGCTTTGCCCGCCGTGCCGCCGACCGCGTGGTGGTGCTGGCCGATGGCCGTATCCTCGAAGACGGCCCGCCGACGCAGGTTCTCGACAACCCGGGCACGGACCGTGTCCGCGCCTTCCTTAGCCGCGTTCTGGCGTGACCGACCACGTGCGCGAAACCGCCAGGCAAGCTTCAACTACGCTTGTCCGAGGGGTGAGTTGTCATCTATCATGCGAGTATGGCGTTTGATCAGAAGCGTGACAGGCTGCTGGAAATCCTGCGCGATATGAAGTGCGTCACCGTGGCTTTCAGCGGCGGCGTCGATAGTACCGTCGTCGCCAAGGCGGCCCAGCTGGCGCTTGGCGCACAGGCATGCGCTGTGACAGCGGATAGTCCCAGCGTGCCGAGGTCGGAAATCGCGCAAGCCGTGCAGCTCGCCCGTGACATCGGCATCCGCCATCGCCTGGTCTCGACCGACGAGTTCAGCAATCCTGATTACGTCCGTAACGACGGCACGCGCTGCTACTTTTGCAAGGACGAGCTGTACGACCGGATCGCGGCGCTGCCGGACCTCGGCGATGCCGTACTATGCAGCGGCGCCAACCTCGACGACCTCGGCGACTATCGTCCAGGTCTGAAGGCGGCGGCCGAGCACGGCGTGCGGCATCCGCTGCAAGAAGCAAGCTTGACGAAGGCCGAGGTTCGCGAGCTGGCGAAGCACTGGGGCCTGCCGGTCTGGGACAAGCCGGCGTCGCCCTGTCTGTCGAGCCGGCTGGCGCCGGGCGTCACCGTCACGCCGGAACGCACCGGCCGGGTCGAGCAGGCGGAGGCGTTTCTGCGCACGCTTGGACTGCGCGAGTTTCGCGTCCGCCTTCACGAAAACGAGCTGGCCCGGATCGAGGCGCCGACGGCCGAGATTGCCCGCCTGGCGGAACCAGCCGTCCGCGAGGAACTGTCACGCCGCTTCAAGGAACTGGGATTTCGCTTCGTGACGCTGGACCTGGAGGGCTTTCGTTCCGGCAGCATGAACGCGCTCGTCGATCTTGAGAAGCAGCGCCTGTTTGCACAACCCATGACACGCGTCAATGAGATAGGGGCGAGATGATCATGACACCGCTGACCGCACCCAGGGCCCTGGATACGTACTTTCTCGAGGCCCGCTGCCGCATCCTCGATCTGGCCGCGATTCTCGATCGTATCGGCCGGGGCAAGGACGCCGCTGCCGTGGGTGAAGACCCGCGGCTGGCACGCATCCGCGAGGCCCTCGATGTCCTGCATGACCAGAGCGGCGGCCGGGCCGAACGCATCCAGCAGATCTTCTCGCTAGATTACGACCCCAGGTGGCAACGACCGCGCTGACGCCACATACCGAGGAATACACCATGTACTACATCGATCCACACATCCACATGATCTCCCGCGTCACCGACGACTACCAGCGCATGGCGCAGTGCGGCTGCGTGGCCATCTCGGAGCCGGCGTTCTGGGCCGGCTTTGACCGAGGTTCGGCGGAGGGCTTTCGCGATTACTTCCGCCACCTCACCGAGGTCGAGCCAAAGCGGGCCGCGCAGTTCGGCATCCGGCACTACGCCTGGCTGTGCATCAACGCCAAGGAGGCCGAGAATGTCGCCCTGTCGCGCGAGGTCATCGCTCTCATCCCCGAGTATCTCGACAAGCCCAATGTCCTCGGCATCGGCGAGATCGGCCTCAACAAGAACACGCGCAACGAGGCCACGATCTTCCAGGAACACGTCGATCTTGCCATGAAGACCAACGAGCTGATCCTCATCCACACTCCCCATCTGGAAGACAAGTACAAGGGGACGCGGATGATCATCGATATGCTCAAGGAGGATAAGCGCGTCGATCCCCAGCGCGTGCTCATCGACCACGTCGAGGAGCACACGGTACGGCAGGCGCTCGACAACGGCTTCTGGTGCGGCATGACGCTGTATCCCACCACGAAATGCACGCCGGAACGAGCCGTGGACATCATCGAGATGGTCGGCACCGAACGCATCATGGCCAACTCGGCCGGCGACTGGGGCAAGTCGAACCCGCTGGCCGTCCCCGAGATGATCCAGGAAATGAAACGCCGCGGCCATCCGGAAGCCGCCATCCGCAAGATCGTCTACGAGAATCCGCTGGCGTTCTTTCGACAAAGCAATCGCTGGCAAGACTGGCCGGCCGAGACGGGCGAGGAAAGGAAGGAATCGCAGTCACGCAGGAAGGAAAAGGTGACACAGTGAGCGCGCTGACGACAGCGGCGAAGATCCTCCCCAATGCGCCTGTGTCATCCCCATACCAATTCGTATGCCATGCACGTGCAGCGGAGCGGCCAATCATTGCGGATGTCCTCGGGAAGCGCGGTCAAGTTGTACGTGCACTTCCTGTCGAGGGCGGCGGCGACGGATTCCGGCGGAATTTGCGCGCGTGTGCAAAACTCCAGTAGGTCCGTGCGAAAACCGAAGAAGTATTCCGCCGGCGTGGCTTGCTGCAAGAACAGGTCGATCTCGCAGGCCAGCTCGTCCTCGCTGCGCTCCTCGCCGGACCGCACTCCGCTCCAGATCCAGGAAAGGCCCTGGCCGATGATCGCCAGCTCGGCGGCGGCATCGCGCTGGGCCAAGTCAAGGTTTTGTAGAAAAATGCGCGGGTCACGGGCGGCCACGCCGAGATAACGCAACAGCGACAAGCGATACTCGTGAGGCGACCGGCTCCACAGCATGGGCACAAGTTGGAGCAAGTCCCTCAACACGCGATGGTCCTGGATGTTCCTTTGCCAGGAGTTAGACAACTCGCGCAACTGGTCCAGGCGCGTGAGCGCCTCGCCCAATCGGGTATGCAGGTGCGAAAAGCCGTCAATCTCCCGACAGCAAGCGTCGAACAAAGCCCGGGCCGCCGCCGCCGGCATCCACGCTAGCTCGTCCGCCGCCACCAAGAGCGCTCGTGCCCAACTTTCGTCCGCACTCGCCATGCGCGTACGGAGCGCCTTCATATCGCTGCCAATCGTGTGATGATCATGCAATCGGCCCGCCGCCTGCCAGCGCCAGATGAGCAAGTCCTCAACGTCACGGCCGCTTGGCATGGCCTCCAGCAAGCGGCGAAAGCGCCCGCTCAACCCCTCCTCCGGTCTTTCCTCGATTTCACGTCGATAGAGCTCGCGGCAACCTGTCCACATGCCGTGATCGAGCAAGCCGCGGACCAGCCAGTCGCAGCGCTCCCGTCGGTCGTCCAGCTCGGGCCTTACGAACAGCAGCCAGTACAGGCGCATCGTGACTTCCAGGTTTGGGCCGCAGCTATCCAGCTGCGCGACCAGACTGGCATAAGCGGCCCGCTCGTTGCCGTTGATCGCCTGTCGCCAGACCTTGTCTAGGTCAACGGCGTCGAGCCCGATGCTCCGGACTGGAATGTTTGCCTCGCCCGCACGAGGGTTGGCTTCCTCTCCGGCGGGGGTCGCCGCAGGAATCGGCCCCAAATCGCCTCCCAGGCGAGGCAGCCATTGACCGTAGAGCGACGCCGCTTCATAAGCCTCGCGCACGCGCCGGAACTGTTCCGGATATTGCTCCGGCTTGAAGCGGCGGATTAGTCGCACGTAGGCACGGCGAATCTCCTTGGCGTCGAGGTCCGGCGACACGCCCAGCACCTCGTACGGATCGCGCGGCCAGCGCGTCAAGTCATCGGGTAAGTGAAATTCGCTCATCGGCCCGTGCCGTTACTGCTTCGTGTCTTTTCGCCACATCTCGATGAACTTCTGAAGCTCGGGATCCTTGATTTCAAGCGGTCGCACGTGCTTTGGGTTGACTGGTTGAACCCTCGGCGGCGGTGACGGCTCGGGTGGCGCATTGTATGCCAAGCGCAGCGCACCGCCGATGACGAGCAAGATCACGAGCAGAAGCCAGTTCGTCCCCGACCCCTGATTGGCGGTGGCCCGAGGCTGGCTGCGGTCAGGCGCGACTTCGAAAGTGCGTTGCGTGCCATACGCAGCGGCCAGGTCGAAAGTGCCATAGGTCCGCCGCGCTTCGCGGCTCTTTGCCTCCGCCTCGGGATGGGCGACCAGGCTCAGCAGCAGCTCATCCAGCATGGCGATCCTGGGCCATTGCGCTTCGAGAGTGCGCGCTGCCTGCTTCCAGCTGGCGAGATCGTCGTCGATCTTCCCAAGGATCTCCTGGCGGCGCAAGGCACGTGGGCAGGCGCGCAAGACAAAGAGCTCGGCCAGGAAGTCTGCGAAACGCGGCACGAGCGGATCGGCGTGTTCGATCCGTGCCGGGTCGAGGTCGAGGGCGGTCCGCAGATGTTCCAGTCGCGCCTGCACCGGGCCCAACCAGTCGCCGCGACGCTTCAGCGCCTGCCAGCGTGACCGTCGCGCGACGACATCCAGCATGAAGAACGACCGGGCGAAGTCGTCGAGCTCGCCGCGCAGCTGCGTTTCCAGATCGGCAAGGCCATCGGCCTGGGCGCCGCGGGGGGCGGCAAGCGCCGCGCCGGCGACAAGCTGATAGGCGCTGACCGCGCGGCGGTCCGGCACGCCGCCTTCATCCTGCACGCGTTGCAATAGCGCCGCCCGGGCTTCGGCCTCACTGAGGGCTGCCGTGCTGCCCAGGTAGCGGGCGCCCCACGCGCGCAGCTCGGCAGCCACCGTGTCATTGATCTGCATCAGCGGACTCCTCACGTTCCTCGCCGCCGTCGAAACGGTCCAGAAAGCTGGTCACGAGTGCGCCGATACGCGCGATGGCTTCAGGATCGCGATCGGACAGCGCCCCCTCGAAGCTGTCCAGCAGCTGCCCGAGCATGTCGCGCTCGCCGGGCGACAGTTCCTTGAAGATGCGCTCGGCGCGGCGGATGAGCAGGCGATTGCCGCTTTCCTCGCGCGGGTGGCGTTTCAAGCTTTCCATGGCTTGCACAGCCTTGGCAATCTGCCGGGCCGACATGCCGCGCGCATGCCGCGCGATCACGTGCGTCGTCTTGTGCCGTGTCTCCACGACGGTGGCTTCCACCTCGAGCACGCCGTTGAGGTCATAGGTGAAGCGGACCTCCACGGCTTGACCGGCCGGGCCGCGCGGAATTCCCGACAGCACGAACTCGCCCAGCAGCAGGTTATTCTCGACCCGGCGATTCTCGCCCTGGTAAATCTGGACGACAACCTCGGTCTGATTGGCTTCCATCGTGGCCACCGGCTCAACGCGGCTGACGGGAATGGTGTGTTGCGATGAATGATCGGCAGGAAGTAGCCGTCACGGCGTTCCGAGCCAAAGAGCTTGCTGATGCCGATGCCGAGGGTGAAGGGAGCGACGTCGGTGACGACCAGGTCATCGACGGCGCGATCGCAGGCGATCAGGCCAGCCTGCACCGCCGCTCCCCAGGCCACCACCTCGTCGGGATCGAGCCGGCATTGTGGCGGCTTGCCGAATAGCTGCGTCACGCGCGCGACGACGGCCGGCATGCGCGTCGCGCCGCCAACGAGCACGACCTCATCGAGATCTTTCCAGCCGATGCCGGCATCGCCTAGTGCCCGGCGAATCGGCAGTTCCACGCGGGCCAACGTGTTGGCCGTCCATTCTTGCAACTGGGCGCGCGTGACCGTGATTTGCCGGCAGTCGGGCCCCAGATCACCGTCGTTGCTCGGCACGCGGATGGTCGTCGCCTCCTCGCGCGAGAGCCGGCATTTGGCGATCTCGCACTGCTGCATGAGCCGGGATACCAAGCGCGGCGCCACCAGTTCCGTACGCTCGAAGGACAGTCCGACCGCCTCCAGCACGCGCGCCGCCAGTGAGCGCGTGAAATCCTCACCGCCCAGGAAAGTCTCGCCGGCGGATGACTTGACCTCGAGCACGCCCTCGAAGACCTCGACCACGGAAGCGTCGAACGTGCCGCCACCCAGGTCGAAGACCAGCCAGAGCTTCTCTTTCCGGCCTTCGTGGAAGCCGTAGGCCATGGCAGCCGCCGTCGGCTCGTTGACGATGCGCTCGACCTTGAGTCCGGCGATCTTGCCGGCGTTCAAGGTGGCCTTGCGCTGATGATCATTGAAGTAAGCAGGCACGGTGATTACGGCGCGGTCCACCTTTTCGCCCAGGTACGCCTCGGCATCCTCGCGCAGTGAGCGCAGCACGAGGCTCGACAGTTCCTCCGGGTTGAAGGTCCGGCCGGCGAGCGTCGCCGTCCAGTCCGAGCCCATGTGACGCTTGAAGACCGACGCGCAGCGATCGGGATGCAGGATCTGCAATTCCTTGGCCGCCCGGCCGACCAGCAGCTTGCCGTCCGGATCAATTCCCACGACAGAAGGCGTGAGCGATTCGCCCAGCGCGTTGGGAATGACCATCGGGCCATCTTGCGTTAGATGCGCCGTCACCGAGTTGGTCGTCCCCAGATCGATGCCGATGATGGTGTTCATGCAAGAATCTTTCAGGAATTCGCCGTGTGCTGCGGCAAATTCTACGTCGGCGCAGCAGCGGCGAAGTGCACTCGGTAGAATATTATTATCGCTCATTCACGACCGCAGCAATCGCACATACGGGCACGTGACGCACACCTAAACCGTGACATACTTCCTCGCCATCGAAACCTCCTGCGATGAGACGGCCGCCGCCGTTTTCACCGAGGACCTGACCATCCTCGCCAACGTCGTGGCCTCGCAGACGGACCTGCATGCCCGCTTCGGCGGTGTCGTGCCGGAGGTGGCGGCCCGGGCGCATCTGCAGCGACTCCTGCCGGTCATCGACGACGCCTTGCGTCAGGCGGGCATCACGCTCCAGCAAGTCGGTTGCATCGCCGTGCTGAACTCTCCGGGGCTCGTGGGCGCTCTTCTGGTCGGCGTCAGCGCCGCCAAGGCTCTGGCGCTCGCGCTCGATGTGCCGCTGGTGGCCGGCAACCATATCGAGGCGCACATCTACGCGTGTCGGCTGGCGGCGGGGAGAGATATCTTCCCGTGCGTCGGACTCGTCGTCAGCGGCGGGCATACGAGTCTGTTTCATTGCCGGTCGCCGCTTGCCTTCGATCTGCTGGGCGCGACCATCGACGACGCCGCCGGCGAAGCGTTCGACAAGGTCGCGAGCATTCTGGACCTCGGCTTTCCTGGTGGGCCGGCGGTTGAAAGAGAGGCGATCAGCGGTGATCCGAAGGCGTTTCGCTTCCCCCGATCGTTCCTGCGCGAGGAGCGTCTCGACTTCAGCTTCAGCGGCCTGAAGACGGCGGTGCTGTACGCGGTGCACGGACAGGGTGCGACGCGCGGCGGGCCGCCGCTGACGCCGCAACGACGTGCTGACCTGGCGGCCAGCTTTCAGCAGGCCGTCGTCGATGTGCTGACGGCCAAGGCGGGCCAGGCCCTGGAAAGTACTGCCTTGACGTGCCTTGCGGTTGGCGGCGGGGTCGCGGCCAACCGCTGCCTGCGCAATGCCCTCGAGGCAATGTCCCGCCAACGCGGCGTCGAGCTATTCATTCCACCCATGGATCTGTGCACAGACAACGCGGCCATGGCAGCCATCACTGTCGAGAAATGGCGCCGTCGGGATTGGGCCGCCAGCGACCTGGACGCCGTGCCCTCGTGACGGACGAATGAATCATCACCTGGGTTCCACAACGCGATGCCATTGATTGATGGCGGGGTTGAGGATTTCCTGATGCTTGCCGCTCGGCCAGCGAATCTCCACGCGGTCAACGCGCTCGCGATTGCCAAGTCCGAAATGAAGGTTCTTGGATGACTGAGACAGGTAACCGCCCGCTGCCGGAACCTGCCGGACCAACACCTCCTTGCCGAGGTGCGCCGTGACCAGCGCTCCGACGGCATCGCGATTGCTCTTCGTTCCCTGAAGCTGAAAGGTGATGAAGTTCTTTCTCGGAAAATGGTTCTGAAAGAAATAAGGACTGTCGTTGAAGTTGTTGGTGACGATATCCAGCCGGCCGATCTTGCGGAAGTCCGCGGTCGCGGCGCAGCGCGAGCTGCGTGACGCACTCTCGCCGCCGATCTTCTCGGCGAGATAGATGCCATGTCGCGGCGGCTCGATGCCGTCCTGGCGAGAACGTTCCGAACAAGTCTCATTGCCGTTGTTCATGAGCAGGCGGTTTCCCCAGTAGAAAAATGGGTAACCCATTCCCGATGGCAAGAACACGTCCTCGAAGCCGTCGTTGTTGAAGTCTCCGGTGGCCACGCCCCATGGCCAGAACGTCTCCACTCCGGCCTGTTCCGAGATTTCGGTGAACTTGCCACCGCCCACATTCTTGAAGAGGGTGTTGCCAAACAGCACCTCGTCGTAGCGCACCTGGAACACGTCCACGAGCTTCTGTTCCAGCTTCTCGCCGGCTAGCCCCTCGAAGGAGGCCAGTTCCATCGGCCCGCTCAGCTTGGCAAATTTCTTCTTCTCCGAAAGCTGCAGCTCCGGCGGCGTCATGCCCAGCACGAAGCCAGTCCACATGTCGGAGTGCATGTCCACGATGATCAGATCCAGCTTGCCATCGTTGTTGAAGTCGAACGCCTTGGAGCCGATGGCGCCAAAGGACGTGCGGCCCAGGACGGCACGCGTGACGTCGCTAAACGTGCCGTTGCCATTGTTTCGCCAGAGCTGGCTGCGGCCGAACATGTTCGTGATCAGCATGTCGAGGTTGCCGTCCTCGTCGTAGTCGAAGATGGCGACGTCGCCGCCCCAGCCCTGGCCCTTGACGCCGGCCTTGTCAGTGACATTGGTGAATGTGCCATCGCCGTTATTGCGATACAGGACGTTGTATTCCTTGGGGCTGGCGGCCAGTCCCCAGAGATTCTTCACTCCCGGGTAGTAGAACGCCGCCGGCTCACGATCGGGAAACGTCCAGTTGGCGGTGTTGGTCAGCATGAGATCGAGAAAACCATCCTTGTCGTAATCGAAAAACGCGGCCGTTTGCGAGTGCCCGATCCAGGTGAGACCGGCTTCCTTGGTCACGTCCTTGAACTTGCCGTTGCCCAGATTGCGAAACAGGATGTTGCCGCCGCGGATCGAAGTCACGAAGAGATCCGGATACCCATCGTTATCGATGTCGCCAAAGGCGGCGCCGACGCAGATGCGATCGCCAACCGCCACGCCGGCGTTTTCCGAGACATTGACGAAGGTGCCATCGCCCCGGTTTCTGTACAGGGCATTGGGACCGAGTTGATTGACAAAGTAGATGTCCTCGTAGCCATCGCCGTCAAAGTCGGCGACCGCGACTCCGCAGCCGTGGTCATAGAGGTTGATCTTGAAGTTTTCGCCCTGCTCGCTGGGAAGAAAGGCCATGCGGAAATCGAGGCCACATTCCGCCGCCATGTCGCGGAAGTTGCCAGTCGGCTGCTTGCCGCCCCGGGGCGGCGCTGAATGGTCGGGCTGGCGTATCAGGAAATAGGCCCCGAGTGCCGCAAGCACCACGGTCCCCAGGGCAAGTAACCAGCTACTCTTGAGCACGCAACTCTCACACGCGCCGTCCGGCGCTTCTAGGGGGCGATGGTTTTCCCTGGAATCACGGTCTCCACCGCAGCGTTGCCCTCTTTTCCTTCCTCGACGACGATATGCCTGTCCGCACGGATGTTTGTCAATTCCTGCACCTGACCGGAGGGCCAGCGGATGGTCAAGCGATCCACGGAGTCGGCGTCGGCCAGTCCGAAATGCACCTGGTTGGGCATCTGCGACATGTAACTGTTGAGCGGGTAGAGTTCGCGCACGATCTGACGGCCCTTCGCGTAGGCAGTGAGACGTGCGCCGATGCCAAGGCGATTGCTGGTGCGCCCACGCAGGGAAACGTGCAGGTAGTGGCGCTTGTGCCCCGCGTCAAGCAGCCGGTTTTCATAGAGCGTCACCGCGCCGCCGCCGACCTTGCGAACGATCAGATCGATGCTCCCGTTGTTGCGAAAGTCGGCGCCCACGACCGAGCGGCCATCGCCCTCGGCGTCGGCCCCGGAAAGATAGCTGAGGTCCACGAAGCCGGTGCCGGCAAGGTTCATGTAGAAGCGCTGGCGTTCATGATTGCTCAGGTTGAAGCCGGCCCCGACGATGTCCCATGGATTATCCACCCAGAACTCGTCGATGGTCGGATCCACCTTTCCGGGAGCGCAGAGCCTGGCGCCGCGATTGAATGGCTGTGCAACTACAGCCTGCCACAAGCAGCTTCAGCCGTCGGGCTTGTCGCGATCGAGGCTGATGAACCCCGAGGTCGCGAACAGGTCGAGAAAGCCGTCGTTGTCCAGGTCGAGCAGCGCCGGCCCGTAGGCCCAGCCGACGTCGTTCATCTGCCATTTCTGTGCGACCGGCGTGAACTTCAAGTCGCCCTGGTTCACATACAGCTGACTGCCGGATACGAAACGGCGCATCTTCGCCATCAGGTCTTCTGGATAAGTCCCCGGCTTGACGTTGCCAATGATGCGGCTGCCGGTCTTGGAATACATGTTGCCGAGATAGATGTCGATCTGGCCGTTATTGTCGATGTCTCCGCAGGTAATGCCCATCGTGCCGAAATCACCGGGGCCGGGGACCAGGGTCTTCTCGGTAAAGGCGCCCTTGCCGTTGTTCAGCAGCAACACGCCGTTGCCGAATTCGTTGGGGACATACAGGTCTGGTCGCCCATCGTTGTTGATGTCCAGCCAGACGGCGCTGAAGACGGAACGCTGACCGCCCGAGGTGTTGCTGGCCACGGTCACATCCTCGAACTTCCAGTTGCCGAGGTTGCGCCATAGCTGGTTGCCGCGTGGATCCGCACTCTTGCCGTCCAGCCAGGAACCCTTCTTGGTCTTGCCCGGGCGGGTGATGTAAATGTCCACGAGGCCGTCGCCATCGTAATCAGCCAGGGCGAGGCCGACCGCGTCCATGGGGATCCGCAAATTGGTCTTGGCGGCGACGAAGCGCTTGCCGGCCTCATTGCGATAAATGTGGCCGGCAACGACCAGATCCTCCCAGCCATCGCCGTCGATGTCCACAAAGGCGGCAAGCGTGAACGCCGCCGAGCGCGAGGGATAGACGAGCAAGCCAAGATCCGCTGTGACGTCCTGAAACTTGCCGCCCGGCAGCCCACGATAAAGCGCAATCCGATCCAGGTCCGTGATCAGGACATCCATCCAGCCGTCGCGATCGAAGTCGCACAGATAGACGCCGCCAGTCGAGGGAACGGTCGTTTTCTTGTCCCAGTTGTCATGAAACAGCGTGGGATCGATGCCGCGTTCACGCGTGACGTCGTGCAGGAGAAAGCGCGTGGCGCTGGCCTGCTGCACCTGCGTGATGCCGCATGCCTGCAGCCAGCCGGCTTCATGGTTGTTCTGCGGGCGCGGCAGCGAAAACTGCACTTGAACGACGACCTCGCCCGGCTGTCCGGGCTGGATCTCGCCCCACAGACGCAGGACGCCCGCCCCTTGCCAGACACTCTCGAGATCATTGCGTTGCCGCGGCGCCACGGTCTTCGGATTCAGCTTGACCTGGGGCGGCGCCGAGAACAGCTTGCGGTATGCCAATAGCTGATCGACGAAGGCCTCCCGGGAAAGCGCTGCTGGAGGCGATGAGTCGTCTTTCTGGCGAAGGATCTTGCCGAAGCCAAGATTCCGGCGTTCCTCGAGCGGATTGCTGGGTTTGCTCCCCTTGAAGTCAGGGGCCAGGAGGCTCAGCAGCCTGGCGCGGTCCATGTTCTTCAGAGCTTCCGCCAGATCACGGAACCAGAACTTGCTCAGGACGAGGACATGATGCTCGACATCCCAGATGTACTGCCGTTCCTCGGCGGACATGACCGCTTCGCGCTCGTCGCCGTTCTCACGCGGCGCGCCGCCGAACCAGAGCCAGGCGCCCAGGCCGATTAGCAGCAGTAAACCAAAGCTCAGCACGCCACGAAACATGGCATTTTCCTGGAGTCGAGCGACTCAGGGAACCGGCGGACTCGGAAACAGATCGACGAGCGCCTTGCGATGGATATCTGCCTTTTTCTTGTCGCCCGTCTTCTCGTAGTAATCGATCAGCAACTCGTGCCCTTCTTTATGATAGGGATTCACATTGAGGGCACGATTGAGGAACTGCGCCCCCAGCTTAGCATTGCCGTGTAACAGGAAGACCTTCCCGGTCTCGACCATGATATTGGTGTTGCCAGGCATGCGATCAAGGTCTTTCAGAAGCTGACGGATCTTCTTGGCTGCCTCCTGAACGGTCTTGTATTCCGACAGGGCTTGCTTGGCAGATCCCTTGCGCTTGGGGTTGTTCTGCAAGGTGAAAAAGAGCGCGTACTGGGCATCGACGTTGCCCGGGTCCGTTTCGATGGAACGGCGCAGGAACTTCTCCGCCGTGTCCAGCCTGCCTTCCTGAATCTCGATCTGGCCACGCTCGAAAAGAGCCTTGGCGTCATCAGGGGCCTTTTGCAGCAGCGCGTCGAATGTCTGGCGAGCCTCGTCCAGATTGCCGTTGTGATACTGGTACTGGCCCCAGGCATGCATCACCCGGGTGTCGTCCGCATGGTCCCGTCTCAGGATCTCCAGGTGCTCCTCCGCCTCGGGCACCTTTCGGCCGCCGAGCAAGTATTCCACCAAACGCAGGCGAATCTCCCAGCGGTCGGGGGCAATCTGAAGGATGCGAACGGCATCATCATAAGCTCCCTCCACGTTCTCCATCTTTTCGCGCACCCAGCCGCGCCAGCTCAGGGCCCGGAGATTGTCGGGGTCATGCTTGAGCCATTCGTCGAGATAGCCGAGGGCCGCCATGAAGCGCAGGTCCGAGAGGTGACGGTGCGCCAGCGTCTGCAGGATCCACACGGAATCGGGATGCTTCTCTTCGAGGCAGCGGCGCAGTCCAGGCTCCCAGCGCAGGATCTCGCCGGACTGAGCCTTCATCAGCACCCATTCCAGCTGGATCCTATCGGACATGCCGCCAATGCGCTTGCACTCGTCGAGTTGCCGCTCGGCCTGAATGTAGTCTCCGCCCATGCGACAGACGCGTGCCAGCAGGAGATTGGTTTCCAGATCGTGTGGCCACACCTGCAGGCTCAGCTCGAGATGACGGCGAGCGTCCTTGAGCAGGTCGTTATGCAGGCACCACAGGGCGGCGCGATAGTGGTACCTTGTCCAGACGAATACAGAGAGGACAGCCACCAGCCCGAGGGTGATGGCGCAAACGACCACCCCCGTCTTGGGCCAGCGCCGCAGAAATACGATCGGCTGCCGAATTGCGCAACGAACGAGGCTTGACCGCGATGGAAACATCATGGTGAACGGCCGAGATCTAGATCGGCATGCGCCATTCAGCAGCGGCCCGTTCGTAGTTCCGCCGTCTGGCAGTTTTCCTGCCGTGGAACCCTAACCGCCGGAAGGCGGAACTACGAGCTATCTCCCGCTGCTGAAGCGCGCACGGAGATTACTATTTCAGTTCAATTGTCGTGGGCGCATTGCCGGCCTTGATATCCCAGGTCAGGTCGGACGACTCTTTCTTTGCGTACTTGGCCGGGAGTTCGATGTACTTCCTGGCCTTGCTTGTGTCCACTTTCACGTTTTCCTTTTGCTGAAGCATCTTGGGATCGACCTTGATGTTCTCCCCCTTTGCCTTGGCCTCCACGGTCGGATCACCGATGGGGCCCTCGGCGCCCTTGAGGAAAGAGTTGTCGACAGTGACGATCACCGCGCCAAGAGCCGGCACATCCTTGGCAGCAAATGTGCCGTCGTATTGAATCTCGGCGGTGTAAGCTGGCCCACCATCCTTCGGATGGAACGTGATACGGCCGCCTGGCACGGGCTTGCCTTGGTACGTGACTTTCCCATCCATGCCCACGCCTTTTGCCGGACCCTTGGTGCATCCAGCGATCGACACACTGAAAACGATGCCGACCAGGATGAGCAATGCGGACGACAACTTATGACCGTTCATAGCACCCCCTCAACAAGATTGAAAATGGGGAGCGAAACGCTCCCCATTTCGTGAATCAGATTTGAATGGACTTACTTGACTACCAGTCGTCACCCAGGGACTTGCCGTCCGCCGGATGCCAGGCCCGATACCAGGTCGTCAACGTGATGTTCGGGTTGATGGTACGAACGGTGCCGTCCACCATGCCGACGGTGAGCCCACCAGCGCCATAGGACTGGAGCCGGCGCGGATCACAATCCGCATCCACGGGCGCCAGCTGGGGAAGGTCCACAAGGTTCGGTGCAGCCTCATTACCGAGTGGTAGGTAAGCCGGCGCATGCGGATAACCCGAACCCTGGTAATAGGAATACGACCACATGGTCTCCACGCCGCGACCGGTGCCGCTGCCAGCAACGATCGAACCGTTACCGCACACAGCGTAGTGTTCGGCCCAGGCGATCGTGTTCGAGGTGCCGTCCCGGAAGGACTTACCGATCGACTTGGCTGGACCGGACCACCAGGCGTAGTAGCTCGTCGGGTTGTTGCCGTCATACGGGATGTAGCCCAGCGCTTGCGTGTTGCCAACGTAGCTGGTCAAGCCCAGACTGGCCCAGCTGCCTAGGCCGTTCGACGGCACCGTGCCATCGCCGGGAGCGATGAACGTCGAAACGGGAACGCTGCTGCCGGTCCAGGTCGTCCAAGCAGGTTGGCTGTTCCAGCCCGGCCCCTTGTAGATCGGGTCCTGTTCGATGTAGGGCAACAGGTGATACATGGCCGTCCCGTAGTGTCCCGAACCGTAGTTCGGCTGGCTCCAGCCAGTGGTCCAGCCCAGATCCCTCGGGAACGAGCCGGCAACCAGTGGAATAAACTTGTGCGTGCCATCGCAGGTGTGCAGGGCCAGCGAAATCTGCTTGAGATTGTTGGCCGACTGCGTGCGCGCTGCCGCCTCGCGCACCTTTTGCACCGCCGGAACCAGCAGCGCGATCAAGATCGCGATGATGGCGATCACAACCAGCAACTCAATGAGGGTAAACCCTCGCCAACGCCTCAGAAGTGTACGCATAGCGTCTCCTTGAAAAGAAGGACGAATAAGAAAGGTTCCTTCACAACCGACAATTCTTCCAAGGTTTTAGGGCTGTGTCAAGAAAAAAGTCGAGCAAAAATGTGAAAAATCTGAAAAATCCGTACTGCAGGCAAATTCCCCCATAATCCCGGCAAAAATGCTTGCCCATTGCCGCCATTACGACAGGCACCTAGCGGCCTATGTGCCGGACGGCATCGTCCAGCTGCGCGGCCAAATTAGACGCCGACTCTCCTGGTCGCTTCAACCCAGACTTACTGAGACATTACTGGCTTCATACGCAAAACATTGATATATATATCTTTACGACAAATGCGCCATTTCGGGGGCGGAGCTGGAAGCCGACGCGGGTAGCAATGCTTGCATTTTTTTCTGGTGTGCCTTAACGCTTTGCCTGCACCGCCTTGAGAATCACCGGCAGCAAGATGCGATTGATCTCGCGGTGGCCGGCCTCATTGGGATGGCACAGATCGGTGGTCCACTTGGCGATGTCGGTCCCCTTGGATCGCGCCCTGGACCAGTGAAGGTAATGATCCACAAGTGGGACTCTGGCTTCCTTTGCGACGGCCCGACACGCCTTCAGGTAGTCCTCCAGGCGGACATTGGGGTCCTCGTTGGCGCCGTTCCTGGCCCCGTCTCCCCAGCGCGGCTCGGTCATCAGCACCGGCTGGATGCCGGCCGCCTTCAGCTTGTCAACGATGTCGCGTAGATGTTTGGCGTACTCATACTTCGAGATGCGCGGCGCCTTCTTGCCCTTGTCCACGTAGCTATCGTTGGTGCCGTACATGATCGTGACCAGCGCCGGCTTGAGGGCGATGACCTTGTCGAGCCGCGCCAGCGCCTGATCGGCCCGCTCCCCGCCGATGCCGACGTTGACGACCTCGACCTTCACGCCCTTGGCCTTCAGACTCGCCTCCAGCATGGCGGCGAACGTCTGCTCCTTTTTCACGCCGCCGCGCACGCCGCGCGTGATCGAATCACCCAGGGTGACGATTCGGATGGGAGCGGCGTCGTCGGCCGGCAGCCGATGGGTGAAAATGGCCAGAAGAGCAAGGCAAGCAAGAAGACGCGAGAACATCGATTTCTCCCAGTAAAGTGGCCGCACAAAGCCGCCGGCGCCGATGAGGTTAATCACTCTCGGACGAATACCGCCGCAACGTGCTCTGGGCCGAAGTCAATACGGTCAAGCGGAGCAAGAGCGATCGACGTGGCCGGCAGCGACTCCAGCTGGCCCCAATACCGCTCAGCGAGGACCTCCTGGATCGTTACCCACATTTTCTCGCAGTCGACAACGGGGGATCCGTCCGGATCTGTGTTGAGGAATAGGAACAGAAGCTGGACCATCTGACCGACTTGCAACCCACTGCGCTCGGCCCGACTCGGGATGTGGAACGTACTGGGAGCCTCGGCGTGCCGACTCTCCGCGTTATCCAGCGTCCAGCGGTCTTGCTCCAACGTGGCCATCACGATCGCCTTTGGACATGTGTCAGTGGTGCGAGTCCGTGCCCCATGCCTGCGAACTATTTCCGTCCCAGCATCCGGTCCAACGCATCGGCCGTCTGGTAGACGAGCGCCTCCGGATAGTGCTGGAAAGGGTGGAAATACTCGAAGGTGAGGAAGTCGCGGTAGCCGACCTTGTCGAGCGCTTCCATGACCGCTGGCCAGTTGGTGGTGCCGTCCAGCAAGGGGCGGAAGGATTCCAGCGAGTGATCGGTCCCCTTCGTCGTGAACTCCTTGAAGTGCGTGTTCTTGATGCGCGTGCCGAGCTGGGTGATCCAGTGTTCGGGATGCTGGAAGAGCATGATATTGCCGGTATCGAAGTGGACGCGGACGTGCTTGTTCTTGAAGCTGTCCACGAAGGAGTTCATCTCGGCGGGCGTCATCAGGTAGCCGTTGAAGAAGATGTTCTCGATGTTGAGATGGACGCGCAGCTTCTCGGCACGCGGCAACAACCGGCTAACGGCGTCGCGGGCCCGGCGGTCGCAGACGTCGTTGGCCACCGGCTCATGATCGGTCCGCCAGGGGATGGACACGGCGCCGGGAACGACGAGCAGGTTTTCAGTCCCCAGGTCATGGGCCGCCTGGATCATCTGCCCGGCCAGCTCGAAGCCGCGTACCCGCTTCTTGGCATCGTTGCTCGACAGCGGATACGGCCAGAAGAGAAACGAGCACAACCCGCTGATGGCGATGCCGATCTTCTCCGCCATGCTGCGGATGCCGGCCAGGTCCTTCGCGGTGGCCCGCGGCGACAGGTCGTTGTCCAGGTCGTAGTTCAGCTCGATGCCGTCGAAGCCGGCTTTCCTGGCGAGCTGCAGGCACTCGCGCAGGTTCATGCGCTCCGGGTAGGGGAACGCCCAGAGGTTGATGGACTTCTTCATCTGGTAGCGGCGTGGCGAGGCGCGGCGTGCATCGGGCTTATCCTGCGCCGCGCCGTCCGCGGCTCCCGCCAGCGCCGCCGTGCCGCCGACGGCGATGGCCGATTGCAAGACGCCGCGACGCGTGAGGGGATTGGCTGGATCGGACATGGCGTTACTCCGCTGGCCTCAAAAAACCACGGATGTCACGGATTGCACGGATGGAACAGAATCACTCGGGCAATGTTCCTTGGATCCGTGTTATCAGTGTAATCCGTGGTTCGTGGGCACGCCAGTGACTTGCCCAGAAGCGCGGCGGTTGATTTTGATCAACCACAAAGACAAAGGCATTGTCGTTCCGTGATTTCTTTGTGATCTTTGTGACCTTCGTGGTTGCAATGATGCGTTAGGCAATGTTCCTTGAATCCGTGTTATCAGTGCAATCCGTGGTGCGTGAGCCCGCCAGCGACTTGCGCCGGAAACGCGGCGGGGCGATGATGAAGCTGGCCACCACCGCCGCCGCGAACAGATAGTAGATCATGTTCAGGTACTGCTCCGGAATCTCCGGAAACATGAGCCATTGCAGACATTTGCCCACGAAGGTCTGCGAATCAAAGCTCTCGCCGCGAAAGGCATGCTCCCAGGTGGTCAACGGACACTCGAAGCCGATCACCGCCTCGAAGGCCACGATGAGGATCATGGCCATGTGCGTGAAGCGAAACCAGGGATTGCGGATCCACTGCCAGCGCAGCACCATGCCGAGCACGATCGCCAGCATGCCGCCGATCACGAAGAGGAGGTAGCCGAGGTGGATGGCGACGATCACGTTGGCAAGGAATTCATTCATTGGTTCCTCCAATTATAGGAGGCGCGGGCGCTTGGTTTATTCCTGGTCGCGCCGGATAACTGCGCGCGAAACCGCCAGGCGAGCTTGGCTTCACGCCTGTCTGATCAGGTCAGCGAATCGTGACGGCCACGCGGTGCGGGGTGAGTTCCATGTTGCCGGCGGCGTCTTCGGCGCGGGCCTCGACGCTCATGTCGCCCGACTTGAGGTTTTCCAGCACGATCTCCCACTGCGCGAAGTTCTCCGCCAGCGGGCGGGCGGGACGATTGTTGACGAGGACCTTCTTGACCTCGCCGTTGTCGGAGGTCTCGCCGCGAATCAGCAGCTTGCCGGGGCCCATCTGTTTGAAGTAAGTGATGACCGTGGCCGGCGGCAGGTCGTCCACCGGGGCGAGCAGCTTCGGGAACGGCACGCCCTTGACTTCCATGGCGCGCGATTCTTCGCCGGTCAGCGGGGCGTCGGCCTGGAACTTTCCCTGGTTGGCGCGGAACTCGCCGGAGCGGGTGCTCACGACCATGACGTGCCGGCCGGGACCGTACCAGTCGTGGATGAACACCGGGACGCTGCGGGCCGTCTTCGGATCGGGCCGCGGGCCGCTGCCGAGGTTCACGATCGCCTTGTCGCGCGAGTTCACCGTCCAGTTCTTCACCTTCACGTTGCGGAAATGCGACTCGGCGTTGCCGGTCGGGTTGTCGTCTGTGAGCTGAATGAGCGGCGTGCTGCCGGACGTGCACGCCTCGAATGTCAAGCCATCTACACTCAGCGACCCGAACTGGATGCTGTCGTCGTCGTGCCCGCGGTTGAACGGCTCGGTGCCGGAATGGCCGATGTACATGTTGCGGTACACGTGATGGTTGTAGTTGGGGTGATAGACACCGTAATGGACGTGGTCGATCTTCATGTTCTCGACCAGAAGCGACGGCACCTGGGGGCGGAAGGCGTAATGCTGGTTCCAGATCTTCATGTTGCGGACAATGAACGGATGATGGAAATCCGGGCCGATGCCCTGCACTCCTTCGCCAAGGTTGAAGCCGTACTGCCCGTCGCTGTGACAATCGTTGCCGTCGAAGCGGATGAAGGGCAGCGTGCGGACATCGACGGCCTTGCGCGTGCCGTCCGGCTGGCGGATGTTGAAGACGGTGCGGAACGAGCTGCCAGAAGTCGCCTCGTAGCGATAGCCGTACTGGTCGTTCTCGCAGGCGACGTTGCGGGTGAAGGTGTTGAGGCTATTGGTCCACCAGAAGCCGGAGCCTTCGTTCTGATCGAAGGGGAGTGCCTGCTTGGGCAACGGCTTGGAGCGGTACGATTGCACGGCGAGGTTGCGGTCGAGGACGTTGTAGACCTCGGTGCCGTCCTCGAGGAAGAAGCCGTGGCCGACGCTGCCGTAGCCGACGTTGTCGCGGACGACGAGGTAATTGGTGCCGTGGATGGTGATCCAGCGATTGCCGCTGTCCCAGACGGAGTTACCGACGAGGAAGCTGCCGCGCATGCTGTCGCCGCACAGGTGATAGTGGATGCTGTAACGGCCGAGCAAGCCTTCCTTGCCGAGATGTCGAAACTCCGAGTAGCTGATGGAGCCGGCGGAATGGCGATGGTACATCGTGTGGCCGCGTCCCTTGGCGGGGTTGGCGGACTCGACGATGACGTTTCGGCTCAGGTTGGCGACCTCGCCGCGATAGTCGCCGTCGCCCTTGTGCTCGTGGGTCAACGGCCCGTCGAGGACAAGCTGCTTGCGGTCGATGGACTTGATCAGTCGCTCCTCGGTGAAGACGTTGCGATTGGCGACGCCGGGCCGGCGCGTGCCGCCGCCGTTCTCGTCGCGCTGCGTGGCCGTGACGATGACGCGGTCGCCAGCCTTCCAGCCGGAAACCGGCTCGGCAAGCGTGATGGTGTCATCTCCCTTCTTGGCGGTGGCACCGAGGCGCACCCAGGTGCGGTTCATGGCAGCGCCATGAAAGTCCATGCGACCGGCGCAGCAGACGATGGCCGGACACGAGTCGCGATTCATGCCATAAAGGTAGTAGAGTCGAATGAGAGCGCGATGCTTGGCGGGGATCGGCTCGTCCGGCGTGCCCACTTCGAGCGTGGCCCGCGGCAGCTCCGGGTCCGGGCGAAACGCATGGGTCGAGCAATCGAAGCCGTCCTCGATGTACTGGTCTCCCGGCTGCACGGTGATGAGCCCGGCGCACAGTTGCGTGTCGCGATCCCGCGCAAACCGCAGCGTACCGGCCACGTGGACGGCCCGCAACACCGTGTCGGCGTCCCGGTCGTAGATCACGACGTGCCCCGGCTTGATCTGCACGCGTGCGCCGGTGCCGGGAACCTTGTTGCTGGTCCACGTGGCCGGGTCCGACCAGTTGCCGGACCTGGCGGTGGTCATGACGTTGGCACGCCGTTCCTGAGCAGTGACATGCCCGGTCGAGCTGGCCAGGAGAATTGCAGCTGCGGCAAGAATGGACGCGTGGTGGTTGGTCATCATTTTCTCCAGACGCCTCCAGCGGAAGTCTCTTGAGATTATAGTCCACAAGATCGGTTCGGACTTCGAGCAGACAACGATTCTCCGCACGATGCCGGTTTCTTACAATCTACTCTGACAGATTGCGGGCATTCGATGAGGTTTCAGACCATGGATGATCGGCAAGGCTTCAGCCTGGCAACCAGGCTCGTCTTTCTTCTGCTGGCTTTGCTCCCCGTCTGGTACCTGCTGCACGAGCATTTCAGCAAGCCGGACGAACTCGATACGCGCGCTGTGACCTTCACCGAAACCGTGGTTCGCATCACGGTGGGCTTCATCGGGTTTCTGGCCGTCATCCTGCTGGTTCATGGTGGCAAGCGTGGCAGGTCGTCCAAGCCTTCGAAGCCCAGCGTGAGCTGGTTCGCCTGCCCGTCCTGCGGTCAGCGCGTGCAACGCCGGTCTGAAGAGCATGGTTCGAGCGTCACATGCGGGGCATGCAACAACGAGTTCGAGCTGAACCCGGTCGCGGCCTCGACCCCGGACGCCGGCAGCGAGGAAGACGTCAAGAAATGGCTCGAGGAATTGACCGAGCAACGCCAGCGAAGCAGGCGCATGTGACTCGTGGATCTTCGGCCCATGCTGAAGACACACGCTGAATCAGCGGATCGAGTTCAGGTATGCCATCAAGTCGGCCATGCCTTGCAGGTCGATCTGCTTTTCCAGGCCCTCCGGCATGAAAGATAGTCCGGTGCTGCGCAGTTCGTCGATATTGACGCGCAGGACGGTTTCACTGGCGCCGTCTGGCCGGCGAATGGTGATACTGTTGGCAGTCTCCGAGGCAATCAAGCCGGTGAGGGAGCGGCCGGCATCGGTGACCAGCACGTAGGTGAGAAACTTCGGCAGCACCTCGCGGTTTGGGTCGAGGATGTTGAGAAGAATCGCCTCGTTGCCGCGGTTGCGGATGGCGGACAGGTCGGCGCCGACTTCGTTGCCGACGCCTTCAAGGCGATGGCAGGCGGAACAATCCTTGACGAAAATCGCTTTGCCACGCTTCGCTTCGCCCTTGAGCTGCAGTGCCTTCTGATAGGCGGCGACAACTTCCTGCCGGCGTGCGAGCTTGGTCGCGGCCAGCAGCTTCGCCGCCCGCGCCTTCAGCGCCGGATCAGCATGCGACTGAAGAAGCTGCAAGCGGGCCGGATCGACATCGCCGCGGCCGACCTTCTTGCTTTCGACAGCATCCAGAAAGGCGGCGACCCCGGCCGGCTGCGAGAATAGTGTCTCCGCCGCCGTGGCCCGCAACGCCGGGCTCAAGCCCGGCCAGGCGGCCAGCACCAGGCCGGACACCTCGCGCGGATCGAATCGACCCAGGGTTTCCAAAACGGCTGACTGCACCGGCTGCGGCTGACGAAGATGCAATAGTTCGCTGAACAGCTCTTTCACGTCGGCAAGCCGGCTCAATCCCAGCGTGCGAACGGCGGCCACGCGAGCCGCGATCTCCTGCTTGTCGTCCTGGGCCGTCCGCCGGGCATCGCGGATCAGGTCGGTCAGGATCGCGCCCGCCTTGCCGGAGCGGTCCAGGCCCAGTTCCCGAACTGCGGCGGAGGGACGGCTCACCAGTGCCTGAACGATCGCCTGTGACAGGCGTTTCTCGGCATCGGTCAAGCCGTCAAGCCCCTGGACGACGGCGGCCAGTTCGTCCTTCTTGCCCGCCGCGCCGATCTGTGCTGCAAGCGCCTCCAGCAAGCTCTTGCCGTGTGTTTCGTCACGCAGTTTCCTGTCGGCGAGCACCAGCCGGAACAGATTACCGGCGCGGCCGTTGCTCGAACTCAGGATCGCCAGCCGAAACCACGCGTCCTTGCCGTCCGACTTCGCCAGTGTCACGAGGTTGCGCGTCGGCAAGTCGCCCGGAAACTGGCCCAGCGAGAACGCCAGCTGATAGCGCACGCGCAGATCGGCATCGGTGACCATCTGTTCCAGCCTGGCCCGTATCGCGGGCGACGAGGCGAAACGCTCCGCCAGCCGCAAGGCGTGCTCGCGCACGCGCGGTTCGGCATCGTCGAGCGCGCGCAGGAGCACTGTTTCCTCCAGTCGTTTCAAGCCGTCGAGCGCATACAGAGCATGAAGTCGGCCGAGAGGCGACTTCGATTCGGCCGCAAGCTTCCGCAGCGGCGCGACGGCGGCGGCATCCTGGCGTTGATAGATCAGCCGCGACGCCGTGTCGCGGTGCCAGCCGTTGGCATTCTCCAGCAAGGCCACCAGCTCGGCAGTGGCCGCCTTGCCGAGTCTCGGTGCTGCCCGGCGCTTGTGGTCCTCATGCACGATGCGGTAGATGCGTCCGCGATCCACGCCGGCGCTCACGTCCATGTGCTTGAGAATCTGCGGCGGTAGAAACGCGGCCCCCTCGATCAGCTCGCGATACATGTCGATGACATGCAAGGCGCCGTCGGGAGCATTGCGGAATTGCACCGGCCGAAACCAGTTGTCCACGGAGGCGAGAAACTCGACGCCGGCGTCAGCACGCCGAGCGACCAGGCCGACGCCGTCGGGCTTCAGCTCAGCGCGAAAGACCAGGTTGCCGGACACCTCGCCGACGAACCCATTGCCGCGATACTGCGCCGGCCAGGCATCGCCGCGATAGATGGTCACTCCGGTGGCCCCGGTGAAGAACCCCGCCGGCGAACCGCCCTCGTCCGAGCCCGGCACGACCTTGTTGGTGCGCAGCCGGGTCCGCAAGGCCCGCCACGGCTCGACGGCGCTGACGCGAAACAGTTTCGTCGTCCGTCCCGTGGGCAGGATGTTGACTGCCGGCGCGGGGGCGACCAGGTATGGGTTGCGGGCCAGGTAACGGCGATCATACATCATCACGTGCACCGGATCGCTGTTGCCGCAGGCGAACACGCGGCCCCAATCGTCCATGGACATGCCATGCTGCAGGCCGCCGCTGGTCAGCTCAAAGACGTTATCCGCTGACGGGAGCAGCGCCTGGCGAGGATCGAAGACAAAATTCTGGTTACGGACATTGACAGGCTTCGCGTTTGGCTGGCTGGCGAGGCGCACCATGCCTCCGGCGATACTGGTGGAAATGTGCAAGCGATTGTCCAGACCCCAGTGGAACGAGTTCAGCATGCCCTCGCCGGCCTTGTCGCGGTCGAAGCCGGTGAAGACCTTGATGCGCACGTCTGCCTTGCCGTCGCCGTGCGAGTCCTTGCAATAAAGGATGTCCGGGACCGCGGCAACGAAGATGCCGCCATCGTAGCATGCCACCGCCGCGGGTGCGTCGAGGTTATCCACGTAGATGGTGCTCTTGTCGTATCGGCCGTCGCCATCCGTGTCCTCGAGCATGCGCACTCGACCGCGACCCTTGAACTTCGGGTTGGCGTACTGGTTGTACTCCGTGAATTCGGCGACAAACAGGCGCCCGTTCTCGTCGTAGTCGATGGCCACCGGGCTTGAGAGCAGCGGCTCGGCTGCCACCAGTTCGACACGAAAACCGGGGCGAGTCCGAAATGCCCTGAGCGCCTCGGCGGGCTCCTTCGGCGGAATGCGCGGTAGCTCATCCTTGTAGTCCTTGTCGGCACGATCGGGCTGTTTGTCGGTACCGTCGCCGCGCAGCAGACATAACGACGCAGGAAGGAGCAGCATTGCAAGCAACGAACGCACTGAAGCCACCTTTCTTCATGGAACGACTCGGCTGCTGCCAGCATATGGTGCCTGGACGAGGCGGCAATGTGTCGTGCCTTCGTGTGCGCGGCGCGGATCGAGCGAGCACGAGGCGTGAGCGCGGGTGACCATCCGCCCTCGCTGCCGCGGGCGACCTCTACCCATTCTCATCAGCTTGCCTGGTCGAGGCGCGCTTGACACTTGTCGGCGACGCCTGTACCGTGCGGCGGGCAAGCTTCCAATCTGGCGCCAAGGAGGGCGTGATGGCGATTGTTTCCCGCATCGGCGATTTCCTTTCCGACGACCGGCTGCTCTTCAATCTGATCGCGATCCACGTACTCCTGGTGGCCAGCCTGGTTGTGCCGATCGTTCTGCGGCGATTGCTCGTCAACGGCAGCAATCAACTGGTGCACATGACAGGATTGCACTGGCTGAACGGCCTCAGCCAGGAAGCAGGCCGGCGGCTCAAGGCCGTGTGTTTCTGGGCGACATTGGGCGCGATGACGTTGACGATACTCGGCGGATGTATCTATCACTTTGCTGCCGGACGGGACGTACGGGCCGACTTCGAAGCCTGGTATGCCCAGCTTACCTGGCGCGACGCATTCACGCTGGGTCGCGCGCTTGCCGAATTGTGCCTGCTCGGTCTGGGCATCTGGCTGGGGACGCGGCAGCTGCGCCGCTGGCTGCCCAGACTGCAAGATTATCTCGCAACTCATCTGGTCACCAAGGATCGCGAGGAATCGCTGCGGCGCTGGTTTCTTCTGCTCGAGCGCTATGGGATTTCGTTGCTCTGCCTGGGTGCGCTGTGGTGCGCCCTGCAGATCATCCACATGGGGCCGCTCGCAGATACGGTCGTCGGCTTCCTCACTCGCGTCGTCACCATCGTCTCCATCGCCAAGCTATTGACGCTGTCGTGCCGGACGCTGTCGCACGCCCTGTCGGCATGGGGGGACAGGCAACTCGGCAAAGGCAAATTTCGCAACTACTGGGAACGTGTGACTCGGCTGTTTCCCTTCGGCGAACGCTGCTTCGAGGCTGCCGTTTACGTGTCGGCGGCCTCGATGTGCATCCGCGAACTGGAGTTCATTGCTGTTGTCGCCGACTACGGCTCGCGCCTGGTCGAATGCATCGGCATCTTCTTTGGCACCCGTGTGGTCATCGAACTGCTCACCGTGCTGCTCAACGAGGCCTTCGGCCTGTACGACGAGGAGCGCCCGCTCGACCAGAAAGGGCAGACGCTGGTGCCGCTCCTGCAATCCGTCGGGCAGTATGTGCTCTACTTCGGCTCGGGTGTGATGATCATGGGCGTCCTGGGCGTGCCGACGAGCCCCATCCTGGCAGGGGCCGGCATCCTCGGCCTGGCCGGCGGCCTCGGCGCCCAGAGCCTGGTCACTGACGTGGTTTCCGGCTTCTTCATCCTTTTCGAGAATCAGTATCTGGTCGGCGATTACGTAAAGGTGAACGACGCCGCTGGCCGCATCGAGGCAGTCAGCATTCGCCATACCCAGGTGCGCGACGACCAGGGCCGGCTGCACATCATCCCCAACGGACAGATCAAGTCCGTCGTCAATTACTCGAAGGGCTACGTCATCGCCGAGGTTGACTACAAGGTCCCGGCGGACCGCAATGTCAGCGAGGTCTTCCAGGCGATGATCGAGGCCGGCCGGCGGCTGCGCAAGTCGCACCGCGAAGTCCTGGGAGACACTGTCATCAAGGGCCTCGTCGATCTCACTCCCAGCGACATGATCATCCGCGCCGTCACCCGGGTTCAGCCCGGCACTCATCTGGCGATGCAATCCGAGTACCGCCGCATGCTCAAGGAAGTCTTCGACGAGCAGAAGGCTGCCGAGGCGCAGAAGGCAAGCGAACTGAAGGCAGCCGAACTGAAGCTGGTGGCGTAGGAATGCCGCCGTCCTACATTTTTCCGGCGCCGGATTCGCGCATCACCTGCCGGAGACGCTCGCGGCACGAGGCCTCGTTCGGTTCGGCCAGCGTCGGCAGAAAATGGCTGTAGGACAGGTTCGGATTGAAATACGGGTCGCCGGCCTCGATGCTCGGGCCCATCTCCAAATAAGCGCGGCGCATGTCCGGCAAGGGCAGGTGATTGAAGCGCGTCCGGCCTTCGTGGTGCAGCATGGGGGCGAAGGGTGTACACACCACGCGGTAACCGTGCTTGATCGCCCGCAGGCAAATCTCGATATCGCCGTAGCCAAGCCGATAGCCGTCGTCGAAGCCGCCGATGCGCTCGAACACGTCGCGCCGCATCATCAGGCAGGCCCCCGTCACCGCGAGGTAGTTGCGGTACCAGTTGAGCGAGCCGAACATGCCGGCGTGATCCGGCGCGACACCGCGGTAGATGTGCCCGCAGAAGCCAGACATGCCCAGTATGACGCCGGCATGTTGCACCGTGCGATTGCTATAGAGCAGCTTGGCGCCAACGACGCCGATCTCCGGACGGTCCGCCCAGCGGACCAGTTCGTCCAGCCAGCCGGCTTCGAGCACCTCCGTGTCGTTGTTGAGGAAGAGCAAGCGCTCGCCGACCGCGTGCCGGACGCCGATATTGTTGGCGGTCGAGTAGTTGAACGATTCGGCGTAATCGATGATGCGAATCCGCGGATCGCTGCGGAGGGAATCGTAGTACGCGTGAGTGGCCGGCTCGACGCTCTGGTTGTCCACCAAGATGATTTCATAATTCGCGTAGCCTGTTTGCCGCAGGATCGATTGCACGCACTGCCGGAGCAAGGCCACCTTGTCCTTGGTAGGGATGATGATGGACACCGTAGCGCCGCTGGCCGGCCAGACGACACGCATGACACCGTTGCCATCGACGTTCGCGGTCGCCCCCGTCAGGCCGATGCGCCGGCAGTGCCCTTCGACCGCTAGCGGATCCAGCGACGACGCCGAGCCATCATGGCGATGGTAATACACGCGCGGTACATGCTCGATGCGCCTCGCTTGTTCCGCACAGCGAAGATAAAAGTCGCAGCTGCCATCTGCCGATCCCGCTGCCTCGGCCAGTTCGCGTCGCACCACTGCATTGGCAAGAAAGTTCGTCGAAAGCAGCAGGTCCGGAGACCAGCTTGGCTTGAACAAGGGCTTGCTTCGCGACACACCGTCGGCGGACAGCCTGTCCTCATCGCAGTAAACGATATCCGTGTCCGGCTTGTCATTGAAACGCCGTACCGCCTCGAAAAGCCACTGCGGCGCAACGACGTCTCGCAGATCCAGGAATGCGAGCAACTCGGGTGCGTTTCCGGAAGGCGAGGCTCCCGTCGAGGCGCTGGAGATCTGAATTCGTGGCTCGCGTCTGGCGTATTCAGTCAGAATCGATGCTTCGGCCGCTTCCTCGATCACACAGAACCAATGCTCATAGCTCTGGGCGATGAGTGAATCGAGCGCGGCCCGAAGTTGCGCCGGCGTGGACTTGCCCGTGGCAATGACGCGAATGCACGGTCGATACCTCAGCTCGCGTTGCTGAACCTGATCACTTTTCGATTCGTGAAAGGCCAGCCATTCTTGATAGCGCGTCGCGGATGGATAGCCGGTGCCGGTCATGCCGATGTGCGCCGACAGCTTTCGCCAGGCGCGTAGCACCAGGTTGCTGGGGCCATTGACGCGCACGATGCGCCACGACTTCACTGCCAGCGCGAGCAGCTGTCCGCGACGGGTCTCAGGAGGCGCCAGCAAGTTCTTGATGCGTTTCATGTTGATTCTTGCAGAGCCCGACGCGAAAGAGACGACCGCTCTCGCTGACGCGTCGGCTTCGTCATGCCTATGCTGCGAGCCGCATGTGCCCCTTTTCTTGCAGGTATGCGGCCAGGGCTTCTTGCCAGGGACGCATGTCCTGGAAGCCCAGCGCGCGCATGCGCGTATTATCCAGCACCGAGTACGCCGGCCGTTTCGCTCTGGCGGCGAAGGCAGCTGATGTGGTCGGGGCCAGATCCGCCCGGACGCCCGTCAGCTCGAAAACCTTGGCCGCGAACTCAAACCACGAACAGCTGGAGTTGCTCGTCAGGTGATACAGTCCGAATGCATCCGTCTCAACCAGTTCCTTGATCTTCTTGGCCAGGTCAAGAGTGTATGTCGGCGTCAGGACCTGATCGTCAACAACACGGATCGGCTTGCCGTCTCGAGCCAGGCGGAGCATGGTTTCGACAAAGTTGCCTCCCTTGCCGCTGGCACCTGCCACGCCGTAAAGGCCGCAGGTGCGGACGATGAAGTGACGCGGACAGCAGACGCGAACCATGTGCTCGCCCGAAAGCTTCGAATTGCCATAGACGCTCAGCGGGCCCGGCAAGTCGCTTTCCGTGTATGGCAGGTCGCGCTCGCCGCCGAAAACGTAATCCGTGCTGAAATGCGTCAGCACCGCGTCCAACTCGGCGCAGACCATGGCAAGATTACGCACCGCGTGGGCATTGACGAGAAAGGCACGCTCGGCCTCATGCTCGCAGTCATCGACGCGATGATACGCCGACGTGTTGATGACCAGTTCGGGGCGCAGGTCAAGCAACAGGCGGCGTGTACCGCCGAAGTCGCACACGTCCAGCTGGGCGCTGGTGGTAGCGGACACGTCCCAGCCAGCCAGTTCGCGGACCAGGTCCGTCCCAAGCTGTCCGCGAGCGCCGATGATCAGTACGCGCATGGCCTGCTCCGTGTCACGCGGATAGATCGAGCCGGTAACCGGGAAACTGCCGCGAAAGATTCTGGCTGTAAAACGGATCGCGAGCGATGACGCGGCCCCAGCGCTGGGCGATGATGGATTCCTCGAAACCGGCGACCTTCTGAAGACCAAAGACTTGCTTGGTCTTGCCTTCAAAATGGCACAACTTGGCAAAAGGCGTGTAGACGATGCTCAGGCCGCGCTCGCGCATCTTCAAGCAGAGATCGACGTCCTGGAAAGCGACGGGCAACGCTTCGTCGAAGCCGCCGACGTCGCTGAACACCTCCCGGCGCGTGAGCAGGCAGGCCGCCGTCACGGCGCTGCAATTGCGCGTCATGTTGTGGAAGTTGTGGTAACCCAGGTCATGCTGGTTGAGGTTCTTCATGCCATGATCGCAGCAGCCGTTCAGGCCCATGATGATGCCGGCGTGCTGCACCGTCTTGTCCTCGTAGAGCAGCATGGGGCCGACGGCGCCGACCTCCGGCCGCTGCGCATGCTCCAGCAGTGCCGACAGCCAGTCGGGAGCGAGCGGCGCAACATCGTCGTTGAGGAAGAGCAAGAACGGCGCCTGCGCCTCGGCGACGGCGCGGTTGTTCAGGCGTGAGTAGTTAAAAGGCTCCGCGCGGCAATCGAGATAGCGGCAGTCCTTCCACAACCGCTGGAAGCATCGGCCGGCATCGGCCACTCCGGACCCGCGCGAATTGTCGATCAGGATGATCTCGAAGTTGCGAAAGGACGTCTGCTCGCGGAGGCCGCGCAAGCATTGTTCCAGGCACGGAATATTGCCGCCGGCCGGAATGATGACCGAAACGCGCGCCGACTCCGGAAACGGATAGCGGATGCGCCACAAGCCAACGCCGTAACCACGTTCCACGCGGGCGTCGATGCCTTGCCGCTTGAATGATTCCTCGAGCGCCAGCCGGGCGGCGACATGGGCATGCATCTTGACCCGGCCATCACCCGCCGTCGACGTCGGGCTCACCCGCCAGTGATAGAGCACCTTGGGCAGATGATGAATGGCGTCTGTCTTCTCGAGAACGCGCAGGAACAAGTCGTAATCCTGGCTGCCTTCGCAAACGGCGCGGAAGCCTCGAACCTCGCGCACCAGACTGGTACGCAGCGCCACCAGGTGGCATGCATAATTGCAGCTCAGAAACAGATCGGGCGACCAGTCCGGCTTGAAAAACGGCTCGAAGCGCTTGCCGGCCATGTCGAGCTTGTCACGGTCCGAATAGATGAAGTCCGTCTCGGGCGAGTCGTTGAGATGGCGAGCAATCTCGAAGAGAGCGTGTGGGGAGATCTCGTCGTCGCCATCCATCAGGGCTATGAACTCGCCCCTTGCCAGCGCCAGCGCCTGATTGCTGGCCAGGGCGATTCCTTGATTCCTTGCGGCGTAGACGACCTTGATGCGTGAGTCCAGTTCAGGCAGTCCGGCGACGAAAGCCGGCGTCTGGCCGTCCGTCGAGCCGTCGTCGCAGATGCACAGCTCCCACTCGGCATAGATCTGCGCGCGGACGCTATCGATGGCGCGGCGAAGGTGCTCCGCATTCATGTTGTAGACGGGCATGACAATGCTGATCAACGGACGCTGCGCGAGGCGGCTGAGATCGGCGCGGGCCCGTTCCAGTTCGGCTTCCTCGCGGCGGCGCGCCCAGTCGTCGTAGCCTGCGTCCCAGCCCCGGGACGTGCCGCGGTTGGCGTGCAGCGCGTTCCACAGCTTGCTCTTGTGCTTGAGCTTCTCAAGGAACGTGCCGGCTCCGTCCTCGAAGAAGGACAGCAGTCCCTGGCGGCAGCGCTTGTACCAGCGGGTTCTTCGCAGCGCGGCAGGCAGGATCCACTTGAGCCGGCGATGAACGGCCTCGAAGATTTTCCAGCCGACGCTGTCGCGCAGCCACTCCAATTCGTTACGTATCTCGATCAGCTCGCGCGTGACCTGGCCAAGCTCGTCCTCGTAGAAACGCAGCAAGTTGTCGTCGACAGCAAGATGGCCGCCCGACCTGGCGTCTGCGTTCGCGACACTGGCGACATGCGTCTTCAAGATCACAGCTCCGTCCTTGGGGCATCCTGTGGGGAACCGCAGCGCGCGGGCGCGTAAAGATCAAAGGTGCTCCGCACTCCTCGGTCAGCCTGCCTTGCGACTGGCGGGGTACAGGAAATGGCGCGCACGCTCGTCGTGACTCCAGGCGGCCAGCGTCATGCCCGCCTTGTCCTTCGGCGAAAGCAACTGCGTCGCGAAGGCCACCTGATCAAAGGCCCTTTTCAGCGTCGGCGCACATTGCGACCAGTCCAGGTCGGCCGCCAGAGGCGAGATGCCCGCCTCGCACGCCGGGTTGTATTCGCCCGTGCAGTAATACTCGATGGTCGTCTCGCGCAGGAAGAGGCCGCCGTGCGCGAAACCGGGAGGGATCCAGATCCACTGGTTGTCTGGCCGGGCATGATCGGCCGGCATGTCGTGTGCAATGATCTTGCCGTAGGTGCGTGAACCATGGCGGATGTCAAGCACAAGATCGATCATGTGCCCGTGCACGGTGCGAACCAGCTTGCCGACATGCGGGTTCCATTGAAAATGCATGCCGCGCAGCGTGCCCGGTCGAGAATAGCTTTCGTTACATTGCACGAAGGGCGCGTCGAGGAAAGGCAGGCTGCGCTCGAAATCGCTCTTGCGAAAATGCTCGCAGAAATAGCCGCGCTCGTCGGCGAAGCGCCCGAAACGGACCACTTTTACCTCGGGAAAGACCAGGGACTCGACACTCAGGACTTTCATGTCTCTCCTCCGTGCGTCTGCGTTGCTCCCCCGTCCTTTGCAACAATCTCCATTTTCGCTGGTTTGCGGCGGGGAAAGCTTACTCAAATTAACGAAACAATGCAATTGCAACCGACCGGGCATGCTGGGCGAGACATCACGCCGGCAAGCCACTGGCAGCCTTGATTCCTGGACCGATTTGCTGTCTAATCCCGCCGCCTTTTTCGGAAACGGAACCACATTGCAAAGAGAAGCGGTCATGACTGAGGCGCGTACCTTGACTGCCCCGACTGCCGAGAACTATCTGTCCCGCATCTGGCAAATGCGCTTCCTGCTAGTCTCCCTGGTCCGCCTGGACCTGGCGACGCGCTATCGACACTCGTTCCTGGGGATCGGCTGGTCACTGATCCGGCCGGTGGCCATGAGTGTCGTCTTCTGCGGCATCTTTTGCCGGCTCATGAACCTGCAGGTTCGCGAATACGCGCCGTTCGTCATGACCGGCATGTGCATCTGGCAGTTTCTGACCGAAGCCTGCATGCTCGGGTGCTCGAGCTTCATGCAAGGGGCGGCGTACATCAAACAGCGGCCACTGCCGCTGGTGCTGTTCCCGTTGCGCACCGTGCTGGGCTGCGCCATTCACGGCGGCATCTCGCTGGTTCTGGCACTGGCCGTCTCCGTGGCTTGCAACGGCTGGGTGGACCCGTTCGCCCTGATAGCTCTGCTGCCCACCCTGGTCCTGGTCTTTTTCATCGCCCTGTTCATGGCCACGCTGTTCGGCATCATCCACGTGCATTTTCCCGACACCAGGCACCTGCTGGAGATCAGCTTTCAGATAATCTTCTACCTGACGCCGATCATGTATTATCCGGCGTTCCTGATTCAACGGAACACGCGTGCGATCTGGCTCGTGGAGTTCAATCCCTTCTCGCATGTGCTGGAAATCGTACGCCAGCCGATCTGGAAGGGAGAGATTGCCTCGCTGACTTCCTACGCCTGGTCGCTGGGCTGGTGCATGATCGCCGGCGCCATTGCCGTCTGGTGTCTGAAGAAGATGGAGCGCACGCTGGTCTTCTGGGTTTGAGATGGGGCGTTCGGCGGGAGCCGCAACGCTTCCTGGTAACGGCCTTCCCCTTGAGCTTCAGCCTCGCATCGAAAGGACGTCCATGGCCTTCATCGAGTTCGACAAGGTCAACCTGTCGTATCCCATTCGGGAGAACCATGGGCTGACTCTGAAGGAGTTTGTTCTCCGGGTCTTCACCAACCGGCACAAGACCGGCTTCCGCCATATCCACGCTCTGAAAGACGTGTCGTTCTCCATCCGTGACGGCGAGCGCGTCGGCATCATTGGCTACAACGGCGCGGGCAAGAGCACGTTGCTGCGCACCATCGCCGGCATTTATCCGACAGCTTCCGGGAGCCGCACTCTCGAGGGGTCCATTTGCTCCTTGTTTGACATCAACATCGGCTTCGAGACCGACGCAACCGGCTATGACAACATCTACTATCGGTCCTTCTTGCAGGGCGAGACGCCGGCGACCTTGAAGGAGAAGGTGGCCACCATCGCCGAGTTCAGCGAACTGGGCGACTTCCTCAAGATTCCGCTGCGTTGCTACTCGACTGGCATGGTCACGCGCCTCGCCTTCTCGATCGCTACTTCGAGCGATCCGGAAATCCTGCTCATCGACGAAGTCTTTTCAACGGGCGACATCGTCTTCCAGCGCAAGGCCGAGCAACGCATGAAGGACTTCCTGCACCGAGCCAATATCGTTGTCGTCGTGGGCCACAATCTCTCCTTCATGGAAGACTTCTGCCAGCGCGTCATCTGGATGCACAAGGGCTCCATTCACAAGCAAGGCCCGGCCAAGGAGATCATTGCCGAGTACGTCACCTTCTCCGAAGCGCGCAAGCGCCGCATCGGCGGCGAGACGCCGGATCTGCTCGTCGCTTGAACTTCGCTCCCAGCACCACGCACTGACAGCTAATCGGCAGGCGCGTTCGTCATATCGCTGCGACAGACTGCTCCCATATGATGTTGGGAGGAGCATTCGACGCGATGACTTCAGCTCAGCAAGGACACAAGGCCGGCGATGGAAGCGCGGCAATCCTGTACGCCGACCGGCTTACCAAGGACTACGGCCAGTTCCGCGCCCTGGACGCCTTGAGCCTGCAGATCAAGCCTGGTGAGATCTTCGGCCTGCTTGGACCCAATGGATCCGGCAAGACGACGGCGCTGCGGCTGTTCCTGGGTTTCCTGCAACCGACCGCCGGCACGGCGCGCATTGCCGGGCACGATTGCTGGTCGCAGGGCGTGCAAGCACGCCGCCAGGTAGCCTATCTGCCGGGCGAGTTGCGGCTCTACGAGAACATGAATGGCCGGCAGCTGCTCGGTTTTCTTGGTGAGCTGCGTGGCGACAAGCCCCTTCAAGATCTGGCTCGACTCGCGAATGCTTTTGACATCGATTTGTCGCGGCCCATCGCTCACCTGTCCTCGGGCATGAAGCGCAAGCTGGCGTTGATGCTCGTCCTGCTGCCGCGAACGCCGTTGCTCATTCTCGACGAGCCGACCAACACTTTGGATCCGACGATGCGCGATCAACTGCTCGAGCAGTTGCGGCAGGCCCGTGCAGCGGGCCAGGCTGTGGTTTTCTCCTCACACGTCCTCGCCGAGGCAGAAGAGATTTGCGACCGCGTGGGCATCCTGCAACAAGGCAGGCTTGTTCATGTACAGTCGATGCGGGAATTGCGCGAAGTTCACCGCGTCAGCGCCGCGCTGGGCCGGCCGCCGGCGATCATGCCTGAGCTGCCGGGCCTGCGCATCGTCGAGCGGAACGGCCATACGCTCGTGGCGGAGTGCGCCGGCACGCTGGCGCCCCTGCTTTCCTGGCTGGCGGAACACGATGCCCACAGCGTGCGCATGGAGCCGCTGGGCCTGTCGCCGATCTATCGCCGCTATCATGGCGCCCCGGGCAACGGAGCCTCCGCATGACGCTCATCCTGATTCGCAAGCTGCTGCGCGATGTGCGTGTCTGGCTACTGGTGGTGGCGCTGCTGCTGGGCGTCTTTCAGTGCCTGTGGGCACGCGTCACGCACAATATCAGCATGCAGCTTCTGCCGTTTCTCGATAGCCAGCTCGTGCAGGGCGTCGAGGCACTATTGCGAACGCTATTTCAGGAAGGACCGGCCAAGCTGGTGCAGACGCTGATTGGCGGCGAGACGATCGACTTGCGCCGGCCGATGGACATGCTGTCCATCGGCTACGTTCACCCGTTCACGCAGACGATCCTGTGCTTCTGGGGAATCGGCCGGGCGGCGGGCGCCATTGCCGGTGAGATCGACCGCGGCACCATGGAACTGCTGCTGGCGCAGCCGTTGTCGCGCGGCCGGTTGCTGCTCGCGCATCTGTGCGTCGATCTCGTCGCGATTCCGATCCTGTGCCTGAGCATGTGGACGGGGACGCTGGTGGGCACGAGCGTCTTCGGCCTGGCCGACGAGCCCGTGGCAGCATTGCGGGCCGATCCGGCGCGCTTCGCGCCAGCGCTCGTCAATGTCGCTGTCATGGTGTTCGCGGTCAGCGGGGCCACGATGGTCCTGTCCGCGGCCGGGCGCTTCCGCAACCGCGTCCTCGGCATCGCCATACTTCTCTTCCTGTTCCAGTTTCTGATCAATCTGGTCGGCCAGCTCTGGAGCGCCGCCGAGGCGCTGCGGCCCTTGACGTTGTTCTACTATTACCAGCCGCAGGCCATCATCCTTGACCAGCACTGGGTTGAGAGAGGCATGATCTGGCTGCGGCTCGCGGTGCTGCTGGCGGTGGGCAGTGCCGGCTATGTGCTGGCCTGGCGGATCTTCACGCGCCGCGACTTGCCGGTGCCATTATGATTTCGATTGACGTTGGCCAATTCGTCCCTTCATAATAGAACGAGAACGCCGGCTGCGTAAGAAGCCGGCCCGCGAGTGCCGGCAAGGTCCGGCCGGCCAGGGAGGGCGCGCGGAGTTTCCTAACGTGCAATCTTGAAATGGGGTCCGCGGCTTCGCGCAAGCATCGTTGATCGCGCTGCGGGCACCTTCAACCGAACGCCGTACCTTTCGCACCACCAGACGGAACCGCGGGCAACGCAAACGCGGGAACAACATGATGCTTATCGGATTATTCGGGGTGGCGCTGGTGCTGGGGGGCTTGCTTGCCTGCCTCGCGCAGCGGCCGATTGGGCGCGGCACATGGTATCAACTGGAACGAGCGCGGATCGTCCTGGTCCGCCCCGTTTGGCAACTTCCTGTCAGGAATCATCGGCCAGTGGCCCAAGTCAGCGCGCACGCCCCTCCGGCTGTGCAGCTCTCCGGTCCTTTGCCGCCGCCAACTTCCAGTTTCCCATACGGGAGCAGGTTGCCCTCGCGCAGACTGAACGACACTAGCGGCAATTAGATTGACGGTTTGCCCAGGTAAGTGCAGCCAGGTAAGACCTCAATCTGAAATCTGCAATCGTCTTGTGACAGGCTGGCGGGCCACAATGTGGAGTGGCCCATGACAGAATTCGTCATCCTGGCCGCTCTTGGTGGCTTGGGTGTGGGCGCAGGTGCTACATTCTGGCTCCTGCGCCGTCAGGATCGACTCAACCTCAGCAGCGCCCAGCACCGAGCGGCCGAAATCGTCGCCCAGTCTCAGAAGGAGGCCGAGAACCTCCGCAAGGAAGCCGAACTCAAGGCCAAGGACGACATGTTCAAGCTTCGCGAGGAGTTCAACCGCGAGGCAGAGCAGTCCCGCAACGAGCAGCGCGAACTGGAACGCCGACTCGAAAAACGCGAAGACCAGCTCGAACAAAGGCACCAGGCCCAGGTCAAGAAGGAACGCAACCTCCAGCACACCGAAAAAAAGGTTCACGAACGCCGCGATCATCTCGAAAAGAAAGTTCAGGAAGCCGAGCGACTGGTCACGGAGCAGACGCAGAAGCTGCACGAGATCAGCACGCTGAACCGCCAGCAGGCCGAGGAACTGCTGCTGTCGCGGCTGGACAAGCAGCTGGCCGACGAGGTGGCGACGCGCATCCAGAAACAAGAGGCGCTCTTGCGTGCCGCCGCTGAGGAAAAAGCGCGCGAGGTGCTTGCCACTTCCATCCAGCGCTACGCCGCCGACCACACTGCCGACACTACCGTGAGCACGGTGGACATCCCCAGCGACGACATCAAGGGCCGCATCATCGGCCGCGAGGGGCGCAACATCCGCACCTTCGAGAAGGCTACCGGCGTGGACGTCATCGTGGACGACACGCCAGGCGTGGTCATCGTCTCCGCTTTCGACAACATCCGCCGCGAGACGGCCAAGCTGGCGCTCGCCAAGCTCATCCAGGACGGCCGGATTCATCCCTCGCGGATCGAGGAGGTGGTCAAGGAAACCCAGGAGGAGATGGAACGGCACATCCTGGAACTGGGCAAGCAGACCTGTCAGGAGGCCAATATCGGTCCGGTGCACGAGAAGCTCATGCAGCTTCTGGGCCGGCTCAAGTTCCGCACCAGCTACAGTCAGAATGTCCTGCAACACAGCCTGGAGGTGGCGCATCTGACGGGCATGATGGCCGACGAGCTGGGCCTCAACGGGGCTCTGGCCCGGCGCTGCGGCTTGCTGCACGATGTCGGCAAGGCGGCAGACCACGAGATGGAAGGCGGCCATCCCAAGATCGGCGCCGAGCTGGCCCGCCGCTACGGCGAGACCAGCAAGGAAGTGCTGCACGCCATTGCCGGCCATCACGACGACGTGACCGTGGACCACATCTACACGGTGCTGGTCGCCGCCGCCGACGCCATCTCCGCCGCTCGTCCCGGCGCGCGCCGGGAGACGCTGGAAAAATACGTCAAGCGCCTGGAGGAGCTGGAAGCGCTGGCCTGCGGCTTTCCGGGAGTCGATCAGGTGTATGCCATCCAGGCCGGCCGCGAACTGCGAGTCATCGCCAACTCGCACCAGCTTTCCGATAGCGAGGCCGTCAAGACCTGCCGCGAGATCGCCCGCGCCATCGAGCAGCAGCTCAACTACCCCGGCGAGATCAAGGTGACCGTGGTACGCGAGACACGCTCCGTGGAGTTCGCCCGCTAATCATGCCGGCTTGGACATGCGTGACTGAACGTCGCTTGGCGGTTTCGCGTGAGACAGCGTGCGAAACTGCCAAGCGAGCTTCCTCCACGATTGACCTGTTTCCCGCGGTGCGGCGCGGGGATACCATACCGCCCCGCAGTTTATCGATAGCTTACGGCGCCACGAAACACGTCTTGTCTTGTCGACAGGATGCGTCATGGCGTTCAATCTGGTGACGGCCTGCATGCTAGGCCGCTCGAATCTGAGATTTCAACACTGCCTCCGCAAGTCGATGACAGTCGTTGAGATAGATGTTGCCGACCTTGCGAGTGATGGCAAAGCCCAGGCTGGCGGCGATGACGGTGCCCACCAGCGGCACGAACTTGGCGACTTGCTCGGCGATCACCATGCCGCTCGATTCCTTCAGCAACAAGGTGACGCCCTCGGAGCTGGCATAACGAACGACGCTGTTTACCAGCGGCGCGAGCGCCGGCACGGCGAATTCCCTGGTTGCCAGTGATTTGTCGGTTAGCCCGTAGGTGTCGCGAATGAAACGGAAGAGCGACAGCAGCACCGGCAGGTCTATGGCAAAGTTGATGCCGGGGACGGGGATGGTGCCGCTGGCTGCCGCCACCGCCGCGCTCCAGGTCACGCGCTGCTCACAGAGACTTTTTTTTTCCAGCAGAAACTCCTGGGTGTAGGCCTTGGCAGCCCGCACCCAGCGTTCCTGCTTGGCCGGCTCCAGCTGAGCTTTGATGGCCTGCTCCAGTTCCCCAAGCCCGGAGTTGAGCCGACAACTGGTGAAGTGCACCGGATGACGCTCGCCGACCTGGGCGGCGACGCTGTCCGCCACCTCGCGCTCCAACTCGGCAAGCTCTTGGCCGTCCTGCCACAGGGTGTCGTGCTTGTTGCGGACGAACAGGCACACCTTGCCGCGGCGTGTCACCGCGTGGAAGAGCCCGGTGTCGGCCTGGTGGAACTTGCCGTCGAAGACGCACAGGAGCAGGTCGAAATCCAGCACGCCGAAGCGGGCCAGGTAGTCGTCGGCCGGGAACATGGCCGTGTCGTAGCCGGGCAGATCGACCAGGACCAGGCCGTTCCACTCGAAATCGCGGCGCTCGGTGGTGACATCGTTGTGCACGCCCTCGGCGGCGAGCTGCTGCCCGGTAAGCCGATTGATGAGCGACGATTTGCCGCAGCCCGGCTGCCCGAACAGCGCGACCGACACGCGCACGGAATCGTCGGCGAGCATGCGCTCGCGAATGCGCTCGGCCGCCTCGCTCATGGACATGGGAGAACTCCGGGGCAGGCAACCTGCGGGAGATTATAGCAATTCGCGTCGGCGCCACTGCCAACGTCGCCGAGTTTCTGCGCGGGCGTCAAGTTTGGCGCCCGGCGACGCTGGCAGCGTCGCTTGCAAAAGTCGTGCGGGACATTGACAGCGCCATGCGTGCGGCAGATGATAGGCGGTAAGCTGCGACCATCCGCGCGTCGCCGTTTCAACAAGAGTTGTCCGACATTTTGCAGGGAGACTCTCATGTCCAGCAGAACTCGTTTCTGCCTGGTGGCGGCGCCGGTGTGCGCTTTGTTCCTCATTGTCGGCTGGCTGGTCTTTATGTGGACGGTAGCCCGCGTCGAGGTGGAGCCGGACACGTTTCTGGTCGTCACGCACCGCTGGGGCCAGGCTTTGCCTGATGGCGAAATCGTAGCCCCGGACGCGTCGTACCAGGGCATCCAGCGCAAGGTGCTGCCGGAGGGGCGGCATTTTCTCAATCCGCTCTTCTATTCCTTCGAGCCGCATCCGATCCTGAAAGTTCCGGAGAAGTTCTGCGCCGTCCTCATCCGCAAGGCCGGCTCGGAGCTCAGTCCGGAGCGGCGGACGCGCGGCGACTACCTGGCCCGCAGCCCGCTCGACCTCGACGAACCCGGCGAGCGCGGCATCGTCGAGCAAGTCCTGGGGCCCGGCAAGTATCGGCTCAACCCGCACGTCTACGATTACGAGATCGTGCCGGCGGTCGAAATCGAGTCGCAGCAGGTCGGCGTCAAGGTCTTGATGTGGGGCAAGGAGCCGCCCAAGGACCGCGCTAATCCCTATGTCGTCGCCGACGGCGAGCGCGGCGTGCAGAAGTCCTTCGTCCCCAGCGGCACGCACTATGTCAACCCCTACCTGGCCCGCATTGTGCCGGTCGATGTCCGGGCGCACACCGTCGTCTTCGACGACATTGAGTTTCCGTCCAAGGACGGCTTCACCATCGAGCCGCGCGTGCAAGTCCGTTACAAGGTCGCCGCCGAGAAGGCCCCGGAGCTCTTTGTCATGCTGTGCGAGCAAGGCGTGCTGCACCAGCAGGACGACACGCCGGAGGACCAGCACAAAAACCCGATCTTGCAGAAGATCATTCTGCCGCTGATGCGCGGCTACGTGCGCATCGAGGGAAGCAAGCATGACGCCCGCGAGTACATCAGCAATCCCAAGGACCAGTCGGACAAGGACGCCAAGCGCATCAACCCGCGCGAGCGCTTGCAGGTGGAGCTGATGGCCAAGGTGCGGCCGGAGTGGGAGAAGGTCGGCGTGATCATCGACTACATCGCCGTCGGCCAGACGCGCATGAACCCGCTCCTCGAAGAACTGGGCAGCCAGATTCGCGAGCGCGAACAGGCCCGCATCGCGCGCAAGACCAACGAGCAGAAGGTGACGCAGCTCGATCAGGAAAAAGAGCTCAAGTCCACGGAGGCGCTTGCCAACCAGCGCAAGATGGTGATCGACGCCAACACCAAGCTCGAGCAGGCCAAGACACTGGCCCAGCGGCGGACGGGAAACGAAAAGGCGAAGCTGGAGGCCGAGCTGGAATCGGCGAAGGCGCGGCTCGACGGCTCGAAGCAGCGCGCCCTGGCCATCCTGACCGCCGGCAAGGCGGAGGCCAACATCATCAATGCGGAGAACACCGCTACGGTTGCCGAGATGAAGACCGCCATCGAGGGCTTCGAGTCCCCCGGGCATTTCGCCAAGTATCACGTGCTGCGCAAGCTGTCGCCGGTGCTGTCGGAGATCTTCGCCTCCGACACCAGCGACTTCGCCAGGCTATTCTCGACCTACATGTCCCCCGGCGAGTTGACTAGCCGGAAAACGCCTGCCGCCCAAAGCAAGACATCTCCCAAGCAGGCGTCGGAAGAGTCGCCACGCAAGGCGCCACCGACCAACGGCAATTGAAGCTTTATCACCATTACTTTCAATCGTTCATTCCGCATTCATTCATAACGAGGTACATCATCATGGTTCGCAAGATTTTGAGCAAGCTCGGCAACCTTGCCCGCGCCTGTGGGCACGCGTTGCTCTGGCTGAAGCCGAGGCACGCGAGGCTGCTGATCCTGTTCGTGCTGATCGTGTGCGTGTCGCTGGTCTATTCCTTCCGCAAGTTCTTCCTGCACCACGTTCCGTCCGGGCACATGCTGGTGGTCATCGCCAAGTCGGGCGAGCCGCTCGCCGAGGGGCCACTGCTGGCCGGCCCGGGACAAATGGGCATCCGCGAGGAGGTGTACGGCGAGGGTTGGCACTTCGTCTGGCCTGTTTTCTACAAGACCGAGATCAAGCCAAACATCGTCGTCCCGGCGGCCAAGAAGTCGGCCAAGGGAATCGAGCCGGCCAAGGTGGGCATCGTCAAGGCGCTGGGCGGCACGCCGCTGCCCGCGGGACAGTTCCTGGCGGACAAGGGGCAGCAGGGCATTCACCGCGAAGTCTTGCTCCCCGGGTCGTACCGTCTCAATCCCTACGGTTACGAGGTCAAACTAGTGGACATGGTCGAGGTCAAGCAAGGCTACGTGGGCGTCAAGCGCCGCAAGCTCGGCCTGGACGGGGCTACCGAGTTCGCCACCAAGCCGGGCGAAAAGGGCATCATCCGCGACGAGATCCTGCAACCCGGCCTGTACCCGATCAACACCGAGGAATACGAGGTCATTCCCTGCGACATCGGCATCTATCAAACGACGTATCACTACTCGTCCGAGCCGAAGGACAACACTGCCCTGGTTTTCGACGCCAGCGACAGCAACCGCATCCAGCTCGACTGCACCATCGAGTGGGAGCTGAAGCCGAAGCACTGGCCCGAGTGGGTCGCCAAGTTTCGCAACATCAAGCGCATCGAGACGGCGGTCATCATGCTCAATGTCAAGAACATCAGCCGCAACAAGGGGCAGGACTACGGGGCGGAGGACTTTCTCGACGGCGTCAAGCGCGAGAAGTTCCAGGACGACTTCATGCAGGAATTGCAACAGGCCTGCAAGGCGGACAATGTCATCGTCCGCCACGCCTTCATCCGCAACATCATCATCCCGGACGCCTTCTTGAAGCCGAAGCGCGATGAGCAGCTTGCCAGGGAGAAGGCCATCACACAGAAGGAGCAGACGCTGACGGCCAAGACGCAGAACGAAGTCGTGGCGGCCGAGCGCACCATCGCCTTCGAGGTCGCCAAGGTGGAAGCCATCACTCAGAAACTGGTCGCCGGCATCGAGCGCGAAGTAGAGAACCTCACCCTTATCACCGACGCCGAAGTGGAAAAGCTCAAGGACGAGTACGACGCCAAGAAGTCGATCATGGACGCCGAGCGCAAGGAACTGCTGGGCAAGGCGGACGCCGAATCCAAGAGGCTTCTCAACGTCGCCAAGAGCAGCCTCTACAAGATGCAGATGGACGTCTTCGGCAGCGACAGTGATTCGTTCCTGCGCTACACGATGTCGCAAAACTTGAACCAGGCGATGCGGCTGCGGCTATTCCAGTCCGGCCCGGGGACGTTCTGGACGAACATGGGCGACAAGTCCATGAACATGTTCGTGCCTGCGCCCCGGTGAACTTCGCCCGTCCGGCATTTCGGCACGGTGAAATTGTGTCGGACACGCTGGGCACGAGAGCGATTCGCGCTATCTGCGCGGGGAGCCGCGCTACTGGCAAATGACACCGTAAGCGACGGTACAAGATCCAATGACCGCGCTGATGCTTCCGGCTCGGACACTTGTGTCGCAGCGTCGACTTGGGCTCCAGTTCTCGGTAGCGCCCTACGTCTGATATGTCGCGCACGCCCTCCAGGGTGCCGTCACGGCCGTCTGGGGCATTTTGCGAGCCAGTTGCGTTGCTGGGCCGGCGGGGGGGGGCAGGCGCGGGGCCGCGGGGTGACGGGATGACGCGACGCGGGCGCGGAGAGGCCGGGCACGCG
>VGYC01000018.1 GCA_016873095.1 Planctomycetota bacterium | reverse complement strand
CTGGGCGCACTCGATCTACTTGAAGAAACACGAGAAGGGAAATGCCTAATTGTCGCCCGGAGAACGACTCCGGCCTGTTCCACGTCTTCAGCGATGACGACCGGCGGCGCTACGTCGAGGGGCTGGCGACGGTCGTGAATCCGGGCGGCAGGCTGTTCCTGTTGTGCTTTTCGGACGCCGAGCCGGGCGAGCAAGGGCCTCGGCGGGTGAGTCGGAAAGAGATCGAGGACGCCTTCGCCGAAGGGTGGGTGGTCGAGTCCATCGAGCCGTCACGGTACGAGGTCCGGCCCGACTTGAAGGACTTCAACTTCAGCAAGGGCGGGCCAAAGGCGTGGTTTGTGGTGGTGAGGAGGGCGGCTCAGGGGACGCAGACATAAAACAAGAATACGGCTGCCGACTCGATAAAGACGGAGGACTTTGCGAGGCTCTGGTTTTCGTCCTTCAGCGTTAGGCGGCGGCGATGAAACCTCACGGTCATTTACGAAGGAAGCGAGTGGTCGATGCCGTTGTTTGGCGCTCATATGTCTATTGCGGGAGGACTCCATAAGGCCGTCGAGACAGCGGCGGCGCACGGGATGGATACCGTGCAGATTTTTACGCATAGTCCGTCGCAGTGGGCAGTTAAGCCCGTAGTCCCAGCAGGGAAAGAACCGCTCCGAGATGGAAAGTCCTTGACGAAGAACAACAACCAGTGGCACGCAAAAGACCTGGCCCAGGCCGACATTCACCCGTTCAAGACGGCCGTGCGAAGGGCGAGGCTGAGGTACACGACAGCACACGATTGCTACCTCATCAACCTGGCGTCCCCGGATCCCGCGCTGTATCGCAAGTCGTTGGCAGCATTCGTCGTCGAGATGCAGCGGGCGGAGGCACTCGGCTTGCATTACCTGGTCACGCACCCGGGCGCTGCTGTCGATGGCGACGAGGAAGCTGGTTTGCAGCGCGTGGCCGCGGCACTCGACGAGGCGCATGCCTGCTGCCCTGGCTTTCGCGTGAAGGTATTGCTGGAGACGACCGCAGGTCAGGGAACCAGCCTGGGCCATCGCTTCGAGCACCTCGCCAGAATTCTGGCCAAGGTAAAAGAGCCCGCGCGACTGGGAGTGTGTCTGGACACTTGCCACGTCTTCGCGGCCGGCTACGCGCTGGCTCCGGAGAAGGAGTATCGCGCCACGATGCGCGAATTCAACCGACTCATCGGCGTAAGGCGTTTGCGTCTCTTTCATGTCAACGATAGCGCCAAGCCACCAGGGAGCCGCGTGGACCGGCACGCGCACATCGGCAAAGGCTGCATCGGCCTGGATGGGTTTCGCCTGCTCGTCAACGACCCGCGTTTCCGCAGCCGGCCCATGATCCTGGAGACGCCGAAAGAATCCGCGGACCGCGACGACATGGACGCCGTGAACCTGCGCATGCTGCGCCGGTTGGTGGTCGAGCAGCGAGGTACACGGGCGGAAAAGTGAACTCTCGCCGGCCATTCACGCGACCACCGGCCGCCGAGATTGCTTCGGCGACGGCATCCCTTGTCCATTGCTCGATGAATTGTTACCCTGACACCCGGAATGAGCGACACGACAATCCTTGACGAAGTTGCAGCGGCGAGTCCGCCGGCCTTTCCCGCTCGCGGCCGGCGGGTCGTGCTGGGCAAGTTAACGCTGACGTCGCGCTTCTTGCTGTCGCCGCTTGCGGGATACACCAACTTCCCGTTTCGGCTGGTGGTGCGCGAGGTCGGCGGGCTGGGGCTGGCAACGACCGACCTGATCAACGCTCGTGCCCTCCTGCGCGGCACGCCGCGGACGCTGGAGATGATTGAGACGTCGGCGGCGGACGCGCCGCTGGCCGTGCAGATTTACGGGGCCGATGCCCGCGAGATGGCCGAGGCCGCCCGCTGGTTGCAGGACTATGGCGTGGCGGTGGTGGACATCAACATGGGCTGCCCCGTGCACAAGGTCGTCAAGGGCGGCGGCGGCTCGGCGATGATGTGCGATCCGTCGGGAACCGTAGGCCTCGTTCGCGCCGTCGTCGAGGCCGTGCGCATTCCGGTCACAGTCAAGATGCGGCTCGGCTGGGACGAGCACAACCTCACGGCCCCGTTCTTCGCCCGCGAGTTCGAGCAAGCTGGCGTGGCAGGCGTCATCATTCACGGGCGCACGCGTGCCCAGGGGTTTCACGGCCATGTCAATCGCGACGGCATCCGTGCGGTGGTCGAGGCCGTCGCACGCATTCCGGTGATCGGCAACGGCGATGTCCGCAACATCGTCGATGCCCAGACCATGCTGCGCGAGACGGGCTGCGCCGGCGTGTCCATCGGCCGCGGCGCCTTGCTCAATCCCTGGATCTTTCGCGATCTGGCTTGCTGGGAACGGACCGGGCAACCGGGCCCGCGACCGGAGTATGGCCAGCGCATCGACTTCATGTCCCGGCATCTGTATCTTCTGGCGAAGCAGCGCGGTGAACGATTCGCCTGCCTGACCTTTCGCAAGATGGCCAACTGGTATTGCCGGGCGCTCAGGGTCGGCCGCGACGTGCAGCAGCGTCTGGTCATGCTCGCCACGCTGGCCGATTTCGAGGATATCATCGCCGAGCTGCGTGATCAGGGTCCGCCGCCAAGCTGGCACCATGGCCCCGAGCCACAGGTGCCGGTGCCGCGCGGCCCCATAGAACGCTGGTGACCATACTTGAGACGGCGTGGTGAGAATTGCTGAGCGCAAAGCGTAGGCGAGGGACGATGGCAACCCCGCTCATGCTTCAGGTTTTGCGCACGCGCCGACCCTTGCCGGCGTATTCGGCTGGAACCTGGCCTCGCCGGAGACACATATGAACGAGGCGAGCAACATCAACGAGGTCTGGAAGCAGGCGAAAGTGGCGGCGGCGTTTCTGAACGAGCGCTCGCTCTCCATCCCAGATCGACCCCGCCAGCTCGACGTGCTGCTGCGCGTGCTGCGGCGGGATTCTCCCGGGCGTTTTCTCGATCTTGGTTGCGGCGACGGGTTGTTGCTCGCAACCGTGCTCGAGGCATTTCCCAGCTCGACCGGCGAGGCGCTGGATTTCTCGCCGCCGATGCTGGAACAAGCCCGACATCGGTTGTCGACGTTCGGCGCCCGCGCCCGCGTTGTCGAGGCCGATTTGCAATCGCCCGACTGGCGAAATAGCGTGTCCGGTCCCTACGATGCCGTCGTATCCGGTTTCGCGATCCATCATCTCACAGACGGCCGCAAGCGCGCCCTTTACGCCGAGATCCTCGAACTGCTGACGCCGGGCGGAGCTTTCGTCAATTGCGAGCATGTCTCAAGTCCGAGTGCCGGGATCGAAAAACTGTTCGACGATGCCATGGCCGACCATCTCTGGCAACGGCGCACGCAGCGCGGCGAGACCGTAACTCGCGATCAGGTGCTGCACGAGTTCCTGACCCGGCCCGATCGCGCCGCCAACATCTGCGCCCCCGTCGAGGCGCAATGCCAGTGGCTGCGCGACGTCGGCTACCGCGAGGTCGATTGCTTCTGGAAGTACTTCGAGCTGGCCATCTTCGGCGGCCGGAAGACTAATTAGCCTTCGCGAATCGTGCGTGCCCGCTCATCGAAGAGAACGCGGCGGCCGCTGTGCAGCGCCCGGTCGGTCATGATGCAGGCGATGGCGTGCTGGTAGCCGTGCTCGGCGGTACAGTGTGTCTGTCTGCGGCCGCCGCGGATGCAGTCGAGCCAGTTGGCCATGTGGATGGTATCCATGGTGCCTTGCAGGCCGGCTCGCGGCGCGATGTCTCGTGCCTGGACCTTCGAGCCGCGCACTCCCTCGCCGGAGACGCGCCAGCGATCTTCGTATTCCAGCGTGCCTTGCCGGCCCAGGATGCGGCAGCCGCTGCCGAATCCATTGGCCAGCGTGCTCATGTAGTTGACGAGGAAGCGGCGCTCTGGCGACCGGCCCTCGGCGGCCGGAAGGACGTACTCCAGCGAGGCGTTGACGGTGTCGCCGTTCTCGCGATGGTCACGCCAGGCATAGGTGCCGCCTTGGGCAACGGCGCTGCGCGGGTAGGTCGCCCCCGTCAGCATGTGTACGGTATCGATCATGTGTGTCATCCACTGGTCGATGATGCCGGTGCTGAAGTCGCGGAACAGGCGAAACTCGAGGTACTTGCGGGCATCGAACGGCTGATTGGGCCGGCCCATGAGGAAGGCTCGCCAGTCGACGTCCTTTTCACGCAGTGCCTTCACGTCTGCGTCACGCCTCCAGCGATACGGCGAGTAGGCGTTCTGGATGATGTCCACCTGCACGATGTCGCCGATGACGCCGGTCCGCATGACCTCCTGAGCGGACAGGTACTGCGGATGGCTGCGTCGCTGCGTGCCCAGAGTCACGACCTTGTCGGAGCGCCGGCAGGCGTCGATGGCGGCGTTGGCCTCATCGAGCCGGTTGGCGAACGGCTTCTCGCAGTAGACATGCTTGTTGCCGCGCAGGCACTGCACGATCTGCTGGGCGTGGCTGTGGTCGGGCGTGCCAATGATGACGGCATCCAGTCCCTCCATGCCCAGCATGTCCTCGAGACGGTTGAAGACGCGCGGTTGCCGGCCACCCAGCTTCTGCACCAGGGCCGCGGAGCGCTCGCGATTGCGCGACCAGAGATCACAGACGGCGGATAACTCGGCCTGCTGCTCCTTGGCGACGGCGAAAAAGTTGCGCAGCAACGACGAGCCACGCCCGCCCGGGCCGACGATGCCGACTGACAGCCGGCGATTGGCTCCCGCCGCTCGATCCTGTGCCGCCGCGGCTAGCGACGGCAATCCCACCCCCGCCGCCGCCAGCGACGACGACCCCATGAAACCGCGTCGCGTGAAACTGTTTGACATGAGTCGCTCCCTGTCGTAGCCGCAAGCTGCCAGCTTGCCGGCTCAGCCCTGGCATGAACACGAAGGACAAGCTGGCAGCTTGTCGCCACGAAATTAACCGCCGACCACCTGGCCGACAATGTAGCAGATGCCGAGTATCACCGCCCCACACACGATGGCGATGGCCACGTTGTTCTTCTCCGCCAGCTCCTTTTCCATGTCGATCTTGGGCGAGAGCCAATCGAAGAGCTTGAAGCCGAAGATGGCAAGCACGATGCCAACCAGGCCAAAAGCCACGGCGTTGACAACGCCCATGCCGAGCTTGTCCCACTCCATCGCGAGCCGCCTTTCATGCATTCTCAAGAAACGGCCGAGCGGCCGGTGGCGCCGAAGCCGCCGCGACTCACGGAACTGGAGCCGGGCCGCGCCTGGGTGCGCGGACTGCTACGCTGCATGTAACCGCCATGCGGCACATATAGCGGGCGGTAACCGCTCCGCCCGGAACTGGTACTCGTCCGGCGCGCGACGTCCTTCTTGTCATCCTTGCTCGCCGGTTCTACTGGGTTGTTTGACTCGTCCCCGTCCTTCTTGTCATCGCCCCACAGTTCGTCCTTATCGTCTTTCAAGAGAGGCGGCGGCTTTTCCGATGGGCGGCTGCAGCCGGCAACACCGAGGAGCGAATTCAGCAACACGAGGTTGATCACCAGGCTGCGATACATCGGCAGTTTCCGAAGGAATCGGAATCATTTCGTGCAAAGCTGGATGCCTCTCATCATATGGACATTCCTGCCGGCGTTTCGGGATTTCCAGCCAGTCTGGTCAGGCTGCTCCCTAGAATTCCAGGGAGGCAACAACGGAGCCGAGCAACAGTGGCAAGCATCACGGACGCGGGCTCAGGGTTGGCCCAGTTCTCGAGATTTTCGTTGTGGAGTTGTGGAGGCCGGGAGATGAAGGGGCCCAGCGGCCGCTTGAAGTTTGACGTTCGTCGACTGTGGAAGTGTCCACGCTGCGGGCACCAGGATCGCTTGCACGCGCGCATCGTCAACCAGCCATGCCAGAAATGCGCGGCGCAAGGCACTTCGCCTGGTCCGGTGTGGATGACGTTGATCGAAGAAGTGCGACCGAAAGCGGCGATCGCCCAAGTGACGCCATCGACAATGGCGTGCCAAGAACCTGAACGACCATAATTGCCATCACGTTTCGGTCGCTCACGCTCCCGGTTTCGCAAGCTTGCCTCGCTTATCACAAGTTCCGAGTCCTACTTCACTTGTCTTGAATCCACAGCATGCTATACCCCCCTCGCGCCGTTCGTACTGGACGGCAGCGAGGAGGATGCTGGTGGCAAAGTCGCGGCTGCAGCCGAGTTACACGACCCCCCTTGGAAAAGCGTATCTGGGCGATGCGCTCGATGTGCTCGGCAGCCTGCGCGGCGACTCGGTGTCACTGGTGATGACGTCGCCACCGTTTGCGTTGCGGCGCAAGAAGGCGTACGGCAACGTCGAGGCGAGCGAATACGTCGAATGGTTCATGCCGTTCGCGCGGGAGATCCATCGTGTGCTGCGCCCGGATGGCAGCTTTGTCATGGACCTGGGTGGAGCCTGGAATCGGGGCAGCGGCACGCGCTCCCTGTTTCCCTATCACCTCATCATCAAGCTGTGCGAGACGTTTCACCTGGCCCAGGATTTCTACTGGTTCAACCCCTCGCGGCTGCCGACGCCGGCGGAATGGGTCACGATCCGCCGCACGCGCGTCAAGGACGCGGTCAATACACTGTGGTGGCTATCCAAGTCGCCTGAGCCGCAAGCAGATAATCGACGCGTCTTGAAGCCGTACAGCCGATCGATGAAACGGCTGCTGCGCGACGGCTACGAGCCGGCGATACGGCCGTCGCAGCACGAGATCGGGCCGCATTTCCAGAAGGACAACGGCGGCGCGATTCCACCCAATCTTCTCACAGTCCCCAACACGCGCTCGCAGGAAGACTACATCTTCAAGTGCCGCGCGGCGGGATTGCCAATCCACCCGGCCCGGTACCCGCCGGAGATTCCGGACTTCTTCATACGCCTTCTCACGCTGCCAGGCAATCTGGTGGTTGATCCGTTTGCCGGCAGCAACGTCACCGGCCAGGCAGCCGAGGCGCAGCAGCGCCGCTGGTTGAGCATCGAGATCGATCCGCACTATGTGGCCGGATCGCGATTTCGATTTGACAAGGCAACAATGGTTGCGTGAATGGAACGGCTAGCTCGTGGAATGCCTGGTTGGACAACGGCCATGAAGCGGATGATGCTGCTTGCGGTATGCACACTTGCCGGCTGCCTTACCAATCCATTCTGGACATCGCCGCGAACTTCGATGGAGTTGCATTTAGACGACGAGGACATGTTGGTGGAGGTCAAGAGGTTCCTCTCTCTCGGCATGCCCATCGACAATGCAAAACGAATCATGCAGCAGAACGGCTTTCAGTGCCAGGAGCGGAACCATGGCGCCGCTCAGTTGAATTGCTGGGCCGTCTACAAGACGCACTTTCTCAGATCCGACGAGATTCACATCCTCTTATCTCACGAGTCCGGCCTGTTGAACGAGATCAAGGTTGAATGTTACTCGGTTGGACCCTGATTATCGCCGACCGTGCGCTGGCGCAGTCAAATGCGTCCGCGACCGCCGCCGAAACTGACGCCACGCTGCTTCATCTTATCACCCATCAGTCGGCGAAACTCGGTTCGCTGAGCGCGATGCTCCGGGCTGGTGGCATCCAGCCTGTTTTTCTGACGTATCTCGCGCTGCTCCTGAGTCATCTTGCCCCTGCCCTTGCCGCCGAAACCACCGCCACCAGGTCCGCCGAAGCCGCCGCCAGGGCCACCGCCGCCGGCGCCGAAGCCACGGCCGCCGCCCGGCCCACCACCACCGAATCCGCCGCCGGGGCCGCCTGCTTCACCACCGGCAGGGCCTGCACGTGGAGCAAAGCCCTCGCCGCCGCCTTCACCTTCGCCGCCGCCTCTACGTCCCTTGCCGCGCTTGCCTCGATTCTCCTCGAATTTCTTGCGGCCGTCTTCCATCTTGTCGATCATCTTGTCCAGTTCGGCCGATTGCTCCTCCTTCGACTTGCTGAAGAAGTTGCCCATGCGCTCGGCATCCTTTTTTGCGCGATCAGCCTCGAGCTGGCCGCGCTCCTGGGGAGAGAGCTTGCGCATTTCCTCGCCGAGTTCCTTGAACTTCTCGCGGCGATCCTCGCGGCTCATATTCTTGGCCTCTTCGGAGAAGAGTTCCTTCTGCAAACGCCGCACGCGATTGATCTGCGATTCACCACCGAAAATCCAAACCGCAGAGAGCAACAGAAACAGCACCGCGGCCGCCATGGCGATCCACTTGCGGTTGCCCTCCAGCGAGAGTATGGTTTGCTTGCTGTCCTTGATGAGCGGGGCCTTGGCGGTGACGCGAGTGTTAGCGGTTGCCATGGTGGACCTCCAGTTCAATGGACTCGCGGACAGACCGGAACTGCCCGCTCGGTGGAAAGAAGAGGCTGGAGAAGATTGTACCAAGAATAGATTAAGCAAACGTTAAGACTATTAGCTGAAACAGATTATGTCAAAGTATTGTAGGTTCTCAATTTCCCTGAGTGCGGCATTTCGGATTGCGTTGCACGTACGAGTTTTACACACCCACGCGCGTCCCTAGGCGGCTTCAACCCAGACTTATTGAGGAGTTACAAAATGTTCCTTGGACGAATGGGCCCCTTGTTTTTTGGCGGAGGATTACAACGCTGCGAGTGATTTCGCGGCGGCAACCTGAGCGAAATCAAGGTCGCCCACGGAACGACTGCCGGTAACGGCCCGCGCTGCGTGTAGCCTCCTCGGCCAGTTCTGTCATTCCCAGCCGCGTCAGCACGGCGGCAAGCTTTTGATAATGGCTGGCCAGCTGTCCGCCGCGCCAGCGATAGCGCGGCTCGTCCTTGGTGCTGCTGCGCAGGCTCTTGATCGAATCCTCCAGCGTGGCACGCGCCTCGGCAAGTTCCCCCTTGGCCAGCAGGCACTCGGCCAGGGCCAGGCGGGCACTAGCCAGGTCTTGAGTGAAATCCGGGTCGCGCGTCGGTTTCTTGACTGCCTTCTGTATCGCCAGCGCCTTACGCAAGCTACCCTCTGCCTCTTTCATATGGCCGCGCTGATGCTGAATCACCCCCAACCTAGCCTGGCAGCGCGCTTCCAAGCACGAGTACGCTACCGACTCCGGATCGTCGGCAACGAGCCTTCCAGCGACAATGACGGCGCGAGCAAGACGCTGTTCAGCGGCGCGGAGTTGTTCTGGATCGCTTGCGGGCATGTCTTCCAGCAGGTACGTCAGCATCAGCTCGGAGCGATAGCGTGGCTCGGCAGGAAACTTTTCGGCAAGCTTCTCGAGCATGGCCACGGCACGCTGATAAGCGACGGCCGCCTTGTCTGGCTGATGCAAGCGCCGATGGATGTCACCGGCGCGGCGCTGCGCCTTTGCCGCCTCCAGTTGCAAGCGCGGATTAGTCGTGTTTCGCTCGGTGAACTCGTCATAGAAGGTCACAATGCTGTTGAGCAGGGCGGCGTCTTCCTCTGAGACCTTCGATGTCTTGACCCCCTTGAAACCGAACTTGCCCTCGCGCGGTGGAGCCGAGGCCTTGTCTGCGAGGCGGTCGAAGATTTCCTCAAAATGCTCCAGCGAAAGCTTGACATTGGCCATGGCCAGTTCGGTGGCCTGCTTGGCCTCCGCACTCTTCTGCGATTCGCCGTCAAGGGCCCGTCGCGTGTGTACATAGCCGACCCAGCCGACGACGGCGGCGAGCAAGAAGCACGCCAGCGCGATACCGGCAAGCGTGGCCAGCGCCCGGTTGCGCCGGCACCAGCGCCAGAGCCGTTCCGGCGCCGTGGTTCGCCGCGCCAGGATGGGCCGATCGTCGAGAAACCGGCCGAGGTCTTCCGCCAGAGCTAGAGCCGTCGCATAGCGACGCTCCGGCTCGCGGGAAATGGCTTTCAAGATGATCGTTTCGAGATCGCGAGGAATCGCGGGATTCAGCTTGCGCGGCCGGATCGGTTCTTGCTCGCTGGCTTGTCGTATGAGCCTGGCCGGACTGGTCCCCGCGTAGGGCGGCTGCAACGTCAGCATCTCGTAGAGCGTCAAGCCAAGTGCGCAGATGTCGCTGCGCGCGTCGGCGTACCCGTGAAAACACTCCGGGGCCATGTAGCCGACCGTGCCCAGGATGTCGCCGGTCTGTGTCAGGTCGTCGTGATCGGAAAGCTTGGCAAGGCCGAAGTCCGTGATCTTTGGAACGGCAGATTGCAGACTGGAGGTCTTACAAGAAGAATCGAGCGGCGCCGCGCGATCCATCTGCGATTCGCGATTGGCGACCTGCAGCAGGATGTTGGCCGGCTTCAGGTCACGATGGACGATGCCTTGTTGATGGGCATGATGTAGCCCGTCGGCAACTTGCATACCAATAGCTGCCGTCTCGCGCCAGCGCGATTCGTCGATGCAACGCGGCATGGGCTTCGCTTCGACCACAGGCGTGCCGTCGCGGTCTGGCTCCGCAGTGTCGGTGGCAGCAGTCCTGTCGGGCAGTCCGGCGGCGCAGCGCCAGTCGCGCAGCACCTCGTTCAGTCCCCGGCCTTCGATAAACTGCATCACGTAGTAGTGGAAGCCGTCCTGCTCACCGACGCCGAAGACTTGCACGATATTGGTATGATGCAACCGCGCGGCAGCCCTGGATTCCCGCTGGAAACGCTCGAGGCGCTTGCGATCGAGGAGAAAATGGTTGGGCAGGATCTTGAGCGCGACGCGCCGGCCGAGCGATTCCTGAATGGCCTCGAACACGATTCCCATGCCTCCACGGCCAACCTCGCGGAGGATGCGGTAGTCGCCAACTTTCTCGGGGCTTGCGCCGGGCGCCAGGCTTGCATCGGTGGCCTCTCGGCAAGTGCGCCATTGCTCCATCTTGGCCACCGAGGGCAGCACTGCACGGATTTCGCTGGCCCACTGCGGGAAGCGAGCTGCATAATCGCCGATGGACGGTTTCTCGCCGCGCCGCCAACGCTGGGCAAACTCTTCCGCCAGCATGTCCAGCGGGTCGCGCTCGGTGTCAAATTCGATCATGTTTCCCTCAGCGATCCGCGGACCTGCTTTGCTCGGACTCGCGCTGCGCGGGCTTGCGCTGCGCGGGCTTGCGCTGCGCGGGCTTGCGCTGCGCGGGCTTGCCCGACGCCGGGGCCGGCACCCAGAATAGCGAACTCACATCCTTTGGCCCGAGCTGGAGATTGTGATCGCGCCAGGCGGCGTGCAGTTTCTGCGAAAGTCGACCGGTGATGGGCTGGCCCCTGGTCAAGACAATGTCGTCGCCCTGGCGCAGGGACAGATGCCAGCCGGGAACAGGAGCGGCAGGCGGGTCGGCGAGCCACAACGGGCCGAGCTTGTGGTACATCTGTGCATCGGCAGTGTCGCCGACCTTCCAGCGTACTTCCTCGTCGTCCAGGCGAACCTCGGCGATGTCGAGCCACTTGCGTTCCCAGGCGTCCCAGCGTACCGCTTGCTTGAGCGTGGGAGTCCGCAACACCCGCGAATGTTTACTGCCCCAGAGTCCGACCACATCTTGCTGCTTCTTGAGCGGATTCACGGGCAACCGGAACACCGGGGCTCCTTGCTTGAGAGGCGGCTGATTGCCGAACATGATGGAACCGTCACGGAGTTCGACAAAGACGCCGGTGGGCAAAGCCCCGAGAGGCTCGTTGCCGTCGGGAAGATTGATTCGGCGCACGTCGCTCAGCCGCACGGTGCGGTTCGGCAATCGACCGGGCATGCCGATCAGATGGGCATTGCCGTCGCGCAGTTCGACATCCGAGCAAAAGATGCGGTCGCCGGCAGCAAGAGTGACACCGAATTTCTCGCCATGCCGGGCCTCGGGCGATTGCGGTGTTGTGAAGATGAAATCGTCCAGCGTGTAGTCGCGGTCCAGCTTCGGGTTCGGGACGAAGCGGACCCGATGAATGGGAATGGATGAAGTCATGCCGAGAAACTCGTGGCCATTGACCTGCGTCACGACGCGGCCAAGTTCGCGGCCGGCAAGATCGAAGGCGACCATCGCTGTTCCACCGGGGACTACCGAGGCGATGTAGCAACCGAAATGCGTCACGCCTGCCGGAACCTCTTCGCGTCCGGAGACCACAAAGCGCACGGTGATCTCGCCTTCCCACAGGGGCTGATGGTTAGCCGCCGATAGCCCGCGGCTCTTGCCTTGCACGCTGAAGCCATTGACCGACACCCACGACGACTTGATGGATGTGGACAGTACGAAGCCACGGCTCAGGAACGTGCGCTCGATGTTATCGCCGATGTTGATGGGCCGGCCATCGGGCATTTTCTCGAACGGTTCTTCGCTGCAGCCGGCCGGAAACTCTTCGATGCGTAGCCGGCGGAAGCCGGCCGGACCCGACAGCGTGGGCGCCGGTCCGCCCGAGGGGGTCATCGCACTCAGACCCGCGATGTCGCGACGCGTCAAACGATGCGGCTTGCCATCGACAAGCACGTTTATGGCGGTGTCTCCAAGGTGGCCCCACTGTGGTTCGTCCACGTGAATGAGATCGAAGAGCATCTGCCCGCGGCTCTTGGGCCCGGCAGGGGGCATCTTGGACAGGATCGATTTCAGCCGGGTCTGCGTCTCGATATCGGTGGTGAACTTGAGGCACATCTCCAGATCGGCCCGGCTGTCGGCGCCGAGCTTTTGCAAATCGACAAACGCGCGTTCGCGCTCGGCGAAGTCTTCGGATCCGAGTTGCCGCACGGACGATAGCAACGCGCGATTCTTGACAAAACCGTCCTTGGCCGTCAGGGTCAGCGACTTGAGGCTCGACACGCGAATGTCGCGGGTGGTGATGCCGCCTTCGGGTCGGACCAGCGAAACCTTGATCGTTTCATCGACCACCGGCAGCCGCAGCATGGAGCCGTCGCGAAAGGTGATGACCCGCAACACGCCGGCGTCCTGCGCAAGGCCGGGCAACGTGCAGCCAAGGATGGCCAGGATTGCAAAGCCATATTTCATGCTGAACCTCGTCTCCCAATATAGCAGTGGCCCGCCGGCCGCGACAAGAAAAAACATGATGCCCCCGCCTCAGCGGACGGGTCTTGAGTCGGCGCCAATCTGGAATTGAGGAAAGAATGGAACTTCGAGACCGCTGCAGGGCCTTCATCAGCGCGGCAGGTAGGCCACCAGCGGCTCGAGCGCATCCGCGAGGCGATCGCACGGCACATCGTACATCAAGTCGGACGCAACTTCCGGTTGCGGACCGGTCCTGCCCCGTACCGTGACGTGTGCGGCATCGACGACTTGCCCGTTGACGCGCGAGCGGCAGCCTTGCAGTCCGATGGTGCCGACCTGGTGCAGCCCGCAACCCGCAGCGCAACCCGACCAGTGGATGGTGAGCGGCTGGATCCTGCGTCCTTCCAGACGCTGCTCAAGTTGCTTGGCCACCGAGATTGCGTATCCCTTGGTCTCGATCAGCGCCATGCCGCAGTAGTCGATGCCGGTGCACGCGACCAGGCCGCGCATGATCGGCGATGGATTGAACGGCAGTTCCTGAAAAATCGGCTCGTCGCTCAGGGCACCGATGCGGTCCTCGGGCACGTTGGCGACAATCAGGTTTTGCGCAACGGTGACGCGCACGTCTCCGTTGCCATAGCGCTCGGCGATGTCGGCGACGCCACGCATCTGCGCCGTCGTGATCCGCCCCACCGGAACAAGCATGCCGGCATAATAGAGCGCCGGGCCTTCATCGTGCGGCGAGCGCTTTTGCGGATTGATGCCCAGATGATCGGCATGATGTTTCTTGCGGACATCCTGACCGGAGCGCGGCAGCGGCTTGCCGAGCCGCCGCACGAGCTCCGCGCGGAACCAGGCGATTCCTTGGTCCTCTATGAGAAAAGCAAGTCGCGCCCGCACTCGGCTGGTACGCGCGCCGTGATCGCGGAAGATTCGCGTGATCTCGGCGCAGACCGCCGCGGCTTCCTGCAGCCGGACAAAGGCGTCCAGCGACGTGGCCGGGCGATAGCCACCCGAACCTTGCTTGCCGCCAACGACCACATTGAACCCGTTCACCTGGGCACCGTCCAGTTCGCGGATCGCGGGAACCAGGCCAATGTCCTGCGTCTCGGCGTGGCAGCAATTCTCCAGGCAGCCGCTGATGGTGACATTGAATTTCCGCGGCAGGTTGCTGAACTCCTTGTTGCCCAGCAGAAGCGTGTCAAAGTCGTGGATGACGGGCGAGGCATCGAACAGCTCATGCGGCGTCAGGCCGGCCACGGGGCAGCCGCACACGCCGCGGACATTGTCCATGCCCGTCTGCTTGCTGTGCAGGCCGACTTCGGCTAGGCGCCGCCAGATCTCCGGCGCGTCTCCGAGCGTGAACCAGCGTAGCTGAATCTGCTGCCGTGTCGTCAGGTCGCAAAAGCCCTTGCCGAACTCGTCGGACAGATCGGCGATGACCCGAAGCTGCCGGGCGCTGGTCCGCCCCGCCTCCAGCCGAAGCCTGAGCATGAAATTGCCCGGCGTCGGCTTGCGAAAGAATAATCCGTGCCACTTCGAGCGCTGCTTGTCGTCCTCTGTCAACTCCTGCCAGTTGTTGGCTGGGGCGTGGCGCAGGATATCGGGCAGCGCGTCAAGTCCGTCCTGCTCGCGCTTCATGATCTCGATCTTGTTTTCGACGGCAACGCCGGCCTTGTCCGGCGCGTACAGGCCGATGAGCTGACTTAGCAGGTGTTGACAGGTGCCGCAGCCCGTGCCGGCCCGGTTGCAGTCGCCGAGGGCGGAGACGCTGCACTTGCCTTCGCGGATGTCGGCCGCGATCCGCCCCTTGCTCACTGCGTGACAGTTGCAAATCTGCGTGTCGTCCGGCAAGTCGCGCAGGTCGCTGCCGCCCCCTTCCAGCAATGCGTCACGGGCATTGCCGCCGGCGAGCAAGTCGATGGCCGATTCGGAAAGCGGCTGTCCTTCGCGGAACAGCCGCAGCAGCTTGCCCGTCGGGTCGCTGGTTCCCAGGAGAATGGCGCCAACCAGCTGATTGTCGCGGAGGACTACCTTCTTGTATGTGCCGCGAGTCGGATCACTGTGGCTGACAACCTCCACGTCCGAGCCCTGGGCGGCGACCTCGCCCATGGAGACGAGATCGATGCCCATCACTTTCAGGGTCGTCGCCAGTCGCGAGCCCTGATAGCCAGCCTGCGAGTTGACCCCCAGGAGCACGTCAGCCAGCACGCGAGCCTGGTCATAGATGGGATCGATGAGGCCGTAGATCTTGCCCCGATGCTGGGCGCACTCACCGAAGGCATGGATCGTCGGGTCGCTGGTGCGCAGCTGGTCGTCGACAACTATGGCCCGCTCCACCACCAGACCCGCGGAGCGCGCCTCGTCCACATTGGGCCGGATACCGCAGCTGATCACGACCATGTCGGTGGCAAGCGTACTGCCGTCGTTGAAGCGCAGCCCTTCAACCTTGCCCTCGCCCAGAATATGGGTGGTCGCCTTCTCGAGCAGGAAGTGTAGCCCCATCGACTCGAGCTTGCGCCTGAGTAGCTCCGCAGCGGGCGGATCGAGTTGCTGAATCATCAGTTGCGGCGCGACCTCGACGACAGTGACTTCGAGTCCATGAGCGAGCAAACCGCGAGCCGCCTCCAGGCCGAGCAGCCCGCCGCCGATGACGACCGCGCGCTGGCAATTGCGCGCGTAGTTGCTGATGCTGTCACAATCGTCGATGGTCCGGAAAACGAAGACGCCGTCGTACCGCGTTCCTTCCATCGGTGGCACGAATGGCCGGGAACCGGTGGCCAGCACCAGAACATCGTACGGTTCCTCGACGCGGCCGCGGCCACCCACCACCACTTGCCGATCACGGTCAATGGACTCGGCCCTCACGCCACTGTGCACATGAATGCCGCGCTCCTCGTACCAGCGCAACGAGTTGGTCCAGAGTTGTTTCGGGTCCTGAAATCCTCCTAGCACGGTGGATAGCAGGATGCGGTTGTACGTTCCGTTCGGCTCGGCGCCGAACATGCGAATGTCGAAACGATCCGGCTCACGTGCCTGGATCTCTTCCACAAGCTTGGCCCCGGCCATCCCGGTGCCAACCACCACCAGAGAGTCATGTCGCTTGCGTATCACGCCTGCCTCGGATTGTAACGTCATTGATCAAAGTGGAGGCAAGAGCAATCAATATGCCGACCGGAGTGATCAGTTGAAATTCGTTGCGTTGCTACCCCCCTCTCAGCACCCAGGCAACGAATACCGACGAAAAGACAAATATCGCAAGCCTATATATTGGAACGGTTTGCGATCATGCAGGTGCCGGCAGCCAATTTCGAGCGTTCCCGCTAACGGCAGTCGTCAATTCACCTCGGACAACGTTGACCGAACTTTTGATGCCTTGGTTCTAGGCACCAACGGCTGTAGTCGCGGCAGTTCTTTCGCCCCGTCCCCGAACAGCGTGGAATCAGGTACGGCGCGAACTAACATGTACATTGTGGAGTAACCGCCCGGCCATGCCTGAAAGCATCGAAAGCGATTTGCCATGTCCTTCTGCCTTACCGACCTGCAACGCATCATCCGCGACACCTACGACGCCAAGGACCGGCGCCGCGGCGTGGACGGCACCTTCATGTGGTTCATGGAGGAGGTGGGTGAGCTGGCGGCGGCCCTGCGCGTCGGCGATCCCGATGCGCAAGCAGCCGAGTTTGCCGACGTGCTGGCCTGGCTGGCCACGCTCGCCAACTCCGCCGGCGTCGATCTCGAGGCCGCCGTCCAGCGTAAGTATGGCAGCGGCTGTCCTGGCTGTCGCCAGATTCCGTGCGCTTGCGATCAGGCCGAGAAACCCTAGGATGATCGACGGTCAGCACTTCGGGCTGGTGTTTTCGAGACTCGAGGTTCGTGGATGCGCTGGGCGCGTGTTTGCAATCCGCTAGTCCTGGTGATTCTGGCCGTTGCGTCGGGCGCGCCCTCGGCGCTCGCCCAGGATCCTCCGTTGCGCATCACCTCTGTCCAGGTCGGCTTTGCCGCGGCCGGGAAGAACGAGCCGCCACGCTTCAAGCTCGGGCTATGGACTCCCATCGTCGTGGAATTGCAAGCCGCGACCACGTTCGACGACGCCGCGCTCGCCGTCGAGACCACCGACAGCGAGAACGTCGGCACTGTGTTCACAACCAAGGTTTCAAAGCTCAACGCCGGCGAGAAGCGAACAGTCGTCGCCTACTCCCGGCTGGGAAACAGCGACGGACGATTCACGCTCACCGTTCGTGATGCCAGGGGCGCAATCCTGTCCTCGACCAGCGTCAGCCAGCAACCGCTGGACCTGCGCGAGAACCTGTTCGTGACCATCGGCGCCGCCCTGCCGGAGCTTGACGAGGCTTTGCTCGAGTTGCGACGCGCCCGGCCGGAAACGGGCGAGGGCCAGGATCGCTCCGACTCCTGGCCGCGTCGTGCCGGCCACATCGCCAATCCGGACCAGCTCCCGGAACGGTCCCTCGGCTACGATGCCGTCGATCTCCTTCTCTGGACCACCAGCAACCCGGCAATGAATCAGCGCTTGCTCCAAAACGAAGGCGCACTGGGCGCCATCGCCGGCTGGGTGCGGCAGGGCGGCAGGCTGGTTGTCAGCATATCGCCGGCGCAGCAGAAAGCCGCTGCTGCGTTGCTCGACGGCAAAGCGTGGCAGCCGCCGTTGCCGGTAACGCCACCGCCCGGACCGGTCGGATTCATGGAGACGTCGTCGCCGCGACTCATCAAGGTCGAGGAATGGGCCGGCATCACGGACAAGCCATTTCCAGCATTCGGTGAGAGACCCGTGCCGATTTCCTGGCTGCTGCCGGGCAATGTGACGCGTCCGGATTGGCGCGTCTTCGCCGAGACGCCGGAGGGCCGCCCGCTCATCGCCCAGATGTCGTATGGCCGGGGGCAGGTCACGCTGCTGGCATTCGACATCGACCGCGAGCCGTTCCTGTCCTGGGACGGCCGCGTGCCTTTCCTCAAGGCCATTGCCAGCCGGCTTGAACCGCGCATCCCGCAGGTGCTGAGCGAGCAGGCCTTCGGCGCGAACCAGCCTACCGCTCGCGACCTGGCCACCCAGCTGCAGACCACGCTCGATCAGTTCGACGTGGCCACCTTCAAGTTTGGCTGGGTCGCGTTGCTGATACTCGGCTACATCCTGCTCGTGGGGCCCATCGATTATTTTCTCCTCAGCCGCGTTTTCAGGCGACTCGAGTGGACATGGCTGAGCTTTCCGCTTGTGGTGCTCACGCTGAGCCTGCTCATCTTCGCCACCATTCACGGCATCAAGGGCGAAGAGTTGCGCATCAATCAGGTGGACCTGGTTGACTTCGATCTGCGCACCCAGCTGGATGCCAAGCTGCGGCCCACCCGCGCTCATGCATACGGCAACACCTGGTTCACACTCTTGAGCCCGAGGATCAAGAGCTACACGATCGGCGTGCAGCCGAACCTGGTTCCGGGCTGGTTCGGCGGAGAGCCGAAAGAGATTGCCAGCGCGGAAGTGGTGACATGGCTGGGCCGGCCGGAATACGACGGCGCCGCCGCCATGGGCCGCCCGCGCACCCAGACCTTTGGCACGCAACGGCCGTACGACTACGTCAATGGCGCAACAGGGCTCGCCAAGGTCCCGGTGCCGATCTGGACGACCAAGTCGCTCATGGCCTCCTGGGAGTCCCCCTTGCCGCGCTTGCCCTTCGACGTGGATCTCCGCTACTTCCGCGACAAGGAAGTCATCGTCTCCGGCACGATCCAGAGTTTCTTGCCTGCCGACTTGCACGATGCCTGGATCTTCTTCGGCCCACGCGCGTACTATCTCGAAGGCCCGCTCAAAGGCGGCCGTGGGGGCGGTGCGGTTCGCACCATCGTGCTGGACCAGCGTTTTCAGGATATCCAGGGCTGGCCGCGACGACGCGCCGAGGGCATCGATCCACTGGCGTTCGCCAAGGGGCCCAGTGATTCGACCGAGATCGTGAAGGAGATGCTGTTCCACGAACTCGTGGACACGGGGCTTCACCTGCGCAATCACTCGTTCCATCGGCTCGATATCAGCTGGCGTGTGCCCGAACCGTTGCGTGCACGCCAGCAGATCCTGCGCGAGGCAATCCTCTTCGCCCGGCTCGCCTCCGCCTCCGGCAAGATCGATGCTCTCGCCGCACGCCCCGACCAGCCCTTGCCGAGCTTGCTCTGGCTTGGCGACGTGCCGGGCAACGGCAAGACCAGGCCGTCAGTAAATGGTACCTTGAATCAAGAAACGTATGTTCGCGCCTTCTTGCCTGTGCGGCCGGCCGATTGATCGAAGCCGCCCGCTCCTAATCCGTGCGAAACGCAGTCACGGCATCGAAATACGGAGAGCAACCAGCCAATGATCGAAACCCGTGATCTGACGAAGATGTACGGCGACCTGTATGCCCTCAATCGGCTGACCCTCAAGCTGGACAAGGGGGATGTCTACGGGTTCATCGGTCCCAACGGCTCGGGCAAGACCACGACCATGCGCATCCTGGCCACGCTCCTCAATCCGAGCTGGGGCGAGGCCACGGTGTGCGGCTACTCGATCTACAACGGCGCCAAGGACATCCGTCGCCTCATCGGCTTCATGCCCGACTTCTTCGGCGTCTACGACGACATGAAGGTCATCGAGTATCTCGAGTTCTTCGCCGCCGCCTACCGCATCACCGGCGAAAAGCGCCGCAAGAAGTGCGAGGAAGTCCTGGAACTGGTGGACCTGACCTTCAAGCGCGATGCCCTGGCCACCAGCCTGTCGCGCGGCATGACGCAGCGCCTCGGCCTGGCCCGCGTACTCCTCCATGAACCCGAAGTCCTGCTCCTCGACGAGCCGGCCAGCGGCCTCGACCCGCGCGCCCGCATCGACATGCGCAATCTCCTCAAGGAGCTGCGCAAGATGGGCAAGACCATCCTCGTCTCCAGCCACATCCTCCCCGAACTCGCCGACATCTGCAACAAGATCGGCATCATCGAGCAAGGACAGCTCCTGTTCAACGGCGACGTCGAATCGGCCATCCGCCAGGTCCGGCAACGCACGACGCTGCAGGTCGCCGTCGCCGACGGCCTCAACGCCAGGGCCCGCGAACTACTCCTCTGTCATCCCGACATCGCCGGCGTCGAGTTACGCAACGGCGACGACGTTCTCCTCGTCACCCTCAACGACCAGATCACCGACGGCGCCTTCATCGCCGAATTGCTCGTCAAGACCGGTCTCCGCCTCAAGCTCCTCAAGGAAGACGAGATCGACCTGGAAGATGTGTTCATGGGCATCACCAAGGGGATCACGAGCTGATCCGCCCGCAGGCGACGCTGGAGGACACGACGTATTGGGCAGGCACCCGCGGCTGTCCGTATTGCAAGCTTCGGCCAGTGAGGCGGCGGAAGAGGTGCTGGCGTCATTGCTCGGGGCGCTCGTACTTGATGCAGGGCCGGATCGCGATTCGCTTCGTGTGCTGGCGACCACGCGACCACCAAGTCCGCGGTTTTTCCGTGCCATCGCACGTGGCGTCCGGTAGAATCGAGTGATGGCACGGCTTGCATGTTTCTGGCTGCCGGCAATCGTCCTGTTCCTGGCCGCGCCAGTATCCGCCCACGACGCAGCCACCCGGCCCAATATCCTCGTCTTGCTCACCGACGATCAACGCTTCGACATGCTGGGCTGCGCCGGCAATCGCATCATCCAGACGCCGAGCATGGATAGCCTGGCGAAGAACGGCATCCGCTTCACCAACGCCTTCGTGACCACGTCGATCTGCCCGACGAGCCGGGCGTCGATCTTCACGGGCTTGCAGGAGCGTACGCATGGCTACAGCTTCGGCACGAAGCCGCTGGCCGAGCGGCACGTCTTGCAGTCATATCCCGCACTGCTGAAAAAGGCAGGTTACCGCGTCGGCTTCGTCGGCAAGTTCTGCGTCGGCGTGCCGAAGGGCATGACGCAGGCCATGTTCGATTCGTTCGTGCCTTCGCCGCGCGCGCCGCACTTCCGCAAGCAAGCCGACGGAACGGCGAAGCACTTCCTCGATATCGAAGCGGACCGCGCCATCGCTTTTCTCGACACGCTTGAGCCGGGCCAACCGTTCTGCCTGTCGGTCAGCTTCAACGCGCCGCATGCCGAGGACAACGATCCGCGGCAGTTCATCTGGCCAAAGTCTTGCGACGGACTGTACGCCGACGCCGTGTTTCCCGTGCCGAAAACGATGAACGACGATTTCTTCAAGGCCCAGCCCAGGTTCCTGCGGGAATCGGAGAGCCGGGTGCGTTATCACTGGCGCTTCGACGAGCCCAGGAAATACCAGGACATGGTGCGCGGCTACTACCGGCTCATCACCGGCATCGACCAGGCCATCGCCCGCATCGTGGCAGCCCTGAAAAAGCGCGGCCTGGCCGACAACACCATCATCATCTTCCTGAGCGACAACGGCTTCTTCCTCGGCGAGCGCGGCTTCGCGGACAAGTGGTACATCTACGAGTACTCGATTCGCATTCCGCTCATCATCTTCGATCCGCGCGCCCCGGGGCAACGCCGCGGCAAGACGTCCGATCAGCTGGCACTCAACACCGACATCGCCCCGACCATTCTGGAATTGACGGGCCGCAAGCCGGCGAAGATGCAGGGCCGCAGCCTGGCCCCGCTGCTGCGCGGCGAGAACCCGCCCGACTGGCGGACCGACTTCCTCTACGAGCATCTATTCGTGCGCAAGAACATCCCGCGCAGCGAAGGCGTCCGCAACGAGCGCTTCACCTATGTCCGCTGGCTCGACCAGAAACCGCCGGTCGAGGAACTCTACGATCACCGCGCCGACTTCGAACAGACCAGGAACCTGGTTGACAATGCTCGCTTCCGCGCCGAGCTTGAAAGCTTGCGCCGGCGAACGGACGAGTTGCGCGAGCGGTATGCACGGGACAGGGAAAGCCACTAACTCCCGCCAGCGCCGTTCCGGAATCCGAGTCCCCGCGCAAGCCGTCGCCTTGTCGTCGTTTAGCGGACGGAGGAAGACATGCACAGCAAAGTTGTCGGCGTCATCTTGTTCGTCGCATTCACGCTCGTCGGGCCTTCGGCCGCGATGCAGGGAGACGAGGATCTGAGCAAGCGCAAGCCGGTCAAGATTCGCGGCAAGCAGAATGCGCCGGCGTTCGCCGACATTGCGGAATGGATCAACAGCGAGCCCCTCACCATGAAGGGTATGCGGGGCAAGGTCGTCGTCGTGCATTTCATGGCCTTCGGCTGAATCAACTGCGTTCGCAATTACCCTTGGTACAAGGGCATCTGGAAAGACTTCAAGGACAAGGGCGTGGTTGTGCTTGGCATCCACACGCCGGAGACGGAAGGCGAGAAGAACATCGATAGCCTGCGGGCCAAGCTGAAGGAGGCCGGTTTGACGTTTCCGGTCGCCGTCGACAACAAGGGAACCATGTGGCAGCGCTATTTCAATAGCTACTGGCCCTCGGTGTACCTGATTGACAAGCGCGGCGTGGCCCGCTGGGGCTGGTCCGGCGAACTCAACTGGAAAGGGGCCAAGGGCGACATGCATCTACGCAAGCACATCGAAGAGTTGGTCCGGGAATAATGATGGTCACTGTCCGGAGCAGAAGATTGCCGTCGACAGCGACCAGCGAGCGGCGCGAACGCCTGGAAACGGACAAATCGGCAATTTAATATTTGACCCTGGGCAGAAAAGTTGCTTTAATTTCCGGAGAGACTTTCCCACCGAATATCCCCGCCTGCGTTCGAGAACGGCTTCCCAGGAGGTATTGCGATGCTGGTGATTCCCGGACAATCGAGCAAGGATACCTGTGACGGCGTGACCCGACGCGATCTTCTCAAGGTGGGAGGCTCGACCCTGCTCGGCTTCACGCTGGCGGATCTGTTCCGCGTGCAGCAAGCCGCGGCGAACACGCCGGCGGCGGGCAACCGCGGTCCGGGCTTTGGCCGCGCTCGCAGCGTCATCCTGATCTTCCTCCAGGGCGGTCCCAGCCATCTCGACCTCTGGGATCCGAAGCCGGACGCCCCAGAGCGCGTTCGCAGCAGCTTCAGCACCATCCCCACGCGACTGCCCGGCGTGCACTACACCGAGATCCTGCCCCGGCTGGCGCGCGTGAACGACAAGTTTACCATGATCCGCTCGATGAGTTACTCGCCAATCGGCCTGTTCAATCACACGGCGGCCATTTACCAGATGCTGACGGGCTACCAGGCGGACGCGGTCAGCGCGTCGGGTCAGCTGGAGCCGCCGACGCCGCGTGACTTCCCGAACTTCGGCTGCAACATCGTCCGCATGCGGCCGCCGGAGGTTCCGATGTTGCCCTACGTGATGATGCCGCGGCCGTTGCAGGAAAGCGGCGTCATCGGCAAGGGCGGTACCGCCGGCTTTCTCGGCCGCGCCTACGATCCGTATTACCTCTACCCGACCGGCGACGACATGGACATGAACAAGATGTCGCGCATCCAGGTCGATGATTTGCAGCTGCGCCGCGAGATCCCGTCGGCCCGGCTGGAACGCCGTGGCCGCCTCCGCGACCAGATCGCACGCGGCATGCCGGCCATCGAGCAAGCCACCGCTCGCTACGACCTGCCAACTTACTACAACACCGCACTCAACCTGGTGCTGTCCGGCCGGGCTCGCAACGCCTTCGACCTGTCGCGCGAGACCCAGCAGACACGCGAACGCTACGGGCAAAACACCTTCGGCCAGTGCTGCGTGCTGGCGCGTCGCCTCATCGAGGCCGGAACCCGCGTCGTCGAGGTCAACTGGCCCAAAGTCGCCAACTCCGACAACCACTCCTGGGATGTGCACCAGGGTTTGCCGCAGCGCATGCGCAACCAGTCGGCGCCGCTGCTTGACGCCGGTCTGTCGACGCTCATTGCCGACCTTGACGAGCGTGGCCTGCTGAGCGAGACGCTGGTGGTCGCGATTGGCGAGTTTGGGCGTAGTCCGCTCCGCGGCGTCAGCACCTCCGGGAACAGCAACGACGCCGAGGGCCGCGATCACTGGCCGTACTGCTACACGTCGGTGGTCGCCGGTGCCGGCATTCGCCGCGGCCATGTCCACGGCCGTAGCGACCGCACCGCCTCTGCGCCGCTGGACAACCCGGTCCACCCCACCGACCTGCTGGCCACCATCTACCACAGCGTCGGCATCGATCCGGCCACCATCGTCTACAACCATCTCAACCAGCCACGCGAGCTGGTGAAGGGTGACGTGGTCCGCGGCCTGCTGGCGTAATTTCCGGCACGACCATCATTGCCCGCTGCGGTGAATACACCTGAACCATCCAGCCGCATGCATCGGTCTTCGCGGACCGAAAATCATTCTGCGCCCGTAGCGACCCTCAAGTAGCGCACGATGGGGGCCGATATAGGATCTACTATCCCGATTTACCAGAATATCGCTCTTGCCACGCTTGCCAGACTGAAACTTGGGGGCCCGGCGCTCTAGCTCCTTACCTGCGCGACTGCCTGACGTTCGACCTGACACCCCCCGAACCGAGACCGTCACTCGCAGTCCTCGCCACGACACCTGCCGGGCCCCCTTGTCTTTCCAAGGCTCAAGGAAAAAGTAAAAAGAGAAAGCGAAGTCATTCGCTTGTTTACGATTCACGCTCGCGCGGCGCCATGCTGCCATGCGAGCGCGAAACGTGAACCCAGGAGTTTCTTGTTTCCTTTAGCCGAGAGCCGCGATGGAATTACAACGGGTCCACGCCCGCGAGATCCTGGATAGCCGGGGCAATCCGACCATCGAGGTCGAGGTCATTCTGGAGGACGGCGCTTCCGGCCGGGCGGCGGTTCCCAGCGGCGCCAGCACCGGCGCCCACGAGGCCGTCGAGCTGCGCGATGGCGACAAGGCCCGCTATCTCGGCCGCGGCGTCTTGAACGCCGTCAAGAACGTCAACGACGTCATCGCCCGGCAGATCGTTGGTCTCGACGCCGCCGACCAGGTCGGCATCGATCGCACGCTCCTCGACATCGACGGCACGCCCAACAAGGGCAAGCTCGGCGCCAACGCCATTCTCGGCGTGTCGCTGGCCGTCGCACACGCCGCCGCCGCATCCGTCGGACTGCCTCTGTATCGCTATCTGGGCGGCATCAACGCCAAGTATCTCCCCGTCCCCATGATGAACGTCTTGAACGGCGGCAAGCACGCCGACAACAACGTGGACTTCCAGGAGTTCATGATCGTTCCCATCGGCGCGACCAGCTTTCGCGAGGCCCTCCGCATGGGAGCCGAGGTGTTCCACAACCTCAAGAAGGTCCTGCACGACCGCAACCTGAGCACGGCCGTCGGCGACGAGGGCGGCTTCGCCCCCAACCTCAAGAGCACCGAGGAAGCCTTCGAAGTCCTGGCGCTGGCCATCGAGAAGGCCGGCTACAAGATGGGCGACCAGGTCGCCTTTGCCCTCGACCCCGCCACTACCGAGCTTTTCGACGAGGCCAAGAAGAAGGGCAAAACCGGCTACTGCTTCTTCAAGAGCAAGCCGGACCACATCGCCACCAGCGACGAGATGGTGGACCTGTGGAAGAAGCTGTGCCAGAAATGGCCGATCCGCTCCATCGAGGACGGCCTGGCCGAGGATGACTGGGCCGGCTGGCTCAAGCTCACCCAGGCGATCGGCCAGAAGGTGCAACTCGTCGGCGACGACCTGTTCGTCACCAATACCAGGCGGCTCCAGGAAGGCATCAACAAGGGCGTGGCCAACAGCATCCTCGTCAAGGTCAACCAGATCGGCACGCTGACGGAGACCATGGACGCCATCGAGCTGGCCCGGCGCAATCGCTACACGGCCGTCATCAGCCACCGCAGCGGCGAGACCGAGGACGCCACCATCGCCGACATCGCCGTCGCCAGCAACGCCGGCCAGATCAAGACCGGCTCCACCAGCCGCACCGACCGCATCGTCAAGTACAACCAGCTCCTGCGCATCGAGGAAGATTTGGGCGACAATGCTCGATATGGCGCGGAGCTGTGGCCTAGATAGTTTTCAGTGTTCAGTTTTCAGTGTCCAGGGAAGCAACACTTGATTCTGAACACTGAAAACTGAACACTGAAAACTCGACATGGAGGTTCGCGTGCAGCGCTTCATCTCCAGCGTGCTGTTTCTGTTGACGGTGGCGGCGGCGCTGGCGCTGGGCGGGCTGGTCGTTGCCGCTCCCTGGTTGACCGAGTTCGAGACCGATCCGCCGATCTGGGAACGCATCTTTCGGCTGTTCGCCGAGGACAGCACGGTCAAGCGCACCGCCCTGGCCAGCGCCATTGGGTTGATCGTCACAGCGTGGGTATTCTTCCGGCCACGGCCGGCGGCGCGCAGCGTTGTAGAGAGCAAGACCTCGCCTTCTTGAGCCTGGTTGCGCCCGATTCGATCACGCGCTGCCCTTCGAGTGTCCCAACGTCAGGTCGCGGACGACATAGAGCAGAGCGCTGTAGACTGCCAGGATCGGAACGGCATAGAAGGGGACGACGCTGGCGAGCTCGAAGAATGTCGGGCTGCCGAAGAGGGCGAGGCCATGGCCGGCGTTGCCGCTGCCGCCGCTGAACAGCAGCACGAGATAAGCGACGGGCAGAGTCAGCATGCACCAGCGGCCGCTGCTCTTGCCCAGCCGAAGGCCACGCTCGCAAAAGAACAGCGACGCCGCCACTGACCGGCCGATGAGCCAGCCTGTCACGAACCACCCCAGCGGTACGACGACAAACACCACCACCGCCATCGCCAGCTCCTCAACGGGACAACTCTCGACCGGCACATTTCTTCACCAAGCATAGCTCCTTTTTTCTCATGGCGGGTCCGTTGACAACCCGCTGTCATGACCTAGATTTCGGTAGCGGCTCGATCTCGTCGGCGGGAGGCAGTCATGGCTCTGATGCAGTTCACGCGCAACTACACCGACCGGTCCAACGACACCGGCTTCCAGTTCGAATTTCACTGCGACAAGTGCGGCAACGGCCACATGTCGCGGTTCCAGACCAGCAAGGTCGGCGTGCTGGCCAAGCTCGTCCATGCCATCAGCTATGGCCTGGGCCGCTGGTGGTCGTGGGGTTACGCGGGCGATCAGGTGAAGGACATTTTCCGGGGCGGTGCCTGGGACAGCGCCTACGAGACGGCCGTGACCGAGGCCAGGCAGCGGCTCAAGTCATGCACGCGCTGCGGGCACTGGGTCTGCCCAGAAAAATGCTGGAACCACGAAGCCGGCCTGTGCGAGAGCTGCGCTCCCAACCTGCACAAGGAAGCCGCCGGCATCCAGGCACAGGTGGCCCGCGAACAGCTGCGCCACAGGGCTGGGCAGTTCGATCAGACCAACGGCGTCGACATGGGACAGCGACAGGCCATCGCATCCTGTCCGCATTGCGGCCATGCCCCGGCCGCCGGCGCCTTCTGCAGCCAGTGCGGCAAGTCGGTCCATGCCGAGACGCACTGCCCGACCTGTCATGAGTCACTGGCCGCCGGCAGCCGCTTCTGCGCCTCCTGTGGCAGCCCCGCCGCCGCCTGAAGCTTGCCTGCGTCAGCTTTCAGCCGTCATTCCTGCGGCAGTAGCAGGCGCGCCAGCACTGCCGCGGCCTCCTGTGTCAGACGGGCCTCCGTTGGTCCCGCGACCAGCCTCGTTAGAAGGTTGCGTGCCGACCGTGAGCCGATCCGCTCCAGAACTTCCACGGCCCGCACCGACCGAAGCAACTCGGAAGCCTCAAGCGGCCTACGAAGCTTGGCCAGTACCTGCTCGATGCGACGGCGAGTCTCCAGAGAGAGCATTCGTGTCAGCGCTTGTCGGAGGGACGGCTCGGACTGTTCACGCCAGTGAGCCAGTTCGTCGGCAGCCTTCTCGCGGACAGCAAATTGGTCGCTGCCCAGGTCGGCGATCAGCATGGCCAGGCGTTTCGGATCGACGGCGGTTGCTGGACGGAGTTGCTGATCGAGAAAGCGCACGGTTTGACCGGGATGGGCCGCAAGGGCGCCGATGGCCTGGTCCGCGCGCTCGGCATCTGCGCCGCCGAGGTCGCGCCACAGGGATGGCAGTTCGGCCGGCGCTAGCTGTTTGGATCGACTCTCAAAGCGTCGGGCCAGATCCCAGATCAGGACTGTGGTATCCTCGCCGCCGGACAGGATCGTGCGACCGTCGGCAGAGAAGGCAATGGCGCTAATTCTGCCCTCGTGGCCGACAAAGCGTCGTCGTATCTTTCCGGTTGCGAGTTCCCAGACGTTGACGGCGCCTGCTCCAATCTGGGCGAGCAGCCGCCCGTCGGGAGAAAATAGAAAATGGGGCGCCGAAACCATGCTTCTCCCATAACCTCGACCAGGAAACGACCGCAGCTCCTGACCGTTGGCAACGGCCCAGAGGCGAATGATGCCGTCAAGACCTTCCGTTAGGTAGGTTCGGCCATCGGGCGCGACCGTGAGATAGACAGCGTCGCCAATTCGTCGCCGCTCCTTGCGACGCGCAGCATCCCAGAGCAATCCCTCCGTGCCTTGCGCCGAGACAAGCCGGCCGTCCGCTGATGCCTGCAAGTACGATATGTAACCTCTTGGTCGAATTGCCGTTTCCATCTTGCCGATTGACCAATTCCAGACAATGAGGCCATCCCGTCCACCTGACAGCAGTCGTTCCCCGGCAAACGTCACAGCATATGGAGAGAACTTGTGATCGAACTTTTGCAGTTCGCGGCCTTTGGTTGTCCAGACGCGAACGCTGCGGTCCGCGCTCGCACTGGCGACCTTTTGCGAGTCGGGTGAAAACGCGAGCGAATAGATCGAGTCTCCGTGGCCGCGGAGACAGTGGTCAATCTCGCGAGTCTTCAGGGACCAGAGGAGGATAGTCCGATCCGCACATGCCGCGGCCGCCACCTGGCCATCCGGAGAAACGGCAATGGTTGCCACCGGACTCACGCTCGCCTGTCGCGGCTGAACTTCCTTGCCGGTGGCCGGATCCCACAACCGAATCGTGTGATGCCAGCTTGCGGATGCCAGCACCTTGCCGCCCGGCGCGAATGTCAGACCGGTGACTTCGCGGCCATGGGCGCGTATCGTGCGAAGCTTCCTTCCCGAGCCAGCGTCCCAGAGGCGAACGATCCCATCCCAGCCGCCCGAAGCAAGTATCTGACCATCCGGGGAGAAGGCCAGGCTGCGGATGCCGCCATAATGAAGACCTTTGAGAATGCCTGGAAAACCCGTCGGAAAAGGATCTTCGGGCACGCGAACCATGCGCAATGATCGACCAGCACCTGGCTCCCAAAAGCGCAGGGTCCCGTCATAGCTCGCCGAAACCAGCAGTTTGCCATCGCGGGAGAATGCGACGGCCGAAATGCCCCCCGTGTGTCCTTTGAGCTCGTGTACTTGCTTTCCATTGCTCGGATTCCAGAGACGCACCGAGCTACCCGATGCTTCCTCCTTCTCGCGAAAGGAACCCTCTCCAACAGCAAGAATCTTGCTGTCTGGCGAAAAGGCGAGGCCTTGCACGGCCCGACGCATTGCGCCAAATGTGCGGATTCGCTGGCCGCTGGCCACGTCCCAGATGGACACCTGCACTCCATCGCGACCTCCGCCGAGCCCCTTGGCAACGATGGCGCCATCCGGCGAAAGCGCCATGCAAAAACCATTGCCTCCGAACAACTGCCGCAATGGCTTTCCGGATGCCAGGTCCCAGACATGCACAGTTTCATGGTTTTCCATGCCCAGGACCGTCTTGCCATCCGGTGAAACCGCAACTCCCCGGATCTCAACCTGCCCCGTGTTCGGCAACGGATTCGCCGCACTTCGGAAGGACCGTATGGCCTTCCCCGTTGCCGCATCCCACAGGCGCACGCTGCCGTCGGAACACGCCGACGCCAGCATTTTGCCGTCGGGCGTGTAGGCAAGCTGATTCACCATGAATGGATGTCGGAAGCGAACCGTCCCCAGGCGCGCGATGGCGCCGGCTGGAAGTGGATCACCGTAGCGATCGATTCGGGCATGATGGTTGCCGCCTGAGTCCTTTTCTACGACGACACCTGCCGCTGGTCTGGCCTCCTGTGGCACTGCGCCAGCGCGGCCCAGAAAACCGGCGCTCGCAGCGGTCATCACAAGGCCCACCAGCCGAGTTCTCAAGTCGGCCATGTTGCGACGCCATTTTGTTGATAATCATACACTCACCTTCGCCATTGACCACCGCACCCGATGCAATCGAATTCAGCAAATGACCAATCATTGTCCGAACTGCCGCTGGTTCTGCATTTGCCATCTCGCTGTCGTAGAATGATGAGGCGTGCTCGCCCAGCTACTTGAACAACGAACGCCGATCCAGGCCCCTGCTCTTCGCATCCGCCGCCACAATGGCCTATCGCAACCTCCAAGAATGTATCGCCGACCTTGATCGGACCGGGCAGCTGGTGCGGATCGCGGAGGAAGTCGATCCGTACCTGGAGGCGGCGGAGATCCAGCGGCGCGTCTACCAGGCGGGCGGGCCGGCCATCTTGATGACGCGCGTCAAGGGCTGCCGGTTTCCGATGGCCTGCAACCTGTTTGGTACGCTGTCGCGGCTGCGCTTCATGTTCCGCGACACCATCGACGCCATCCAGAAGCTGGTCGAGCTGAAGGTGGACGCCGGTAGCTTCTTCAAGAAGCCGTGGCGGTTCGCCGATGTGCCGCGCGTGCTGTGGAACATGCGGCCGAAGTGGGTGACGCACGGGCCGGTGCTGGCCTATCCGACGACCATCAGCCAGTTGCCACAGCAGGTCTCCTGGCCGGACGACGGCGGCGCCTTCATCACACTGCCGCAAGTCTACACCGAAGATGCGAATCGTCCCGGCTGGCAGCACTCCAACCTGGGCATGTATCGCATCCAGCTTTCCGGCGGGAAGTACAAGCCGGATCGGCAGGTCGGCATGCATTACCAGATTCACCGCGGCATCGGCGTGCACCACGCCGCGGCGCTACGGCGCGGCGTGCCGTTTCGCGTCAACATCTGCGTCGGCGGGCCGCCGGCGCTGGCGGTGGCGGCCGTCATGCCGTTGCCCGAAGGCATGCCGGAGATCACCTTCGCCGGCGCCCTCGGCGGGCAGCGCATCCGTCTCATTCGTCGCAAGGGCCAGCTGCCGATCCTCGCCGATGTCGATTTCAGCATCAGCGGCACCGTCGATCCGGAGTTGCAGCTTCCCGAAGGCCCGTTCGGCGATCACCTCGGCTACTACAGCCTGGCGCATCCATTTCCGGTGCTGAACGTGGACAAGGTCTGGCATCGCGAGGGCGCCATCTGGCCGTTCACCGTCGTCGGCCGGCCGCCGCAGGAGGACACCAGCTTCGGGCAGTTCATCCATGAACTGACCGGGCCGGTCATCCCGACCGTGGTCAAGGGCGTGCATGCGGTGCATGCCGTCGATGCGGCCGGCGTGCATCCACTGCTTCTCGCCATCGGCAGCGAGCGCTACGTGCCCTACTCAAAGGAGCGCCGGCCGCAAGAACTGCTGACGCAGGCGAACGCCATCCTGGGCCAGGGACAGCTTTCGCTCGCGAAGTATCTGCTCATCGTCGCGCGCGAGGACAATCCGGGCCTCAACATCCACAAGATCCCGGCGTTCTTGCAGCACGTCCTGGAGAGAGTGGACTGGCGGACCGACCTGCACCTGCACACGCGGACGACGATCGACACGCTCGATTATTCCGGGACCGGACTGAACGAGGGCTCCAAGGCAGTGATCGCCGTCGCCGGCCCGCCGCGGCGCCAGCTGGCGACACAGGTGCCGCCGGGCTTGCAGCTTCCGGACGGCTTTTCTGCGCCGCACATCTGTCTGCCGGGCATCCTGGCCGTGCAGGCGCCGAAGTTCGATCGCGGCGACTCATCGCGCGAATACGAGCCGGCATTGTTGCACTTCTGTCAGCAACTTGAAGTGACCGACGCCTTGCCGCTGATCGTGCTGGTGGATGACAGCGACTTCACGTCGAAGTCGCTCAGCAACTTCCTGTGGGTGACGTTCACGCGCTCGAACCCGGCGGCCGACATCCACGGCCTCGCCGCCTTCACGCACCAGAAGCATTGGGGCTGCGCCGGTTCCCTGGTGATCGACGCTCGCGTCAAACCGCAGCACGCGCCGCCGCTGGTGGAGGACAAGAAGATCACGCAGCGCGTGGATGCGCTGGCAGCGCCGGGTCGGCCGTTACATGGGATTATTTGACGTGGCTTTCGTGGGTGACGCTGGCAACGTCGCTCACGAATCGCTCACCAGATGAACGTCCACACGTAGACCACAGCGCCGATCAGCACGATGCCCAGCGCCAGGAACCATGCCGGGTGAATGACGCGGAGCTGCTTCTCGGTTTGATGCTCGTGCTGTTTCTCCAGCGCCTTCTTGTGCTCGCGTTCTTTTTGATGCTTGAGATGATGCTGCTCGTGGTGGTCCATGTCGGGTCTCTTGCTTGGTCTTCGGGTCTGTACCATTGTAGCACAAAGCACGGTGCTTAGAATGGCAGCGACGATGTTGCCGCCATGGTCGAGGAATCAGCCATGAATCTTTGGGGATTCAGCATCTCAACGATGCTTGTGCCGGCGTTGGTCAATGTGGCGACGCCGGCGTCCGGGCAAGCCGAACCCGTGAAAAGCCCCGCCTGGGTCCAGGATGTCACGCGCATGGCGTTCCTCACGCCGGGGCAGGTCGCGCTGGCGGCCAAGGCTGGCGTGCAGGTCGTGCATGGCAATGCCGTCTGGCCGTACTTTCCGTTGCGGCGCGAAGGCGGGGGTTTGCCGTCCGCGGAGGACCGGCTGCTCCGCAAGTTTGTCGAGGACTGTCATCGCCACGGCATGAAACTGGTCCTGGGCTTGCCGCCGTTCGCCCCGGTCGAACTCGCGAAGAAGCATCCGGAATGGCGGATTCATCCGGAACGGGGCATCAAGCCCAAGGGCGAGCCGGACGAGAAGAGCCTGGGCGCGCGGCTGTGCTGCAACGTCGGCCCGTGGGGCGATCACCTCATTGAAGTCTGCGCCGAGCTGGTCCGCGATTACAAGCTCGATGGCTACTCGTTCGACGGCAACTACCACGCTCCGCTGTGTCATTGTTTCGGTTGCACGCAGTCGTACCGTCGGGAACGAAGGCGCGATCTGCCGGCCCGCGTCGATCTCGATGATGTACGCTATCGCGAGTACCTGGTCTGGCGCGGCGACAAGCTCGAAGACCACTATCGACGCCTGCGCCGGCGCCTGCAACAGATCAATCCGGACGCGGTCATCATGACGTGGACCGTGAACGCCGGCCGTTACGGGCATTATCTGCATTCGCCACGGGCCATGCCGACGCGGCTCAACCTGCTCTTCGATCTGCCGATGCAAGAATGGTGGCTAGACGAGACCAACTTTGGCGGCAGCGTCGCCCCGGCCTTCGGCGCCGCCTACCTGCGGGCCGTCGCTGGCGACCGGCCCAATGCGTCCGAAGCCTATCTGATGTCGCGCGGCAACCCTTATGGGACGGATAGCTTCCCCGCGCACGAACGGCTGACGCGCAACTTCCTGGCGCTGACAAATGGCAGTATCGCTGCCGAGTCGTTCGGCTGGCCAGGCCATCTGGAATCGACCATGGCCATCTTTCGTGAAGTCAAGAACCGTGAACGCTGGCTGACGCGTACCGAAACGTTGCCCTGGGCCGGCCTGCTGGTCAGCGAGCAGACACGCCAGTTCTACGCCTACAAGGACATTCCGGAGCGATTCCTGGCGCACCTGTTCGGCACGTTCCGGGTCGGCATGGAGGAACATCTGCCGTTGCGGCTGCTCAACGACTGGGACATCAATGACAAGGTGCTGTCACGGCATGCCGTGGTCGTGCTGGCCAATGCCGCGGCCCTGTCGGACGTCCAGGTGAAGGCGCTGCGCGACTATGTGCGCAACGGCGGTGGTCTGGTGGCGACGGCGGAAACGTCGCTGTGCGACGAGTTGGGCCGGCCGCGCGGCGACTTCGCTCTCGCAGATGTCTTCGACGTCGCCTACCAGGGGCGTCCAAGAGCGCCACTGAAGCGGCCCGAGCTTGATCCCAACTTCGCCATCGCCATCGACGAGAGCTACTGGAAGAACCGCACCGGCCTGGCGACGCTGACCGGGGGCGATCATGAACTGCTGCGCGATGCTCGGCTCGACAAGCTGGTGCCGGGCAAACGCGTCACGTTTCGGGGACCGCAGGTGCGCGTGAACCAGCCGAAGGACGGCGTTGTCGCGGCCAGCATGACTCCCGACGGTTCGCAGACACAACTGCCGGCCGTCGTCACGCGCTCTTTTGGCAAGGGGCGCGTCGTCTATCTCGCGGCCGGGCTGGATGCGGCCATGTGGAGCTACGCCTATCCCTACCAGCGCCGGCTGCTGGCCCGCGCCATTTCCTGGGCGGCCCGTGAACCAGCGCCCATCGAGGTAAAGGCCTCGATGTGCGTGCAGGCGACCTATTACACGCAAGGCGGCCAGGACGGCCGCCGCACCATCGTCCATCTCCATAACGGCATGAACACGACCGCCAACCACGGCCTGCCCGTCGCCGACGTGCCGCTGCGCGAGGAAGTCGTGCCGATCCACGACATCGAGGTGCGCTTCACCCGCAAAACGCCGCGGTCCTTTCATCTGGAGCCAGGCAACCGGCCGCTGGCAGCACGCCGCGATGGCACCGCCACGGTGGTAGTCGTGCCGCGACTGGTGATGCACACGCTGCTTGTCGCCGAAGAATGAAGAGTCTGCCATGGACCATGCTGATCGCAATCGTGGTTGCCTTCTCGGCCTTGCCTGTGGAGATGCCGTGGGCACGACGGTCGAGTTCCGGGCGCGGGGCAGTTTCACGCCGCTGACCGACATGGTGGGCGGCGGGCCGTTTCGACTGCCGCCTGGCGCCTGGACCGATGACACTTCGATGGCACTTTGCCTGGCCACCAGTCTGATCGAATGCCAGGGCTTCGATGCCGTCGATCAGATGAAGCGCTACTGTCGCTGGCATGAGGAGGGATATCTCAGCAGCACCGGCAAGTGCTTCGACATTGGCATCACGATCCGGGGATCCCTGGCGCGCTTCAAGCAGAACGGCAACCCGTTCAGCGGCCGGACCGAACCGACATCGGCGGGCAATGGCTGCATCATGCGGCTGGCGCCGGTGCCAATGTTCTGGCACGCTGATGCGGGCCAGGCCAGGCACTGGGCTGGTGAGAGCGCGCGAACCACACACGGCGCCCTAGAGTGCGTTGAGGCCTCGCGGTTGCTTGCGGCCATGCTTGTCAAGGCGCTGGCCGGCGCCGGCAAGGACGAGATCCTGTTCGGGCACGATCCAGAAGACTTCAAGGCCGAGAAGGTGCGGGCCATCGCGGCGGGCGACTATCGGACAAAAGGCGAGGACGCCATCTCCGGTTCCGGCTACGTCATTCACTGTCTGGAAGCGTCGGCCTGGTGTTTCTGGCGGACCGACACGTTTCGCGAGGCCATCCTGCAGGCTGCGAATCTGGGAGACGATGCCGACACCACCGGGGCGGTTTGCGGTCAACTCGCCGGCGCCTTTCATGGCGATCAAGGTATTCCGGGAGAATGGCTGGGGCGCCTGTTCATGGCCGACACGATCCGTGACCTGGCCGATCGCCTGCACTCGGCCGGCAAGCTTGCGGCCAGGCGCTGAGGTCTGCCGGGCGCTTTTCATGAAGGAAAGTCAGTTTTTCGATCGGCCGAATCTGCCAACCATGGCCGATGCGAATGCGCCAAGGCGGCGCAGCAGGAAGCGCGGCACGCGGAAAACGCTGTGCTGCCGGCCGCGGTACCATCGCGCCAGCTGCCGGTTCGCGATCTGCAACTTAACCCACTCCAGCGACGGCGAGCGAAAGAGGAGGCAGCTGCTCTCCAGGCGCACGATCTCCTTTTCGGTCATGCGTCGCAGGTCGAAGGCGCCGACCGAATGGGCCAGGCCGAAGAACTGTCCCTTGAAGTGGACCAGGTGGTAGCCGAGATAGTCTTTCTCGCGGGTGCGCGGCGTGTGCTTGAGGACAAGCCGCGATTTCTCGAATGCGGAGAATCGCATGCTGGTCCGTACCGGCGGCGCGTCTGAGTCCACATTCGGCATCGTTGTCTGGACGGCCGGACCGGAAACGCAGCCGACCGGCAACGTCCCCGGCGCCTCGACGTCGCCCGCCCGCAGCAACGGTTCCCACGTTGCCGGCAACGACAGATCATACTCCGCGCGCAAGAATACTGCCAGCTCCCGTGCCGAGGGCGCAAACGTGCGCCGCAAGAACTCGTGCAGCGGCGGCGGCATGGGGAGCGACAGGCCTTCATTTAACTTCTCGGCAACGGGGAAGAAGGAAAAATCGCCGATCGTGCTCACGCCCAGGAACTTGAAGATCCGATTGAGTAACTGCGTCGGCTGCGTCCGGATCGCGGGGTAAAAATCGATGTGGATCTGTTCCTTGGGGTAACACGCCAGCCAGCACCTGAGGTGCTCCAGGACCAGGCCGGCCTGCAGAGAACTGTCGTGCGCGAGGTTCTCGAGCCACTTTTCGTTCGTGACCCGGTCCGGCGACTCCCGGCAGCCCTTGAAGGTCGTCAGTCGATGGCGGCAGCAGTGCCGCGCGTGTGACCAGGCCCGGCCGATCGGCTCGCGCAGCAGGTAGATCAGCTTCAATCTTGGCATCAGCGAGTGAATGAGCCGGATCGTCTCGGGGGGCATTCTGCAATAGCCGGGCGTCGCCTCGCCGCGCTTGAGCCCCAGCCCGCCGCGAAATAACTCCGTGTACCAGTCCCAGCTTTTTGTGAACAGGTAGTGATTGAAGAAATGAACTTCCTTGATTTCCGGAATGAAGATTTCCGGATGGCAACTGAGGTTGGCGGCCAACCAGGTCGAGCCGGTCTTGGGCGGTGAGATGACCAAGAAGTTCGGCAAGAACGCAGCCAACCGTGGCGCGGGAATGCGATCCTCCACTCGCGCGCCGTCGATTTGCATGGCTCGTGCTCCCACAGTTCTTGCCTCCGCGCCTCCGACGGCACCGTCCTTGCACCTTCTCAAGGTTTGCGCGCCGGGATAGCGAGGCGGGCGGCACCTGTCAACACGACTCCTCGCCGTTCGATCCCCAGCCACGCGATTCGTGTGGCGAAGAGCCTGCGGCGAAGGTAGATTATGGATGTTCCTTATCTTGCCTCAATCCACACTGCGTGAGGAGAGCAGGCCCTGTGAAAGACATTGCGATGACTCAACGCCGATGCACCGGCCCGCTGGATCGCCGCGAATTCTTGCGTGTCGGTGCGCTGGCGCTTGGAGGGATGGGCCTGTCCGACGTGTTGCAGGCCCGTGCTGCCGCCCGTTCCTCGCCTGACACCTCGGTCATCATCATCTACTGCTCGGGCGGCGCCAGCCATCTTGAAACCTATGACCTGAAGCCGGACGGCCCGGAGCAGATGCGCAGCGTCTTTCGGCCGATTGCCACGCGCGTGCCGGGCGTGTCGATCTGCGAGTTGCTTCCCCGGCAAGCGCAGGTCGCCGACAAGTTCAGCCTCATCCGCTCGCTGCATCATCGGGTCAACATCCACAACGACGGCTCGATCACCGTGCTGACCGGCAAGGAGCCGACGGTTCTGGATCCGACCTCGACGGCGCGCAGCGAGCATCCCGATCTCGGCATGATCGCCAGCCGTCTGCGTGGGCGGCATCCGGATGCCATGCCGCAGTATGTCAGCGTGCCGGGGCCGTTCCATATGACCCGGCCAAACTACCTCGGTGCGTCGTGCCAGGCCTTCGCGGCCCAGCCGGGCAACTTGCCCACGCAACTCAGCCTGCGCGGCATGACGGCCAACGGTCTCGACAATCGCCGCCGGCTCTTGCAGCAATTCGACACCCTGCGCCGCGACGGCGAGCGCTCCGAGCAGACTCGCGCTCTCGACCAGTTCCACGAACAGGCCTATCAGGTGCTGACCAGTCCGGCCGTGGCGCGGGCCTTCGACCTGAATCAGGAGAGCGCCCGGCTACGCGATCGCTATGGCCGCAACCTGTGGGGGCAGGGCTGCCTGCTCGCCCGCCGGCTGGCAGAGGCGGGCACGGCAGTCGTCAGTCTGGTCGCCAACTCGCCGGAGTTCGGCCCGATGTTCACCAACTGGGACGACCATCCCGGCAATGCCATGAAGCCCGGACACTTCGCCCAGTACATGCGCGTCCGCCTGCCGTACTTCGACCAATGCGTGGCTGCACTCATCGAAGACGTGCACGCGCGCGGCCTGGACCGGAAGATCATGATCGTGGTGGTAGGCGAGTTTGGCCGCACGCCGCGGCTGCGCGTGGGCCCGCCGGACAATTCCATCGGCCGCGATCATTGGCCGGACGCCTACAGCGCCCTCGTCTCCGGCGGCGGCCTGCGCATGGGCCAGGTCGTCGGCGCCACCAATGCCCGCGGCGAATATCCCACGCACTCCCCCGTCACCCCGCAAGACTTGCTCGCCACCATCTACCGCCATCTGTGCATCGACCCCGAGCACCAGTTTACCGACTACACCGGCCGCGGCGTGCCGATCCTGTACCACGGCACGCCGATCCGGCAGCTGTCGTGACAGGCGCCCATGGCGAGGCGGGCAAAGTCGCCCACCGAAATGCAAGCAGGCCCACGAACCAGGAGGCTCGTGGGCCTGAATATGCGCAAGAAAAAATCGAGGTAGCGGCTCCCAGCGCGAGACGGCGACTCTACGCGAGTGCCGCCCAGCCACTACCTCGATCGCTGCTGTGGAAAGTTCCACAACAACCTAACCATAACCCCTATCTTGCCCAATCGCAACCGCGCTGCCGCTCTTACCCGGCTGGAATCCCTGATTTCGATCGGGTTCATGACGACAAGTGGGGTTGGGGTGAATGTGCCACCTACGCGGCCGGCGCCTCAAGGCCTTACAGTTGTCATAACCGTTAAAGTCCACCTCCGAAACCGCGGCACCGGGAGTATTTCCATTCTCACACCGCTGCGGTGGGCGCCGAAAGCCGACGATACTGGTGGCCTATCCTTTTCACGGGAAAGCTCATGCGCCGCCACCACGCCGTGACCTCCTGGATCATTGCTCTGGGCATTGTCCTGCTCGTGTGCGGCGTCTGGCTGGCGTCCCGGACCATGAAACGTTCGCACCAGACTCGCCCAACCAAGTTTCCCATGCCGGCCGCGCGCAAGATGTGGACGACGTCGCAATTCTGGGTCAGGCGTTCGGCATTCAGCAGCACGCTGGGAAGCTTCTCAACCGAGGTACGGCGACGAACCTCTGCCGACGTCTCATAACAGAACGTTGCCTGCCTGTACGCCGATTTCGCGCGGCAGGCGCAACTCGCCGTCCGAGCCGCGGCCAAGGAAATTATTCACGATCATCACATGCCGGTTATCCGCAGCGATGGCCAGCGCTGCACGGTAGGCGTCGTCGGCGGGCTTGCCGCGAATCGTGCAGTCGGCGACGCGAACCGTGTCGCACTCGTGCATGGCGACGCCGCGCGTCCGCGCATTGATGATCTGGCAGCCCGTGATGCTGACGTTGCGGCACCCACGCAGCTCCACGCTGGATGGCACTTCCGCGCTGGCCTCGCGCGTGTGCTGCAGGATCAGGCCGGTCATGGTGATGTTGTTCGAGCGGCGGATGATGACGCGGTCCGTCGAGCGGCCACGGTACTCCGGGTTGTGGTCGATGCTGTTGGCGCCGATGACGATGTGCTCGCAATCCTCGATGATCAGGCCGTGGTGATAGCCGCTGTAGATGCTGTTGCCGGACAGGGCGATGCCGCGGCACGCTTGCAGATGGATGGCCGTCGTCTGGCTGCCGATCAGGTTGCCGGTGATGGCGAACAGGCCGACGGCGTTGGAGTGCTTGCGATCGCCGACGAAGCGAACGTTGGCGCCGCCGGGGGTCTGCACGGCCTGAATGGTGTTGCCCGCGAGCGTCCCCTCGCGCACCGTGCCTTCCCGGCAGTCGAGGAACACATCGGCGGATTCGGCCGCCTTCAGGTCGTGGTTGTACTCGATGTCGTTGCTGCAGATCTGGATGTTGCGGACCTCGCTGCCGGCGATGCGGATGCCCCCCTGGGCACAGTAGCTGATGTGGTTGCCGTGGATGTTGATCTGATGCAAGTTGACACGGTCGAGGAAGATGCCGATGCCGGAGTTGTCATAGATATGACAATCCGAGATCACGACGTTGCGGTCGCGGCTGGTGAGATGGATGCCGTGCCGGCAACGGCGGATGAGCAGTTGCTGCAACGTCGGCTGCATGGCCCCGTCGATGCGGATGCCGTCCGCCTCCGCATGCCGGCCGACGATTTCCAGGTCGCGCAGCGTGGGCATGCGTTCCCTGTGCCAGACGCCGTCGGCCACGTCGCGCGGCAAGGCGGACCGGCGATGGCTGCCTACGAGGTGCAGCGCCGGCCCAGCGCCCGCCATGATGAGCCGGGCCGTGCCCCCGTGTCCCTGGATGCTGAGCCGGCCATGCTGTTGCAGGGCGATATGCAACGGCCGCGAGATCACGTAGTCGCCAGGCGGAAACAGCAGCACGCCGTCGCCGCGCTGGCTGGCATGGCTGATGGCGGCGGTGTCGTCGGTGTTGCCATCGCCGCGGGCGCCGAAGTCGCGGACGCTGGTCATGGGAGTTCTCCGTTGCCTGCGATGCCTTGCGCGAAACCGCAAGCGGTTGCAGCTAGCGCGGATTGTGCCTGAACATCTTGATCACCCACCTGGCGATGGCCCGTTCGGCCCAGCGGATGCCGCCGGCGCCGTCCCAGCCGAGGAAGCCCATGTGTCCGCCGTGGTTCACCACATGCACCTCGCGCCGCGGCGTCGAGCCGAGTTCCTCGAACGGCCGGGTGATGATGAATGGATCGTCGCGCGACACCAGGATGAACGTAGGCACCGCAATCTTGTCGATCAGTGGCAATGCCGACGCGCGCCGATAATAGTCCATGCCGTCCGCGAAACCCCATGTGGGCGCGGTGTACATGTCGTCGAACTCGCGCAGCGTCATCGTCGAGCGAAACGGCAGCGCGGGCATGTCCGCATGATGCCGGCGATGCTGCCGGACCTGCTTGATGAGATTGCCGACGTAATACCGCTCGTAGATGCGGTTGCGCTTGAGAGCGATCAACCCGGCACAGCCGACGAGATCGATGGGCGGGGCCAGGGCCGCCACGGCCCGAAATCCAGGCAAGGGCCGTTTCGCCGCCTCGCCCGCCAGCTTGAGGGCGATGTTGCCGCCCAGCGACATGCCCACGACCACCAGCGGCGCGGCAGGTGTCTCCTGCTGCAAGTGCTCGATCACCGTCCGCACGTCCGCGGATGAGCCGCCGTGATACGTCTTGCGGGCAAGCCTTTCGCCGGCGCCGACGCCGCGCAGGTCGAGTCGCAGCGTGCGCAGACCATGATCGTGAAACTGCTGCGACAGCCGGCCCAGGTAAGCGGAGCGGTGCGACCCGCCCAGCCCATGGATGAGCAGCACCGTCCCGTCAGCCGGCCGCCACAGCGCCGGGCGGCTTGCATGGACTGCCAGGCGATCGCCATCCGGCAACGGCACGATCGTCATCTGTGCCGGCAAACCCAGCCCGCGCCGCGAGAATAAATGGCTCAGCACCGTTTGCAGGTGCGGATTGCCCAGCAAGGGAAGCGGGCGAAACAATGGCGGCTGGATGACGACGTTTGACATGGCATAGGTATCGTAGCGACGCGCACAAGCCGGCTCAAGGCTGCGAAGTGCTGGCCTGCTCGACACCCCTGGTTGTCACGTGATACTTGGCGAGCATGTTCGGGTTCTCCCACGCCGGCAGCGGCTCTCGCTTTTTGACGTAGCGGAGGAAACGGCGGACGACGGCGGCGAAATGCGCCTCGTGGCCGATGCGCAGCCTGTCCGGAACCACAACGTGAAAGCCCGTCTTGCTGGTCGCCAGCGTCACGCCAGGATGGACGGCCTGCCAACTCGCGATTCGCTTTTCGAGCGCGCCGCGCAGGTCGGCGCCGCTTGTCGGCATGACAAACAGCTCGGACTTGAAGTTTTCGTCCTTGCCTTGCCGGATTTCGATCTTCGACTTCGTGCCGCGAAAGCTGGCCATGTGCGTGTCGCCGGCGCCCGGCTCGGCTTCCAGACCCCAGGCTACGTTGAGCACGACGTGAATGCCGCACAAGGTGTACGTGACGCGGTTGTTGCAGAAGTACGGTAAGCAGTCGCCGTCGAGCTGGCTTTTCAGGAAATCGGGGAAATCGGCCTGGCCGGTGATCTGGCGGAAGTCGTCGCGCGTCACGATGGTCGGCCAGCGTCTGGCGGCGAGGATGCGCACATCGCGCGCAGCAGTGATGGCCTGGTCCGGCTGCGCGATCCACATGGCGAGATCCACCAGATGCGTGCCGACGTCGCTGAGCCCCTCACCCTGCTGCTTGATGTCGAAGTACCAGGCCGGCCGGCGCAGCGGCAGGCCCGCCACCTGCTTCTTGAGAAAGTGCACGCTATCCATGAACACGCCCGGCTCCTCCGGCGTGCCGGCGACGGCGCTGCCGAAGACGTCCGGGTCGTTCACCAGCGCACGCTGCAAGATGGAAGTGATCTCGGAACGTTCGGTCATGATGTCGTAAGCGATCAGACCACTGCGTTCAGCCGTCGCCAGCGCCTCTTGCAGCTTCGGCAGGTCCGCCGGGTTGATGATCCACGGCTTGTCGGCCAGGACGTGCATGCCGGCCGCAACGGCCTGGCGGATGTAATCGATCTTGCGCGCGTTGAAGCCGGCCAGGATGACGACGCTGCCCGGCGGCTGACTGAACGCGTGGCGGGCGAAGTCGACACCGGCATGAATGTCCAGCTCCCAGGTCGTGGGCCGATCCGTGCGGCGATTGAAGCCGGCGATGCGTTCCAGGTGCGCCAGCAAGTCCGGTCCCAGCGGCGCGAACACGCGCGAACGCGGCGATACCTCCGGGTACATCTCCTTCTGCACCAGGGCTGCATGGAAATGACCAGGATCGAGCGTCAAGAAGGAGATCTCACCTGCCATTGACTGCGCCTCATGTGGATGGTTCGGCTCTCGGTAATGATGATGCAGATTCGTCGCCGGGAGTCAACGCGCGCATGCAACTCACCGGCCAGTGCCACCGGGAAAGCCCGGCCTACTTGCGCGTGTCCAGCAAGGCGACGTTGGGACAAATGCGGCGGGCCTGGCGGCTGAGGAAGTCGCGGATCTGGCGGGAGGTCCTGAGGCTGAGAACGCGGCGGGCGATGCGCCCTGCCAGCGGCACCGAGGTGGATCGGGCCATCTCCTTCAGCGTGGGCACAAACCCCGGGCTCATGCTGAAGCGGCGCAGCCCCATGCCGAACAGGGGCAAGAAGCAGCGCGGGCGGCCCGCCATCTCGCCACACAGCGTCACCGGCTTGTCACTCCGCCCGCAAGCCCGGATGACGTGCCGCAACAGCTTCATGATCGCTGGGCTGAAGGGCTCGCACAGGTGGGCGACCCGTGGATTGTCCCGGTCGGCGGCCATCATGTACTGGATCAGGTCGTTGGAACCGATGCTGACAAAATCGACCTCTGGGAGCAAGGCCTCGATGCAGAACGCCGCCGCCGGCACTTCGAGCATGATGCCAAGCGGCACGTCAGCAAAGCGGACGCCCTGGCGCGTCAACGCGTCGCGCGTGGCGGCGACCAGCCGTTTCACCCGACGGACCTCCTCCAGCGTGCTGATCATGGGAAACAGGAGCTGTACGTTGCCAAACAAGCCGGCGCGAAGGATGGCGCGCAGCTGTGTCTGGAAAAACTCCGGATAGGCCGAGCTGAGCCGGATGCTGCGCCAGCCCATGAAGGGATTGGCCTCACGCTCGTTGCCGAAGTATGGGACATGCTTGTCACCCCCCAGGTCGAGCGTGCGAATGGTGACGCAGCGGTTCGGCGCCGCCTCGATGACGGCGCGATAGGCGGCGAGTTGTTCCTCTTCGTCGGGAATGGTCGGATGCGCAAGAAACAGATATTCCGTGCGAAACAGGCCGACGCCGACCGCCCCCGCACTCACTGCCAGGGCGGCGTCCGCCGCGCTATTCACGTTGGCCAGCAACTCGACACCGACTCCGTCCGGCGCGACGGCGTCCAGATGGCGATTTTCAATGAGCCGGTCGCGCGTGTCGACGTACTCGCGCTGGAGCTTGCGAAAAGCGGATTCAACTTCTGGACCGGGATTGATATAGAGATGTCCCTCGCGGCCATCGAGCGCCAGCACGTCTCCCGTGGCCACTTCCTGCAAGATGCCGCGCAGCCCGGAGACAGCGGGGATGCCCAGCGAGCGGGCCAGAATGGCGGCGTGGCCGGTGCTGCCCCCGGTCTCCGTGGCAATGCCTACCACTTTCAGGCGATGAAAGGCCAGAGCCTGCGACGGCAAGACTTCATGGGCCACGATGATGACCGACTCGTTGGCTTCCAGGCAGCAGCCTGTGACCTGCAGCGCCAGCTGCGCCATGATCCGGCCGACGACGTCGTGAATGTCCGCCATCCGCTCACGAATGTACTCGTCGTGGATTTTCTCGAACAACGCCGCATACTCGTCGAGCAACTCATGCAGCGCCGTTCGGGCATCGACGAGGCGCTCGAGAATGGCAGATTTGACTTTGGTGATGAGCGTCGGATCGCGCAGCAACAGACGATGGGAACGAAAGATGGCCGCCTCTTCCTCGCCGACCTGCTGGCTGACGCGTGCCACGATGGCATCCAGCTCGGCGGCGGCGGCGATGGCCATGTCAAAGCGATTGATCTCCGCGGAAAGTGCGGCCGCATCCAGATACTGCGGCTCGCGAAGTCCCATGACCTCATCCACGCAATAAGCTTTCGCCACCACCACGCCAGCAGAAATCGGCACCCCTTTCTTCATGGTGCTAATCTAACAGTGCGCCACGACACGGTCAATCAGCCAGGCTCGGCGAGAGCTATCTCGTCGTTACAGCCGCTTACAGCCGCTCCTCCACCATGTCGCTGTCCGGCACCTCGGCGGAGCGCGGGTCGAACCAGGCGTTCTGGAACTCGATGCGCTGCTGGCGGCGGATGGCCTGGTTGGCAGTGAGGGCGATGATGGCGTCAGCCATGGCGGCCTCGCCGCCGCACCTCGGTTTCAGGTCGGCGCGGTCGCGCTCCATGCCCTGATCGCGCATGCGGATGCAGTAGGCGAAGTGCTCCATCTCTTCCCTGTAGCCGCGGCTGGGTGGGCCGTGGCCGAGCGCGTTTTGCCCGCTGGCCGCCGCCTGCCGTTCGCCGGGGCCATCGGTCGATGCGGAGGAATCGATCGCGGGCCTACGGCCGCCTCCCGTGGTGACGGTGACTGCCGTTGAGCGCCCGCCGCCGCCCCACAGCATCACGTTCTGTTCCCCTTCGAGCACCAGCGTCCCCTCCGAGCCCATCACGCATTCGCCGTATGGCTCAAAGCTGTTGGTGTTGATCGACGAGTAAGTGACCGTGACGACCTTGCGCTGGTTGAAGGCGTGGCGGTCGCGATCGTAGTTGGGGCGATTGGCATCGTAACCGGGAGCGGGAAACTCGAACGTGCAGAAGACGCTGTCCTCGACCTCGCGTTCGTCCTGGTAAAAATTCTTGCCGCCGACGGCGGTGACGGCGATGGGCCGGACCTTGCCCAGGAAGATGCTGCAGGCATCGAGCTGATGGCTGCCGAGTTCGGCCATCAGGCCGCCGCCGGTGCGGCGGAAGAGTCGCCAGCGCACCAGCTCATTGATGTCCTTGTAGCCGAACTGTCTCAGATCGCGGCCGCGCAGGAATTCCTTGTCCTCGGATGTCACGTCCTTGCGCCAGCTATCGCGATAGACCGGAATCCGGCCGTTACCCATGCGCTCGGTCTTCGGCTGATTGCCATCCATCACCGGTCGGGCATTGTTGCGATGCCACAACGCGCGGATGTGCGTGACGTCGCCGAGAACGCCCGACTTGATGACCGCGGTGGCGTGGGCGTAAAGCATGCTGTAATGGCGCTGATGGCCGATGGACAGGATGCGGTTGGTCTCCTCGGCCTTGCGAATCATGGCCTTGCACTGCGTGATGTTCCAGGCCATCAGCTTCTCGCACAGGACGTGCTTGCCGGCATCCATCGCCTCCATGGCCACCTTGGCGTGCAGATGCAACGGCAGGGCGATGACCACGGCTTCGATGTCCGGGTTGCTGAGGATCTCGCGGTAATCGACGTGGTGGCGGATGATGTCCCTGGCGTTGTTGCCGTAGTGAAAATTGAACCCGCGACGCGGCGAGGGGGCCGGCTCGGCCTTGAAGATGCGCTCGCGGAAATTGCTCGGACGGATGTCCGAGAAGGCGACGAACTCGAGGTAGGCGGGGTTGTGCTCGCCAACGAGAACGCCGCCCTCGTCGCCGGCGCCGATGAGCGCCGCCTTGACCGGCCGGCCGGTGAAAGCCGAGTTGCTGTAGCCAAAATAGGCCGCCGCGGCGACCGGCATGGTGGCGCCGGCGGCAACGAGGCCTTGCATGAAGCGGCGCCGCGTCACGCCTTCGCCGACGGTCGGCGCCTCCGCCAGCTTGCCGACGGCACGCTGAAAATTTGCCCGGCCGATCGCCTTCTGCTCCGGGGTCATGTCAAGGGCCATGCGATATCTCCTTGGGATGAGGGCCAGGGGTAAAGCCGGTATGCACCGGCTCGCCAGGCGCGACGATCACGGGCTCAGGCAGTCTGCTGTCGCTGGTCGAGCGGATGTCCGCGGTCGGCTGCGTGCCTGGGCAGCACACGCTGGGACAAAGGAATTGTAGCAGACCATCGAGCCCCGCCCAACGGCCGCTGCGTGTCGTCGCCAGCGCCAGCAGGGCGAGCATCTCGATGACGTTCTTGTTGATGAGCAGGTAATGCCCCTCGGCCCGCGGGTTGTCCGGCCAGCCGGGCAACGGCGGCATCGCCAGGTAGAACATGAGCAGGAAGATCGCGCCGCCGACGCACGCCGTCCGCGTCAACAGGCCGACAAGCAGACAGGCGCCGACGGCAACCAGGCCGTAGCGAACGCTGTTGTCGGTCCACTCGCGCATCGTCCACTGAAAAAAGGAGCGCCGCACATTTTCGGGCGGCCTGGCGTCGTCCTTCTTTTGCTCGGCGGTGAGCAGGTCCCACAGCGACTTCTTCATGGCCGCCGTCTGCTTGTCGAGGTCGGACTTCATCTCGGTGCGGATGCGCCGCGCCTCGGCCCTGGCTTCCTTGAGGCGAGGCAGCGCGGGGCTGCCGAAGGTCGGCCGTTCGTTCAATTCGATGGCCTCGGCGAGGGCCTCTTTGTTCTTGAGATCGTCGATACGTTCCGGCACCGTCATGGCCGCCGCGATCGTCATGCCCTGCGCCAGCGGTCTGGCGACCATCTGCTTGTCGGTCGTCAGCCAGGTCAGTGTCTTGGAGCGGGCTTGCTCCATACTGGTCGCAGCCAGTTTTTGCTGTGCCTCATCCAGCTCAAATTGCGCCGTGAAGGCGGCGAGATAATTGTCCCAGTCGATGCCAAGCTGCGGCGGAAAGGACCGGTCCGGACCCACGCTCAGCCGATCCACCAGCGGATCACCGGCCAGGTTGCGAAACAACGGCGCCAGCGGCCCCGTTGCCTCGCGCAGATAGACTTCGCTGCTCCAGGTGGCGCTGCCGACCTTGTCCAGCCCTTCGACCAGAAAATGCCAGCCGATGGCTAGCCGGAGGAGCACCAGAAAGTAGCGCGTGCCCAGATTCCAGCCCGAGGCCGTCTCAGCGTCGTTCTTGCGCGTGAGGTCGAGGGACACCCAGATGAGGATCAAGGCAGGGATTAGCAGGAAGGTAAGGATGAGCAGGAACATGATGTTGCTTCAAGCGGGTGGTAGTTCGTCGCGGGCTCGGCCAAGTAGCAGAGGGCAGGATTCGCCTTCCAGCATCAGCACGGCGCCGATTTCCGGATGGCATTCGCAGTACTCGCGCGTCCCGTCGGCGCCAAGGATGAAGAACGCTGTCGCCAGAGCATCGGCCTCCGCGGCGGTGGGCGCGGTGGCGGAGGCGCTGAGCACGCCCTCGGCTGGCCATCCCGTGCGCGGATCGAGGATGTGTCCCAGCCTGCGGCCATTGTATTGCAGATGCTGATAGGTGGCTGCCGAAGTCCCCAGCGCGCGGTCGCGCAAGTTCAAGATCAGCAGCCGTTCGCCGCCTCGTTCCGGGTGCCGGATCCCGACCGGCCAGCCATCACGTCGCCCCGGCTGCGAACCCAGCGCCAGCACGCTGCTATGTCCGCCGTGGAGCAACGCCGCCAGCGGAGGCGGAACCAACTCGGGAGAGCGCGGCTCACGCTCGCGTCTGAAGATCGCCGCGGCTCGGTCCAGAGCGTGGCCCTTGCCGATGCTGCCAAGGTTGATCTCCACCCCAGGACGACTGAAGCAGATCGTCTTCCCGTTGTCGTCCAGCGCGACATGGCGCATGCCGACGCACTCCATGACTTCGATGAGCGCATCCGGCTCTGGAACCTGCCCCTGCCGGCGAAAAAAGCCCCACGCCTTGCTCAGCGCCCCCGCAAAGATATCGAAGGCCCCCGCCGTTTGCCGGGTCAGCTCCACCGCCCGCTCGAAGAGAGAAAATAGCTCCGGCTCGACCGGCACAGGTCCAAGACTCGCCGTGTCGTTGATACGGCTGACTTCACTTTCCGGTTGATAGACCGTCATCTGGCATTCGAGCTGATCAATGATATCCAGAGCCCGCGTCGCCATCGCCGCGGCGTTGGGCATGTCGAAGGGCACGAGGATCTCGAAGGTAGTCGCCATCGCAGGGCGAGAGAAGCGCAGCAGCGACGCCTCCGGATCGACGGGCGCCTGCAGTTCCAACGGCCGCGCGAGGGCATCCACCAGGCCGCTGATCTGGCCGGCGGCACGGAGGAGATGTCGCGGAAGGAAGAAGTCACGGCGGTTCATCGCGAGTCATTGTATCACGGCTTGAGGTCACAGGTGCCTCTGGATCGCGTGGTTCCGGGCCATTGCCGGCGCAACTGCCGGACGACGCGACTCTCTCCTCGCAGCACTGTTTGACTTTGCCAGGTAGGTGACGTAACTTTGCTCGTCGGCGAGTACCGCTACTAAAAAGCTCCGGTGAAGTGAATTATGGACGCTCTCTGCGAAACGCCCAGATCGTTCGGGCTTTACGAGGTGACCCAGACCATAGGCCGCGGTGCTGCCGCGACCGTGTACAAGGCGCGGCACTCGCGGACGGGCGAAGTGGTCGCCGTCAAGGCAGGGCGGCGTTTCATGGGGCTGGAGCCGGGGGCCCTGGAACGCTTCCACCGCGAGTTCACGGCCATCTGCAAGCTGCACCATCCCAATCTTGTCGGCGCGCTCGCCATTCGCGACGTGAACGAAGCGCCCTACATCGTGATGGAATACGTGCCGGGTCAAAACCTCGAACAGCGTCTCAAGAACGACGGCGCCATCGCCGCGGAGCAAGCAATCCCGCTTTTCCTCCAGGTCGCGCGCGGACTGCGACACCTGCATGGCCATCAACTTCTGCATCGCGACATCAAGCCGAGCAATATCTTTCTGGATGGCAAGAACAACGCAAAACTGGGCGATTTCGGTCTGCTCAAGGATCTGACGGCCGACAAGCGACGCACGCTCTCGAAGCGCAGCATGGGCACGGTGGAATTCGGCGCTCCGGAGCAATTCGAGGACGCCGGCAAGGTCGATTGCCGCTGCGATCTCTACTCTCTGGCCGCAACCATGTACACGACCTTGACCGGGAAATTCCCTTTCGGCAATGGCGGCCACTTGCAGATCATGCAACGCAAGCTTCTCAAGCAGTACGTGCCCTTGCGGCTGTTGCTGCCGACGCTCGACCCAGCAATCGATCAACTGGTCAATCGTTGCCTGTCGCCGACACGCACCGAGCGGCCGGACAATTGCGATGAATTCATCAAAGTCTTGCGCGAGAGCAGACCTTGTCCGGCAAGCAATTCCATCGAAGAGGAAATGTTCCGAAGCGCCCGCGGCACCACCGGCACGAACGTCAAGGGCCGCGAACGCCGCGCCAGCGTTCGCTTCGCCGTGGACCTGACGGCCACCTTTGTACCCTTCCACCAGAACATGCGCGGTCGCTGGCAAGCCACGGTCCTCGACATTTCTTCGACCGGCATTCGCCTGCAAACGTCGCGGCCCGTCGCCGTGAACTCCGTTCTGCAGATCACGCTCGGCCGCAGCGCCCCCAGCGAACTGGTGCTGGTGCGGTGGGTCAAGGCAGGCGAAAATGATGCGCTGATCGTCGGCGCTGCCTTCGTGCAGCCCCTGACGGACCATCAAGTCGAAGCTCTCCGCTCGACCATGGCCTGAGACATGGCTGCGGACCTGCCGGGTAGATACGCCACCGATCGCTGACAAGTCTTGCCATTGAACTGATTGTGCATTCACGCCGGAGCTGATTCCGGTGTGGTTGGATCGCGCGGCTCGAGATGTTCGCGAAGCCACTCGCGAAACTGGCGGATCACGGCGTTCTCATCCAGCCGATTGCGAAGTTGCAAGTGGTTCAGAAGATCCGCTGCGGCAATGCACGGAAACGCCAGGCTATGCGCGGCCTCGACATATTCACCGCTGGTGTCGAGGATGAAGAATTTCAACCCAAGAGCGTCCAATCGCCAGACTTCCGGCACCTTCAATACGGCGTAGATACTCATGCGGTCCAGCGAACTGCTGGCCACGTCCACCTCGATAGCAAGGTCCGGCGGCGGATCGACGCGCAGATCGATGTGCCGCTTGCCGCGCACCATCGGTTCGCTGGCAATCCACAGACAATCGTCCGGTTCAAGCCCCCGGGCATGTTTCTTGCGACGAAAGGTGGTCGAGCCGCCCGCCTTCACGGGCAATCCCAATTCCTCGGTGGCGGTGACGGCCAACCGGCCGAGAAATCGGCCATCGCTTTCGTGCGCATGCAGCGGGGCCATCATCTCCAGGGTCCCCCGGTCGTAGGTGAGCCGGATCGACGGACGCTCGGCGAAGATGCGCAGCAGCCGGCTGTACGTGCGCCAGTCGACGCCGTGAAGCAAGAGATGTCGAGCTCTGGGCCTTTCGAGAGCGTTCATGGCGTCCAAATCCTGCCGTATCCCATGACCACGGACATTATACCAGTTCCGACCAGGGCTTTCGCCTTGCGAGGTCGTGGTCACTTCGTTATCTCGCGGTCGGCAACCGAGGAGGGAATGATGTCATTTTTTCGCCTGTGTGCCCTGGCCGGTCTGGCCGCGGTCATGCCCGCTTGCGATTCCACACGCAGCACGCACGATGAGCGTGTGCGCCTGTACCGGGAGCGCGACGAGGTGCAGGACCGGCTGAATGAGATTGCGCCGCGCTCGCGCTGGGCGCAGCATGCTGACACGGAGTCCATGATCGAACGCCGTAATCGGATCGACGAGGAAATCAGGCAGCTTGAATAAACAGGGCAAAGCGGGCAAGGAATCAGCGCGAAACCGCCGCTCTTGCCACCGAACAAGCAAATCACTCGCTCTCGTGGATGAGTGGTTCGAGTTGCTTGGTGTTGCGCTCGACGGCGAGAACGATGGTGCGTTCCTCGATGCCGTCTGCCGAGGCGGCAACGGCGGGGATGATCTGCCGGCTGTCGGGCAGGCTGAAACGCATCGTGAAGGTACCGTCCGGCCGCAGCTTGACCGGCTCACCCTGCAGCGTCACACGGGCGCTTGGCTCGGTGGCGCCGTAAACGATGAGTTCGGCGTCCAGCTGGAACCAGAACTTGCGTTGCTTGCCGTACATCAGGGCGCCAGAGCCGAAGCTGGTGACGGCGGGAGAGCCCATCGGCCGGCGCAACCGCTCCTCGAAAAGCTGCTTGAGTTCCAGGCTGCTGGCGGAGGGGTCGAAGCCGCCGGACATGGCATAGATCCGGTCGGCCTTCTTGGCGTCGATGTCGGCCCAGTTCTCGTCGATGACGTCGCTCACGCCGGCGCGCGGCGTGGACACGACATTGGAGCGGGCCAGGACATAGAATTGTCCGTTCTTCGCGAGATAGCCGATGTCCACGCGGAACGAGCGCGGCGGATCGGATACGTCCAGATACCAGTTGCTGACGCCGCCGTGGATATCGATGTCCTTGACGACAGATTCGGTATGGCTGGTGGTGTCGTGGCTGCCGACATCGAGAACGCGCAGGATCGGCTTGGCGCCGTGCCATTCCTGTCCCAGGGCGGCCTCGGCCCGTTGCACGGCCGTATGGGTCAATTCCCAGTACGCGTGCAGCCAGTAGGGGTCGCGAACCATGACGACGATACGATCCTTGCCGTATCCGGCGGGCAGATCCTTTGGAACGCGAGCGGACAGGTCCTTGGTGGGAATGCCGACGTCGTACTTACTGTTTTCAACCTGCTCCTCGGCGGAAGCGCTGCCATTGGTGTTTCGGGCCGCGGTCAGTTGCGGACGGACGCGAGCAGGGGATTTGGCCGGGGACCTGGAGGGCGATTTGGCCGCGACCTTGGCGCCCTTGGCAACCTTGGCGGGACCGGCAGCCTTCTTTTTCGCTACCTTGCCGTTCGGCGCGCCGTTGAGAGCCTTGAGCAGCTGATCCTTGGGCATGTTGGCGGCGTCGGCGATTCCCTTCTGTCTTGCGAGTTCCGCGAGTTCCTTCTTGGAAAGGCCCTGAAACTTGTCGCGACTCATTGGCGTAACCACTCCATGGCCCAGGGCTTCAGGCCCCCACGGGCACTGCAGTAAGGGTTTGGGTGCATCCTTGGCTGGAAATCTCCGGAGATCCATCCCCAAGAGCTTGAATACTTGGCAGTTACGTCAAATGGCAGGAGGCAAAACCAACAAAAAAAGACAACCATTTTCAGCAATGGCTGTCGTTTTCGCTTCAAATCAAGGACCGTGACGTTGGCACGCGATTGTCTCTTGATGGGGCTGTTATCGCTGTAAGGGTCTTGCCGGGAAAAAGCAATCCGCTTCTCCTTACGGATAATACATAGATTTACATTTGGATGTCAACACTAAAACGGAGCTTGCGGAGTGCGAAGCCCCACTGCGGACAGCGCCGCGACCGCACTGACGGCAATACCTCCTCAGGTTGAGGCTGTTGTCGGGGCGGCTCCGGAAGGGCCGCCAAGGCAGTCCAGCAGGGTTGACTTTCGCATCCCCTCTCGGAAAATACGCGATGGCACAAGATCCCAAAGACGCGCGACGCCTTGGCCTGTACATGGCCATGGCGCAGGTCGGTACGGAAATGGTCATGCCTGCCGTGCTCGGCCTGCTCCTGGATCTGTATCTCGACTGGACGCCTTGGGCCCTGATCGTCGGCACGATCCTTGGACTTGTCGGCGGCCTGTACCACCTGATCGCCATCATGAAGCAACTGAACAAGCGTGACGAGTAAGCCCGGGCACGATCTGGTCAGGCAGGCGGCCTACCTCGCGGGGGGCGTATTGCTTCTGTGGGGAATCGCAGTCGTCCCGGCCCGCTTCGCCCAGGGTGAGGCGGCGATATACGAGAGCGCTGCCGCAGCCGGGCTGTGTCTGCTGCCGGCGCTGGCCACGCTGATCTGGTCGCAGCGCGCCGGCACCAGCATGGAGGCGCGACTGCTGTCGCTGGTCGGTGGCACGGGCCTGCGCATGATGTTCGTTCTTGGCGGCGGCTTCGGCCTGACGCGCTTGCTTCCCGACTGGTTCGACTGGACTTTTTGGATTTGGTTGATGGTTTTCTATATCTTTACTCTGGGACTCGAAACCACGTTGCTGGTGAAAAGTCGGGGGCGCCCCACGCCGTGAGCGGAATTCGCAAGAGTTTCGCAGCGTCGATGGAATTCTTTTCCATGACGAGAGAGCTGTTGGCAAACCGGGAGCAAGAGGCCCGGATCAAGCAGGAGACTGGCAAGAGATGTTGGCCGCGCTCAATCCTTTCGACCATGTCCTCGACAGCTTCGAGTGGCACCTCTTCCACAACCTGCACATGCACGTTCACCTGCCATTCGGTCTGACCAAGTACAAGATCCTGATGCTGCTGGCGGCGGGGCTGATCCTGGCGATCTTCATTCCGCTGGCACGACGGGCCAGTTCGGGGGAGCCGCCCAGCGGCGTCTTCTGGAACGCCTTCGAGGGAATCCTCAGCTTCATTCGCGACAAGGTCGCCAAGCCGTACATCGGTCATGATGCCGACCGTTACGTGCCGTTCCTGTGGACGCTCTTTCTGTTCATCCTGTTCTGCAACCTGCTTGGCATGATCCCGTTCATGGGTTCGCCGACGGCCAGCATTTCGGTGACGGGGGCGCTGGCGCTGATCGCCTTCTTCGCCATTCACGGCAGCGCGGTTGCCGAAATGGGGCCGGCTCACTATCTGAAATCCTATGTTCCGCACATCGATGTGCCATTTGGGATGGGCTATATCCTGATCCCCATGATCGTGGTCATCGAAGTGATCGGCAACTTCATCAAGGCGTTCGTGCTGGCGGTGCGGTTGTTCGCCAACATGTTCGCCGGCCACACCGTGCTGGCCGTGATCTTGCTGTTCATCGTCATGGTGAAGGATCAGAGCTGGTTTCTGTTCTGGCCGATCACGGTGGCCAGCGTGGTGGGCGTGACGGCGTTGAGTTTGCTGGAGCTGTTCGTGGCATTCCTGCAAGCTTTCATATTCGCCTTTTTGACGGCGTTGTTTTTGGGTTCAGCCTTGCATCCGCAGCATTGAGCAACATCATTGAGGCGGCTGGTTGAACGGTGGCATGAGTGTCTTAAGAGGTTTCGAGTAGGGAGAAGGCAGATCCATGATTTCCTTGAGAACGATCGGTTTGGCGAGCGTGGCAGTCTTGCTGGTGCTGTTGACGGCTGATCCAGCCCTGGCGCAAGCGAAGGAAGGCGCGCCCTTTTACGGCCGGCACATCGCCGCCGGTCTGGGCGCGGGCCTGACGTTGATCGGCGCCGCCCTCGGCTTTGGCAAGATCGGCGCGGCCGCCCTCGAGAGCATGGCCCGACAGCCGGAAACCGCCGACAAGGTGCAGACCGCCATGCTGATCATCGCCGCCCTGCTCGAAGGTGCAACCTTCTTCAGCCTCATCGTGTGCATCCTCATGGCCATCGGCGTGGGCGGCTAGACTATCCCCGTGTGACCGCTTCCGAGGTCCGCACGACCTCGGAAGCCCGCAGCCAGTTTCGGGATAGGAGAGACTTCCCATGCGGCCGTACCGAGTTTCTGTCTGTTTCGCTGTACTTGCTGGCCTGAGCTTGGCCGCGCCGGTGCGCGCCGCCGGTGAAAAGAGCACCAAGTTCACTGTCGAATACACCGGCAAGGACGGCAAGGAACATCTCAAGACTTTCGATTTTGCCAAGCCAGCGGACAAGGAAGAAGTCGCGGCGCTGGTCCGCGAAGGGCACGTGCATTTCCTGGAGCCAGCCCGGTCAACTCCAGACCTGATCTCCTGGGACCTGGGACTGTGGACGGTCGTGGTCTTCGTGTTGCTATTCATCATCCTCAAGAAAGCTGCCTGGGGTCCGATGCTCGATGGCCTCAAGAAGCGCGAGGACAACATCCGGGCATCGGTTGAGGAAGCCAAGCTGGCCCGTGCCGAGACAGAGCGCATCCGGGCCGAGTTTAAGGCGGAAATGGCCAAGGCCTACGAACAGATTCCCAAGATGATGGACGAGGCGCGCCGCGATGGGCAGGCGCTGGTCGAGCAGATGCGCTCACAGGCCGTGGCCGAGATCCAGGCCGAGAAACAACGTACCCGGCGCGAGCTGGAAGTTGGTCTGGAGCAAGCCTTGCAAGAGTTGACCCAGCATGCTGCTCAACTCGCCACGCTGATCTCCGCCAAGGCCATCCAGCGGTCCCTTACCGAAGACGACCACCGCCGGCTAGTCGATCTAGCGCTGACGGAGATTAAGGAGGCCAAGCGCTGACAGCGGATTCGTTGCGTTGGCCCCCCCTCACGGCCCCCGCAACGAATCCGACGGCCACACCCATGCTTCGACGCAAGCGATTGCCGGAAAAGAACTAATAGCGATAATCGTCAAGGGAAAGATGCATTGCCTGGATGCCGAGAGGGGGGTGGCAACGCAACGAATTGGGCACGCCATTCAAGGTCTGCCGGCACGCCCTCGGATTACCTCAGGGCGTGCCACCCGGCCGAAGAAGGCGGGCCTCGACGTACTGAAAACTGAACACTGAAAACTGAAACCTTGTTTCATGAGCGAACCGACCGAACAACAAGAGCACGTGGCCGACATGAGCGCCCAGCGGATCGCTCACGTTTACGCAGAAGCTCTGCTCAACGCCGCCGAGAAGCAGGGACAAGTCGATTTCGTGCTGGAGGAGCTGGATTCGCTGGTGAATGACGTGCTGTCGGCCAACCCCGCTTTCGAGGTCCTGCTCTCCGGCGCCGCCATGGGCCGCAAGGCGCGGGCCGAGATCCTGGAGCAGGTCTTTGCCAGCCGGGCCAGCGAGATCGTCTACAACTTCCTCCAGGTGCTCAACGACCATGAACGCCTAGACCTGCTCCGGGCCGTCCGACACGCCATCCGTGACTTGCACGACACGCGTTCCGGTCGAGTTCGCGTTCAGGTGCAGACGGCGGCGGCCTTGCCCGAAGACCAGGTCAGCCGGCTGCGCGACGAGCTGCGCACCGTTTTCCACGTGGAGCCGATTCTGGAAACGCACATCGAGCCGGCCCTCCTGGGCGGGTTGCGCGTCCGCATCGGCGACTGGCAGTATGACGCCTCAGTCCGCACCCAGCTGGAATCGATTCGCCAACAGATCATTGCGAGAAGCAGTCATGAGATTCAAGGCCGACGAGATCGTTTCTGTTCTGCAAACGGAAATTGAGCGCTACCGCTCAAAGATGGACACCAGCGAGGTGGGCCGCGTCCTGGAAGTGGGCGACGGCATTGCCCGCATCTATGGCCTGTCCGGCGTGATGGCGGGCGAGATGGTCGAGTTCGTCCGCACCGGCGTGCGCGGCGTGGCGTTGAACCTCGAAGAAAACTCCGTCGGCGTCATCATCCTTGGCGAGTACCTCGAGATCGCCGAGGGGGACGAAGTCCGTACCACCGGCGCGTTGCTGCAGGTGCCGGTCGGCGACGCCCTCATCGGCCGCGTCGTCGATCCGCTCGGCAATCCGCTGGACGCCAAGGGTCCGGTTGTCACCAACCTCACGCGTCCGGTGGAGACGGTCGCGCCCGGCGTTGCCGGCCGTCAACCCGTCAATCAGCCATTGCAGACTGGCCTCAAGGCTATCGACTCGATGACGCCCATCGGCCGTGGCCAGCGCGAGCTCATCATCGGCGACCGCAAGACCGGCAAGACGGCCATCGCCATCGACGCCATCATCAACCAGCGTGAGGAAAACGTCATCTGCGTGTACGTGGCCGTCGGACAGAAGGAATCCACGGTTGCCGGTCTCGTCGAGGCGCTGCGATCCAACAACGCCATGGATTACTCGATCGTTGTGGTTGCTTCGTCCGCCGACCCGGCGCCGCTGCAGTACATCGCCCCTTACGCCGGCTGCGCCATGGCCGAGTACTACATGTATGAGCAAGGCCGGGACACGCTGTGCGTTTACGACGACCTGTCGAAGCAGGCCGCCGCGTATCGCCAGCTGTCGCTGCTTCTCCGCCGACCGCCGGGGCGCGAGGCGTATCCTGGCGACATCTTCTACTGCCACTCGCGCTTGCTTGAGCGCTCCGCCAAGCTGGCCGAGCGCTGGGTCATCGTCCCCAATGATGCCGACGATGCCAAGGTCACCGATGATTGGTCGGTGGTCCGCAACCCCGATAACACGCCGGTCGTTTATGTCGGGCCGCTTGATCGCGAGCACGCCCAGAAGCACGAGTTGCCCAAGCACCCCGGCCACAAGATCGCCAAGGTCGCCGGCACCGGCGGCTCGCTGACCGCCTTGCCAATCATCGAAACGCTCGAAGGCGAGGTGTCGGCGTACATTCCCACCAACGTGATCTCCATCACGGATGGGCAGATCTACCTCCAGCCGGACCTGTTCTTCGCCGGCGTCCGTCCCGCCGTGGACGTGGGCATCAGCGTGTCGCGCGTGGGCGGCAAGGCACAGATCCCGGCCATGAAGTCCATCGCCGGCAGCTTGCGCCTCGACCTCGCCGCCTTCCGCGAGCTCGAGGCCTTCGCCCAGCTCGGCACCGAGCTCGACAAGGCCACGCAATCACAACTCGACCGCGGCTACCGAATGGTCGAAATCTTGAAGCAGCCGCAGTTCAAGCCAATGCACGTCGTCGATCAGGTCATGATGATCTACGCCGGCACCAAGGGTTATCTCGACAAGGTGCCGCTGAAGCAAGTCGCAACCTGGGAAGAGCAATTCCTCCGCTTCATGCGTGAGCAAAAACCTGAGGTCCGCAACCTGCTCCTCAAGGAACGCAAGTTGACCCAGGATATCGAGGCGCAGCTGAAGGCGGCCATCGAGTTCTTCCAGCCGCAGTTCAAGGCGTGATGCGTGCTCGATACCGCCCCCGATGCAGGTCGCAAAAACCGGCGCGGAATCATTCCGGCACGTCTATGTAAACTTCCAGGCTAAGGAATAACGGCATGTCCGGCAGCGGCGCACCCAAGTGCACTGGCTCGACAAGCGCCTCGGCTAAAGCGCCCCCGTGTATGCAGCTACCACGATTGCTCGGTATTCCCGCGTCTATTCCATCTGGCGATAGTAGTCCGCCAGCGTGTACCGCGACGCATACAGCCCGAAAGCCAGCGCCGCTACCAGGGCAAAAACGGCGAAGAAGAACATCTGCAGGCTCACCAGGCCGCAACCAGCCTGTGTGATTGTCGCAGTCACGGCTTCGTTGCGGACTGCGGCATTGACAAGCAGCACCCACAGGTTGCCCACGGTCACTGACAGGCTCCAGAAGGCCATGATGGCGCTCTTCATGGACGCCGGCGCCTGGCTGTAGGCAAACTCCAGCCCCGTTGCCGAGACCAGCACTTCGCCGAGCGTCAAGATCGCGTACGGCAAGACTTGCCAGGTGATGGACAGCGGCACGCCGGCCTCGAGCGCGAGCTGCATCGCCCCGATGGCGACCCACGATAACCCGGCGAAGGCGATGCCGGCGCCCATGCGGCGTAGCGCCGTTGGCTCGATGCCCACCTGTCGCAGCATCGGATACAGCACCATGTTGTTGAAAGGAATGAGCAACATCACAAGCAGCGGATTGAGCGCCTGCATCTGCGACGGCTCGCACCAGCTCGGCCTGGTCAGCGCGGCGGCCTGCAGCACCCACGTCGAGGCCTTCTGATCGAACAATGACCAGAACGGAGTCACGAGGAAGAACAACACCAGGATGCGGAGCACGTTGCGCATGCCATCGACCGCGTCGTCGGGATGAGCCGACCGTGCCTGGTCCAGTTGCATCCAGACGCCCCCACCGGCGAAGGTGATGGCTGCCACCAATGCCAGGCACCACCACTGGCTCACGCCGAGCACTGGCTCGGCACCGAACAGCAGCATGCGTCCGAGGTCAATGAAACCGAAAACAAGGCACACGAGTGCCACGACGCCGCCCACGCCGGCCAGCACCAGCCCCGGTCGACCGCCGTTCGCCTTGCGCGACAGCAGCGCGCTTCGGGCCACGCGAATGAAGGAGTCGGGATGCGGCGGTGTCGGCGGCTCGCAGACGTAGTGCCGGCGTCCCATCCAGAAAATCACGGTAGCTGCAAACATCAAGATGCCGGGAATGCCGAAAGCGACTGCCGGACCGAACAGTCGCAGGAACAGCGGCATCAGCAACGTGGCAAAAAAAGAGCCGAAGTTGATGATCCAGTAAAAGGCGTCGAAGACCACCTTGCCGAGCGACTTGTTGGACTGGTCGAGCTGGTCGCCCACGAACGCCGAGACACATGGTTTGATGCCACCTGAGCCGAGCGCAATGAGAAACAACCCGGTGAAAAATCCAGCGCGGTCGTCGTCGAACAAGGCCAGGCACGCATGACCGGCACAGTAGACCAGGCTGAGATAAAGGATGGTGCGATACTTCCCCAGCAGGCGGTCGGCCAGCCAGCCGCCCAGGAGTGGAAAGAAGTAGACTCCCAGGACGAAGGTGTGAAAGATCTCCTTGGCAGCCCCCTCGCGCTCCGCCTTCGACACTGTCGCCGTTGCCGTGAACAGTCGCGAGGACGAGACGAGAAACTGTGTCAGGATGTTGCGCATCCCGTAAAACGAGAAGCGCTCGCAGCCTTCGTTGCCGATGATGTAGGCGATCTGCCGTGGCAAGCGGGGTGAGCGAGCGCTGGCGAAAGGTTCGGTCGTTGACATTCGTCCCTCGGAGCGTGCGGCATGGAACCACGCGGGGGCCTTCTCGGTGAAGGTGGTTGAAGCGGATGGGGACAGTTCTATCGGTGAACGACAAAAAAACGAAAAAACGGAGCCAGTTGCGTTGCTGGGCCGGCGGGGGGGGGGCAGGCGCGGGGCCGCGGGGTG
>VGYC01000017.1 GCA_016873095.1 Planctomycetota bacterium | reverse complement strand
AACACTTCTGCCGATACTGTCGGTGGAGCATCCATGCCAACCGCAACAGTACCCGAAACCACGATTCCGAGCTATATCGACCCGTGACCGGTTACGCTGGACGCACAAGAAGACCGGCGCCTGCAAGTGCTTCCCGGCGATCACCGTGGCGGCTGCCGAGGGCAAGACTCCCGGCACCCACGTCCTGAAGATCACCTTCAAGGCCAACGCGCTGGCCGAGTTCTTCCTCGGCGGCGACGGCGACTCCGACCTGGACGTGATTGTCAAGGACTCTAATGGCAAGATCGTGGCCAGGGATGTGGACCCGGGAGCGGACAAAGGCGGCGGCTCCGACCTGTGCGTGTGCCGCTGGACGCCGACGGAAGAACAAGAGTACACAATCATCATCATCAACCACGGCGCGATCGTGAACATCGCCCAGGCAGGCTGCAACTAGCCGGTTTTCAGTTTTCAGTGTTCAGTTCCAGTCCAGCGTCTTCGCTGAACACTGAACACTGAAAACTGAAAACTAATAAGCGGCTAACCACTCAATTCCACATTTCTCGCGCACTCCCGAGCCGAACCACCGTCTCTATTCGGGAGGGCCAATGACCAACGGCGACACGGACCTGGTCCGGCAGGCCCAAGCCGGCGACCGGCTGGCGTTTGAGGAGCTCGTCCGCCGTACGTCCCGTCTCGTTTACGCCCGACTGTATCTCGAGACGGGCGACCGGCACTGGGCGGAGGATCTGCTCCAGGAGACCTGGCTGCTGGCCTTTCGGGGGCTGAGCAAGCTGAAGGACCCGGGCAGTCTGCGCGGCTGGCTGTTGACCATCGCGCAGAACGTTCTGGCCGAGGCGGTTCGCCGGCAAGCACGGCTGAAACGCACGCCGCCGCCACGCGCCGGTTGCGACGCCTTGACCAGGGTGACATGTCCTTCGCCGTCGCCCGAGCAGGTTTCCGAACAGGCCGAGACGCGCGGGCAGGTGCTCGCCGTCCTGCGCTCCCTTCCCGAGGAATATCGCCTGCCGTTGACCCTGCGGTACATCCTCGAAGCCGACTACGAAACGATCGAGACTCAGCTGGGACTATCCAACGGCTCCCTGCGCGGCCTGCTGAACCGCGGGCTTAAATTGCTGCGCACGCGACTCGAGGGACTGAACGGGAAGTTGCAATGACTGATTCAACCGCTTGCGGTTTCGCGCACCGGCATCCGCGCGAAACCGCAAGCGGTTGATCCAGATATCGGAGAGAAAGTCATGTCGGAACACGTGTGGACGCAAGAGAACCTGGGCGCGTACCTGGCGGGCGGGCTTGATCCTGCAGAGGGAGAACGCCTGGACAAGCACGTGGGTGAATGCACGACCTGCGCTGCCGATGTTGCCAAGGGTTGGTCGCTGAGCCGGAAACTGTCGGAACTGTTCGCTGACGCCAAGCCGGCGCCCGCGCTGGAGGACGACAATATCCGCGCGTTGCCTGAGGGTGTGCCGCAACGGCATGGCTGGCGACCCATGGCGCCGCTGACGCACAAGGCCAAGATCATCCTCGCCGCCGCCGCCACCATCCTGCTCGCCTTCATCGGCGCCGGGGCCATCAGCATGATGGAGGAAGAGAGCCTGCGCGTCCCGGGGACCGCCGTCGCGGCCAATTTCTTCCGGGAGGATCTGCCGCCTCAAACGAATGGCGAGCGAAAGGAATCGCCCACCGGTGAATTGCATTACAGGTCGTACTGGCAGCAAGAGTACACGAGAACTTATGACGACGTGGGGAAGTCGAAAGAGTCCAGCGACAAGGCAGCGGAAGCCGGGAGCAAGGCTGGAAGCAAACTGAAAGCCGATCCAACCAAGGACAAAGACGGCAAGTCTGTGCCGCATTTCGACAATCGCCCGCTGGACGCCGCGGAGTTGGCGAAGAAGCTGCACGACGACTCGTTGAGCCTGATCCTCAAAAATCAGCAGATCCCCGACGGCGGCAAGACAGTGCTGTCGATTACTGGGACACGCTACCGCAGTCCGTTTCCGAAGGTGGTCAACATTCCGCCGGCCCTGCCGCCGGGCCCGAGCGTGCCCGCCACAGTCCCCGTGTCGCCGCCAGCCGTGCAGCCCGGCTACTACAAGACGCCGCTGGGCTCAGGCGATACAAAGGAAAAGCCAAGTGAGGGCCTGGAAAAGTCTCTGAAAGAGCTCGACAAGTTCAGCGAAAAAGCACCTGCTGGAAAAAAGGATGCCAAGCCGGCCGACATCGTCTGGAAGTACACCTCCAACGGTTCGCTGCCCGCGCTCGGCGGCAGCTACTTCAAGCCGGGCGGCGATGGCCTCATCACCGGTGAAGATAAAGATAAGGATGGCAAGGGCGGCAAGGGTGAGGGCAGCGCGGGCAAGCCCGGCAAGGAAGGCGATAACAGCAAGGGCGATGGGAAGAAAGACCCCGAGGACTCCAAGAAACCCGGGTCGTCGCGAGCATCGGGCCAGGGCAACCAGGCCGGCCAGAAGGAGCCACCCAGGGAGACCGGTTTGCCTGGGCAGAAGGACCCCAAGGCAGCGCCGGACTTGACGCCACGCAAGATCATCATCCGCACCGGCGAGCTCGAGTTCGAGATCGATTCCTTCGACAATTCGGTGACGACCATCATGCAGCTGGTGACGGCCAGCAAGGGCGGCTTTATCGCCACCATCAACAGTGACAAGCTCGCCAACGGCAAGGTCCGCGGCTCCGTCGTCGTCCGCATGCCGCCCGAGCAGCTCGACAAGTTCATCCTCGACCTTCGCAAGGAGCTGGCCAAGGTCGGTGAGCTGAAGAACCAGCACCTGGGCAGCACCGATGTCACCAAGCAGTACACCGATCTCGAAAGCCGACTGCGGGCTGCCCGCACCATGGAAGAACGGCTCATCAGCATCATCAAGTCCGGCAAGGGCGAGATCAAGGACCTCCTGCAAGCCGAGAAAGAGCTCGGCGTCTGGCGGACCAAGATCGAGGAGATGGAAGGCGAGATCCGCTACTACAACAACCTCGCCTCGCTGTCGACGTTGACCATCAAGCTCTACGAGAAGGAAATCCGCACGGCGGCGATGGTGACGGAGAACGAACGCGTGCAGGCCGGCATCGAGGTCGAGGACGTCGAGAAGGCCTACCAGGACGCGCTCAAGGCCATCAACGACGCCAAGGGCCGCGTCAGCAAGTCCGAGCTCAAGCAGCATGCGGCGGGGCAGTTCAACGCCATCCTGCACTTCGAGGTCAGCCCGGAATCGGCCGGGCCGACTCGCGACCGCCTGCGGCAGCTCGGCAACATGGTCCGCTTGCAGATCGACCGCATCCAGGCCACGGAGAACGGCAACGTCGTCCCGCGTGACGCCAAGATCAAGCGCGGCGACACGCACTTCCTCGTTTCCATCTACAACCTCGCCAATGTCGCCCCGCGTGAGACCATCATCCTTCGCCTGGCCATCACCGACGTGCCGGCCACCTATCAAAAGCTGCGCGAGCTGGTCGCCAAGGCCAAGGGCAGCGTCGTCAACGCCCAGCTCAACGAGCAGGATCGGCAGAACATTAACGCCCAGCTCGATTTCCACGTCAGCCGTCTGGGCCAGGGCGACGTCCAGGCCGCCCTGGTCGGCGCCGGCGAGACGCTCGCCAAGGAGGTCAGCCGCGTCCCGGAGAGCGAGAACGTCACCGACAGCAAGGTGCTGTACCGCGTGTCGCTCATCGACGCCGACGCCATCCAGCCGCGTGAGACGGTGACCACGAAGATCGCCGCCCTGGAAGTCCCGGCCGCCTATCAGAAGCTGCGCGAGACGCTGGGCAAGCTCAAGGCGCGGGTCATCAACGCCCAGCTCAACGAGAAGGACCGACGCAACATCACCGGCCAGCTCGACTTCGCCTTCAAGCGCAGCGACGAGGGCGCGGTGCTGATGACGCTCGCGGCGGCGGGCGAAACCCTGAGCCGGCAGGTGGCCCGGCTGCCCGAGTCGCCGACCGTGACCGACGCCAAGGTGCTGGTCCGGCTCGAGCTCATCCCGACGGACTCGTTGCCGCCGCGCGAGACGGTGACGCTCAAGATCGCCGCCGTGGACGTGCCGGCCGCCTATCAGAAGCTGCGCGACGCCCTCGACAAGGTCAAGGCACGGATCAGCAACGCCCAGCTCAACGAGCAGGACCGCCGCAACATCAGCGCGCAGCTCGACTTCACCTTCAAGCGCAGCGACGAAGCCGCGGTGCAGGAAGCGTTGACGGCAGCCGGCGAGAGCCTGAGCCGGCAGGTCACGCGGCCGCCCGAGTCGGCCACGGCGATCGACGCCAAGGTGCTGGTCCGCCTCGAACTGCTGCACACCGAGGCGCTGCCGCCGCGCGAGACGGTGACCTTGAAGATCGCCGCTGTCGATGTGCCCGCCGTCTATCAAAAGCTGCGCGACGCCATCGGCAAGGCCAAGGGCCGGGTGCAGACAGCGGCGCTCAACGAGCTGGACCGCCGCAACGTCTCCGCGAAGATCACCTTCGAGGTTCCACGCAGCGAAGGCCCGGCCACGGTGCAGGGCGTGCTCGACCAGGCCGGCGAGGTGTTGCTGCGTCAGGTGGCCCGCAGGCAGGAAGCGGCCACCGTCACGGATTCACGCGTCGGCTTCGACGTCGACCTCAGCTCGGCGGCCACCATTCCGCCCCGCGAGACCACCATCCTCGGCATCGAGGTCGCCGACGTCAGGACCGCGTTGACCCTCATCACCGCCGAGGCCAAGGAAGTCGAAGGCCGACTGATCAACCCGCCGCAGGAAACGCAGACCCGGGACGGTAAGGTCTCCGGTCAGGTCGTCATGGACGTGCCGCTGGCAGCCGCTTCCGGCTTGATCCAGAAGATCAAGGCCACCGGCCGGGTTCTGGCCCACGACCCCAGCCAGGATCCCAAGGCGCCCGAGGGCAAGCTCGCCCTGGCCCGCATCATCGTCGTCGTCTCCAGCGGCGACGTGCTGGTCCCCAGCGACAAGGGCCTGTGGTCGCAGGTCCGCCAGGGCCTGGCCTTCAGCCTCCGCGGGCTGTCGATCAGCGCGAGCGCCCTCATCGTCGGCGTCCTGTTCGTGCTGCCGTGGGTGCTGCTGGTGTACGCCGTGGTCTGGCTGGTTCGCCGCATGTGGCGCAGCCCGGCGACCACGGCCAGCAACCCGCCGCCCGCGACGTGAGCGACTGCTGGTTATGCGGCACAGAGAAACCGCAAGTCTTACCTTTGCTCTCGATCTCTGTGCCTCTGTGCTACGCCCCCTCCGGCACGGCCCAGTGTCCCTCGCGGTACCGGCGGCGGACCAGGGCGTTGGCCTGTTTGTCGTTCGTAATCTGCTCGGTCTTGGGGTCGAAGTGCAGGACCCGGCCCATGCGCGTGGCGATGTTGCCCAGGTGGCAGATGGTGGCCCCCAGGTGGCCGACGGAGACGTCGGCATTCAGTTCAGCGCCCTTGCGAATGGCGTCGAAGAAGTTGGCGTGATGGCCCGGCACTTCGACGCGGCCACTCATCTGCTTGACGAGCTTGTTGCGCGGGCCGAACATCTGCCAGCTCGACGTGTGGCCGATGATCAGCATGCCGCGCGTGCCGTAGAAGGCCGCGCCGTTCTCGTGCCCCTCCTGAACGTAGGGTGACCAGATACGCTGCTCGAAAATGAGCTGCTTCTTCCTTCCCTTCTCCCCTTCCGCGGCATACTCGCAGATCACCGTCTGCGTGTCCGGGAACTGCTGATCGTCGTCGAAGAAGTACTTGCCGCCCAGGGCAGTGACTGTCGACGGATGTGTCCGGACGCCGAGGCCCCAGACGGCGACATCGAGATCGTGGACGCCGTCGTTGCCCATGTCGCCGGTGCCAAAGTTGTACCACCAGCGCCAGCGACCATGCACGCAGTTCGACTGATAGGGGACAGTCGGCGCCGGACCGAGCCAAAGGTCGTAGTCCAGATTCTCAGGCGGTTTCGACGGCTTGACGTGGCCGATGTTGCCGCGCAACTGGCTGTTCCAGACTCGGGCCACCAGGACCTCACCGATCGCTCCCTTGTGCAGTTGCGCCATCGCTTCGCGGACAAATGGCGCCGTGCGGCTCTGGGTGCCGACCTGGATGACCTTCTTGTTGCGGCGGCCAGCCTCGATCATCAGCCGGCCCTCGCGGATGTTGTGCGAGCACGGTTTTTCCACATAGACATGCTTGCCGGCGTTGCAGGCCAGGATGGTGGCCGGTCCGTGCCAGTGGTCCGGCGTGGCGATGAACACGGCATCGACCGTCTTCTGGTCGAGAATGCGACGCATGTCAGCCACGGCCTGGGGCGCCCGACCGGTGGCCTTGTGCACAAGAGTTGCAGCAGCGTTCATGCGATTCCGGTCCGGATCGCACACGTAGGCAACCTCGACGTCCTTGCGGCCAACCAGCGCCCGCAGGTGATGCGTGCCCATCCCTCCGGGCCCCATGACGCCAACGACGAGACGGTTGTTGGCGCTAGCGGCCCCTCCGGCATTGGTATTGGCCAGAACGGTCGCCGCCGCCAGGCCCAGGCCGCCGTCACGAAGAAATCCACGACGCGTGTTTCTTGCCATGGCTGCTCCCCTCCAATGATCTTGATTGGTCACTACTATACACGGCCGCTGGCCCGAAGCCAATTGGCGCAGCGGTTCGGAGTCGGCTGGGCAATCTGCGTGGATGCAGGCCGTCATTGGGACTTGACAAGCTGGGGGACTTGCCGGAACGGGATTCTCGCAGCGACTTGCCTTTTGCGTGGCGTGACCTAGATTTGCGTGTCGGCCCCGCTTGGGGAGGTGGGGCTGGCCTTGGGGCCGTGCGGCAGCGAGGGGATTGCTGACGGCCCATTTTTTTCTTGGCGCCGGAGCGCCGGTAAGAGTCTGCGGCGCCGGCACTTTCCCGACAACCGCCACAATCCTTAGATATTTCCAATTCCTCAAGCCTTGCCGAGCCTCCAGCCGACGTAAAGGACAGGCCGCCATTGTCGGCGGCATACGCTGTGTGCGGTGCGCCGTGGTGTGTGGTGTTTCGCGCACTCCGTGTGCGCGTTACCGTCAGAGTCGCAGGATGAAGCCAGGCATGGATGCTGACCGCTGCCGTGACGATGGCGGCCGCGACGACTGGATGGGCTCAGCGAACTTCTTTGCCCCACTTGCCGACCTCGACCTCCGTGCCGATCAGCGAAATCGGCGTCCCGATCCCGCTGCCACCCTGCGGCGCCAGCCGTGACATCGAAAACTGCTTCGAGACCGCTGCCATTACACCAGCCGCAACCGTTGCCGGATCGCAAGCCCTCTTCAGCGCCCATACCGATTCCGATTCCCTTACCGCCTCCCGGCGCACCGGTGGCGCCAGGCGAGCCTGCAACCAGGCCAACTCAGACTGCAGTGCCGGAGGCGGGAAGGCCGACCGTGGCGGTTCTGGGCCAGCCCATCGAAGACGCCTGCTGCGCCCAGCCGCGGCCGTGTGAATGTCCTCTGTGCCTGCTGCGCCGGCGCGTGACGACCCGGTTTCGGAACATGCTCGGCGGCTGTCCGTGCTGCGGTTGTTGCGGTGGTTGCGGCTGCGATCCGCCCAGCCTGGCCGAATCGGTCGCCGCCCGGGTCCGGGCCGAGGAGGCCTGCGCGCCTTCGCGCTTGTGTGCCGTTCGCTATCTTGGAACAGTCGATTGCCATTACTATCCCGAGGCGGAAGAGGCGCTCATCGCATCGTTGCGTTGTGACCGCAATCGTTGCGTTCGACAGGAAGCGGCCTGCGCGCTGGGGAGCGGTTGCTGTGGCACGCCGCGCGTCATCGAGGCACTTACGCTCGTGGTCGCCGCCCGCGAGGATGACGGCAACCCGCGTGAAACGTGCGACGATGTTCGCCGCGCCGCCTTCCAGTCATTACAGAAACTGCTGGCCTCCCCTGACGCTGACGGCGCCGCGAGCAACCATGTCGGCCCGGTGGCGGGGATGTCGACGGCAATCGCCCGGGCGCGCATTGCCATGGCACAGGTGGCCGGCACGGCCTGGGTGCTGTGCGCCTATCGGTGCCCGCCGCCGCCGCAACGCAACCTGGCTGACGTCGTGGTCAACGCCTTGCGTAGCCGTCATGTCGCCTGTGCCACGGGTGGCGGTGCCAGATGTGCCGCGGCCGCTGATGAAGCGCTGGCCGAGGGTCGCTACTTTCCGGCCAAACCCGCGGGCATTTCGGCGCTGGCCGCCACTCCGGGAACCTTGCCCTTGCTCGGTGATCATCCTGAGATTGATTGTGCCACCTTCGCTTTGCCGAAGAGTTCCCGAAGCGCTGCTGGCACGGCAGCGGCGCTTCGCGTTAAGTGCGCCGCGCGCCAGTGCGCCAGTGCGCCGTGGATGCCGGAACCGTGTGCCGCAGCGGCGGACTCCGCCGATATGGAGGTGATTCCCGTGCTGGCGCCGGTGAGCGCGACGCTTCCCGCTCGTGCTCTGGAACCGCGCGTACGCAGTCTCTTGCCGCCCGGATTGACACCGCTAGGTGCAGTCCCGGAGTTCGACGCGCAGGAATGACGGAGCGTTGGAATCAGATAACGAAATGCCCGCGATACAACTCGAAAGCGGCATGCCAGGCGTCCAGTTCATTGTCATAGCCGGCCTCGCTGGCCGCCAAGTCCGCGGCGGTTGCCTCCGAGCGCACGAAAGCCAACCATTTGCCGTTGCCGGCACGGCGCACGCCGATGAACGCTTCACGCATGATCGGCCCGTACAGACGGTAGAGGTTGTCGCCAGCCTCTTCTGTCTTGCCCTGACGTTGTGCAAACCAGAACGGTTTTACCGGAGTCATCGCGTCGGCCTTTCTCGCTCGCTCGCTCACTGTTCCAGGATCACACGGTAGACGGGCTTGCGGCCGATGACGATCTCGCCGCGGAAACTGGAACCCGGCCTTAGCGCGTGAGGCGCGTCGGTGACCTTGGCGATCGCGCGAAACCGTCGCTCGCCGCCTGGGCCGGCCTCGCCAAGCGGCTCCAGACGCTCGATGATGGCCTGGGCATGCCCGTGCCGCCGCGGATTGTGCATCGAGCTATACAGCCGTAGTGACTGTCCGGGTTCAATCTCGCCGACGTGTTTCTCGTCGATATCGAGCACGGCCAGGAGTTCGCGAGGCTGCCGCGAACGCCGATCCAGCGGTGCGAGCAGGGCGACGGCATCCCCCGGCTTGACGGCTTGCAGCGGCGTCACGAACGTTTTCAAGACGAGCCACGGCTCGGGGGTTTGCGGTGCCCGGATGACGGCCTGCTCGAGGCGGTCCTTCAGGAGATTGTACTCGACCATGACTTCGCGCGCTGGTTCGCCGCGGCTCTGCAGATCTTCCAGCCGGCCCTTGAGCTTGTGCAATTGCAGCTGCAAATCATCAGCGCGAACCCACGCTAGCACCTGTCCCGGCCAGATTTCGTCTCCCGCCGCGAGTGCATGAAATTTCAGGTCCGCAGCCAGGACTTCCTGTCCGCCGGCCAGCTTGTAGTGGTGCACCGGTTGGCTGGGCTGGCCACTCGCCGGCTCGGTGATGCCATTGCCCTGATGGTCCATGCGGACCTTCAAGGTTGCTCCGTCGGCGAGCGTCATCGTGCCCTCGTGCCAGCCCAGGTCGATCAGGCCGAACAGCGGCGCCCGCACTTCCTGCTGCTCGCGCGCCGTGATGAATCCAGTCGCTGGCGCCGTCGCTTCCAGCTGAACCCCGAACAGAAACGTCAACAAGCATGCCACAATCAGCACCAGGCTGACGGCAAAGATCTTGAGATGATTGGTGGGCTTGGCTGGGGGGGGAGCCGGTATGACTGAGCCAGACGACATCACTTCCTCGAATTCGCGGGACACGCTTCCACTTATTTAGGTTAAGCGCATCGGCCATTCTGACAAGATTGGCTTGAAGATCGGGAATCCTGGCCGGCTACTTTCAAGGAAACGGCGCCACGCTGTCGGCCAGCCGATTTGAAAAGAACAGGCCGTGGTGGAATCCCAGTTTACTGATGCGGGTGCTGTTCCGGGTCACCCACTTCACACTGGAATCCCGCCACGGCCCAACTCGGGCAATGCCCAAGGCTCTTCTCTGGTCCAGCCCCATGAATCCATGAAACCGGCGTTTCACCATAAGCAACCGTCATGCCAAATACGGCCAGAAGGATGCCGATTGACATAAGCTTGGCTTCGTCATCAAGTTACGTGATACGCTCGTCCGGAATGCGCAGGCGCTGCTTCTGCAATTGTTGCAATTGCACGAAAAAATCGGCAAACCCCTCCCCGTTTTACAAACTTTCACTTGGCAAGCAGGATGATTCGCAGGTCCATGACGTTAGTCTGGGTAAGCCCAGTCTTGAAAAGATCTCCCGTCATCTGGAAAAAGGAATAGGCGTCGTTTCGATCCAGGAACGCGGCTGGGTCGATTTGCAACTGCGCAGCACGTTGCAAGGTGCAGGCGTCGGCGATAGCGCCGGCAGCGTCCGTCGGGCCGTCTTCGCCATCGGTGCCGCCGCTCAGCACGACCAGATTCTTCATGGCCTCGGCACCCAGCTTGAGCGCGCACGCGAGCACCAGTTCCTGGTTACGGCCTCCCTTGCCGTGGTCCGGTGCCAGAGTGACGGTTGTCTCCCCGCCGCTGAGCAGGCACGCAGGCGGCGTAACTGGTCCCTGCCACGCCTGGATGCCGCGGGCCAGTCCGGCCAGCACGATGCCGACTTGCCGCGTTTCGCCTTCAAGAAATGAGCCGAGATTGCAGATGGCGTAGCCGAGTTCGTGCGCCTTGTCCGCGGCCGCTTGCAAGGCCAGCGCGTTGTTGCCTATGACGACATTGTGCACGTTCGCCGGCAACGTCTTGAGCGTTTCCGCAACTACGCCCGTCGTGCCGTCATGCAGATGCTTCAGCACTGCGGCGGGAACTCGCTTCGTCAGGCGATAGCGTTCGAGGACTTCCAACGCACCGGCGAACGTGCTGCCGTCAGCAGCCGTGGGTCCGGAGGCGATCACATCCAATGGGTCACCTACGACGTCGGAGATGATCAGGCTGAAGAGTGCCTTGCCGTGAAAAACACGCGCCAGTCCGCCTCCCTTGATGCTGCTCAGGTGCTTGCGGACAGCGTTCATCTCGTTGATCGACGCGCCACATTCGTGCAGCAGCAGAGTGACTTGTTGCTTGTCCTCGAGCGAGACGCCGTCGGCTGGCGCGGGCAAGAGCGCCGAGCCGCCGCCGGAAAGCAGGCAGATGACCAGGTCGTCCGGGCCGGCGGAGCGTACGAGATCGAGGATAGCCCGGCTTCCCTCCACGCCCGCCGCCGTGGGCTGATTGCTCGCCACCGGGCGCGCTGCATGGAGCGTGATCCACTTGAGTTTGTGGACGGATGCAGCGGGGACATTGACCATGCCGTCGATCTGTCCTGCAAAGCCGGTGAGCGTCTCCTCAAGCGCGGCGGCCATCGCCGCTCCAGCCTTGCCGCCGCCGACAACGACGATGCGCCGCGCGGCCGCGATCGCCTGACGCAGTTCGGGTCGTTGCAGCGCGCGTTCCATCAGCGCCTTTGGCCGCACGGCGTCCACGCCGGCCTGCCAGATCGCTCGCGCCTGTTCACGTAGATGGTTCGCCATTTCCGTACCTATACGCTGCTGGCGCGTCGGGCATGGTTGCGGCTGATTCGCCAGAGGCCCCAGGCGGTGCCGTTTCAGTAGTACGTTGGCAGCTTGTCGCGACGTTTCGCTGCCACCTCACCCCAACAGTATACCAGCAGGCCGACATTGACGACCTTTGCGCCTGCGGCCCGTATAAAGATCCATCCCGATACCGACGAGCATTTACCAGACGAGAATCCATGTTTGAGTTCTTGCACTCCGCCTGGGACAACTTCGGCACCACGCCGTTCGGCAGCTTGACGCTGGTTGTCTGGCTGTTGATCTTGCTGGCGCTGACGTTTGATTTTCTCAATGGCTTGCACGACGCAGCCAACTCGATCGCCACGGTGGTTTCGACGCGCGTGCTCAGCCCGCGCGGCGCCGTCATCTGGGCGGCGCTGTTCAACTTCGTCGCGTTCCTGATCTTTCCGCTCAAGGTCGCGGCCACCATCGCCAACGAGGTCGTGGACCAGAGCCTGGTAAGCGACGCCCAGATTGCCAGCTATCTCATCGCGGCCACGCTCATGGCTGCCTGTGGCTGGAACATCATTACATGGTACCTGGGCCTCCCCACCAGTTCGTCGCACGCCTTGATCGGCGGCATGGTCGGGGCCACCATCGTGCTCAAGGGCTTGGGTTTCTTGAAGCTGGCCGGCCTGTTCTGGATCGTGCTGTTCATCTTCTTGGCGCCGCTGATCGGCCTGCTGCTCGGGTTGTTGATCTCGGTGATCGTGATATGGTCCTTCCGGCGGACTGCGCCGTTGCGCGTGGACGGCATCTTCCGCCGCGGCCAGTTCGTCTCGGCGGCGCTTTTTAGCCTGGGGCACGGCGGCAACGACGCCCAGAAGACGATGGGCATCATTCTCGTCCTGCTCATCGCCGTCAGTCCGCCCAGCGCGCCGATAACCGAGGTCCCAACCGAGTTCGTGCTGGCCTGTCATCTGGCGATGGGTTTGGGGACGCTTTTCGGCGGCTGGCGAATCGTCAAGACGATGGGACAGCGCATTATCCGCCTGCGCCCCGTGGATGGCTTTGCCGCCGAGACAGGCGCGGCTTGCACACTCGCCTTCACGACCTTCTTCGGCGGCATCCCGATCAGCACCACCCACACCATCACCGGTGCGATTGTCGGCGTCGGCATGTTGAAGAGAATGAGCGCCGTTCGCTGGGGCGTCGCCACCCAGGTCGTCTGGGCCTGGATCCTCACCATCCCAGGTTCTGCCATCCTTGCCATGCTCGCCGTGCTGCTGCTTCGCGCGGTGACCGGGTAACACGACCGGCAGGGCGAACCGGGCCGCGCCACGTCAGTCCTTGGCTTTCTTCCTCTCGCGGATGTACTTCTCCGGGTTGGCGAGGAATTCGTCCTGGCAGCCGCTACAGCAGACGTAGTAGGATTGACCCTTGAAGGCGACGGCGATGGTGCCGCGGCCACCACTGACGATGCATTCGGGACTGCCGTCCCCACCGGCGAAGGCAACGCCTTCCTTGGTCGCTCCCACCTGATAATGCCTGCTGAACAGGTTCTTGCCGGCGGCTTTCGACTCCAGCCGGTAAAGATGGCGGTTGGCGTGCAAGAGGCTCACGACCAGCCGCTGCGTCGCGCCGTCGACCTTGCGCTGCAAGGTGAGGACACGCTTTTCCAGCTTACCGGTGAAGACCTGTTTGTCCTTGGCGTCCTTGGCGACCTTGCCGGCCGACTGAAGTGTGAATTGAAACTGATCGCTCTCAGGCAGGTAGCGAAGCTCACCGGATTTGAAGTGCTTGCCGCCGGCGAAATCGGCCCGCAGCCAGGTGTCCTTGCCCTTGAACTGCCACTGCCAGGAGATGGACTCCGTCCAGAAGCCTTTCTGCTGCTCCTCGCGTGAGCCGGCCGGCACGCCAGTCCCCTTCCACTTGCCGATGAGATCGTTGAAAGCCTGCAACGCGTCCCTGACGGTGCGCGGTGTCTTGTTTTCCTGCGTCTCCTGGCCCCAGCACAGCGGTCCGAGAAGCACGCACCCGGCCAATCCCATTACAATCCATCTCATGCGCACACCGCCCCGTTTGTTTGAATTTGTCACCGCGTCCCCATAAGCGACGACGCGCCGCCGTTAATTTAACCGATTCCTTGACTGGAGTTCCGTTCCGAACGTTGCGAGCCGGCACGATGACCTCGCGGTCTTGGTGAGACGACTTTGGTGGGCGACGGTGCCAGGGTCGCCGGCGCTACGAAATCAGCGGCGCTGGCAGCGTCGCCCACGACTCGCCGATTCCGTCGCCGTCGCCTTGACTCACGCCACGGAATCAATCAAAATCAGATGAGAGAATGCGATGGCAAATGAGACGAATCTATGACACAGGCAGGGTTGCAATTGCCTTTGCCAGATCTCTTCGAGCAGGATGAAACCGCCTGGCTCGAAGCCATGTCGCGCCTCATCCTGGCGGGTCATTTCGAGGAGTTGGATTTCGACCACCTGAGCGAGTATCTTTCCGACATGGCCCGGCGCGACAAACGCGAAGTGTTAAGCCGCTTGACCACACTGCTGGCACATCTGCTCAAATGGGAGCAACAACCCGAAAAGCGCACGCGCAGCTGGGCCGCCACCATCGCCAATCAGCGAGACGAGCTCGCGGATCTCCTGGAAAGCAAGACTCTGTTGAAGCACGCCGCAGAGGCGTTGCCGAAAGCCTATGGCCGGGCTGTGAAACAAGCCGCGCTTGAGACCGGCCTGGCCGAAACAGAGTTCCCCGCCGACTGCCCTCACGCCCTCGAGACAATTCTTCAAGCTACCTGATACAACTCCACGTCCAGTGGCGATCTGTCGTCTGCCGCACCGAGTCGGCGTCGAAACCCACCCCGCTTACAAGATCACGGACCTCCGCCAGACTCAGGGCGGCACGCAGGGAATCCTCGAACATCTGTTGTTGATGTGCGTTGGCGTCGCCGGCATAGGTGGCGACGATGGCCTGGACGCCGGCGTCATCCTCGGGCCGCAGCAGATCTCGGACGAAGATCACGCCGCCGGGGGCCGTCACCCGGACCATCTCGGCCAGCGCGCCGCCCGGGCTGGGAATGTGATGCACGATGCTGTTCGACATGACCGCTTGAAAGGAGCCGTCGGCAAACGGCATCAGCTTGGCGTCGATGCGCTCCAGGCGGATGCGCTCGCTCAGATGCTCGCGGCGAATGTTCTCGTTGCCAACCTGCAGCATGTGCACGGCAAGATCAATGGCAACCACGTGCACGCCGGGATGCTGCCGGCACAGCTCGATGGGGATCTGCGCCGTCCCCGTGCCCACGTCGAGAACCATACCGTCGCCTCGCCAGACGGCGAGGAAGTCGGCGACAAAGGCGCGATTGACGTGCGAATGATCCATGGCGTCGTAGGCGCGCGCCTCGGCGGCGGAGTCCATCACCTCAGGTTCCAGCACGCGTTCGAGCATGGTTCACTTCTTCGGGCGAAATGCCTTTACGAGGGTTTCATTTGTAGTGAGATACGGCCCCTCGAGCAAATCGATGCAATAGGGGATGGCAGGGAAGACGGCGAGCAGGCAGTCGCGGATGGCGCTGGGCTTGCCCGGTAAGTTGACGATGAGCGACTTGCCGCGGACGCCCGCGATCTGCCGGGACAGGACCGCCGTGGGCACGACCTTGAGCGAGACGGCCCGCATTTGCTCGCCGAAGCCGTCGAGAATCTTGTCACAGACGGCCTCGGTCGCTTCCGGTGTCACGTCGCGCAGGGCCGGCCCCGTGCCTCCCGTCGTTACCACCAGGCAGCAGCCGTCGCGATCGCAAAGCTCGATGAGCGTGGCCTCGATCCGCGCTTGCTCGTCGGGGATGAGACGAGCCGCTGGCTCCCAGGAACACGAGAGGATCTCCGTCAAGCAGTCCTTGATGGCTGGCCCGCCCAGGTCCTGGTAGACTCCCTTGCTGGCGCGATCCGAGACCGTGACGATGCCGATGCGAATGGTCATGCGACGGGCCTCCCAATCATGGCGTTCCTTTTCCGGCCGCGCGGCGGTGCATGACTGCCAGCTCCGGTTGTCCGGACTTTTCGTAGTACGCTGCCAGTGCTCGGTGGGCCTGCGAATGTTCGGGGTCCAGGCGCACGGCGGTGAGCAATGAGCGCTCGCCGTCGCGCTGGAAACCGTTGCGCAAGAAGATCTCGCCGATACGATAGTGCAGCCAGGCGTCCTTGGGCGCGCGCAGCAGTTCTTGCATCAATTCGCGCATCTTTTGTTCATCGTTGCGGATTTCCTTGGACCGGGCCTCGTAAATGTCCGCTTCCTTCTTCTTCAGGGTCTTCAAGCATTGCGTGAGGAGATAGATCACTTGCCGGTCGCGCGGCGACAGGGCGACCGCCTGGCGCAGCAGTGGCTCAGCCTTTTCCGGTTCGGCGGAGCCCATGTGCATGCGGGCGCGTTCCAGCAGTAGCCGTGCGTTGCCGGGCTGCGCGCGCATCAATGTGTCGAGCAGCGCGGCAGCTTCTTGCGACTTGCCCACCAAGCTTCGGTATCGAATGTCAGCCAGCGCAACCGCCGGGTCGTCCGGCCGGCGCTCGCGCAGGATCTGTAGATGTGGCTGGGCTTCACTTGCCTGCGTCAGATCGAGAAGCAGTTCTGTAAGCCGCAAGCGGACGCGATCGCCGTCGCGATTGTCTCGCTCCGGCGACAGCTCGACGGCCTTCTGGTAATGGGCGACGGCCGCCGAAATATTGCCAAGCCGATCATCGATCCAGCCCAGACGGACGTAAGCTTCCGCTTCGTTCGGCTTGAGCAACAACCATCGATCCAGCAAGGCCCGCGCTTCCTCCAGCCGAAAATCATTCATACGCTGCTGCGTCAGGACTTCGAGAATGAGCACGCTGTCCGGGTGCTCCTTGTCGAGAAAGGCGATCAATTTGGGTTCCACGTCGGCCAACTCGCCGCTCATGGCGCGCAGCAGGTATCTTTCGAGAATGACATCCTCGGCAGGAGCAGCCAGCTGTTGCGCGCGGGCCAGATGGGTCTGGGCCTCTTGCAGATCGCCTGCGCGTCGGGCCGTGCGCGCGGCTAGGAATTGCGTCGAGGCACTGCCCGGCCAGGCGGCGAGACAGGGCTGCAATGCTTCCCAGGCCGCAGCGAAATCGCCGCGCTCACCTGCCCGACACGCTTCGAAGTATTGACGCCAGACCAGCGCTTGCCGGCAAGCCACGTAACTCGCCCCCGCCAGCACCGCCATGATCAGGCAGCTTCGCACAGGTCGGCGACGGATCGTGGCCAGGAGGTTTTTCGCCAGCTTCAACATGCCCCTTCACAATACCCGACGTGACGACAGGCTGCCAGCCTGTGTACCCTTGCCCGGCGCCATGCGCACGTCATGAAGCTATGGCGTTGGCCGCCCTTTTCCTGCCTGTTGCCGGTGTCCGGCAGCGATGGCTGGCAGATTGATGCGCTCATAGTATTGTGCCAGGGCAAGATGACTGGCTGCGTGTTTCGGATCCAGGCGAAGCGCGCTCTTGAGCCACAGGTAGGCCTCGCGATTCTCGCCCGAGCGTAGAAAAATTTTGGCGATCTCGCAGCGCAGTGCCGGGTCCGCTGGGTGATTCTGCAGACGCGCCGTCAAGTCGGCCATCAAGTCCATGTCCGCTTCTAGATCCTTGAGCCGCTTTTGAAGCTTGGCTTGCTCGGCAAGTTTTTTTTGCCGCTGCAGGGCCTGGCTTAGCGCATACACCGCCGAGTGCTCGTGTGGCATCTGCTCGACGGCCCGCCGTAGCCAGGTCTCCGCCCTGGCGGCGTCACCTTGTTCGAGTTCCAGCCGGCCCCGCTCCAGGACGATAGCAAACTCCTGCGGATGCTCTTGCACGAGTGCATCCAGCAGGATTCGTGCATCGTCGGTTCGTCCGAGCCGATGCCAGGCCTGCGCCAGGGCCAGTCCGATCTTCGGGTCGGCGGTCTTCTCGTCCGCAAGCGGTTCCAGTTCGGCGAGCGCCTCGACGGGTTTCTTGAGGAAGAGCAACGCTTGCCCCGCCTTGAGTCGTGCTTCGCGAGCGGCTGCTGCATCCAGCTCGCGGGCTTGCCGGTAGTCTGCCACGGCTCCGTGATGATCCTGTTCGCGCTCGCGCACCCAGCCGCGTTCAAGATGAGCACGCGCGTTCTTGTCGAGCGCGATCCAGGAGTCGAGGCAATGTCGCATACGTTTGAGCAGATAGTTTTTTTGATAGGCCTGCGCCAGCGTCTCGAAGATGTCGGGGGCGAGGTTGGGACGCCTGCGTGCTTGCGACCAGAGGGCCGCTTCCCGGGCCAGGTCGCCTTGCTGAGTTTGAATCAGGTCGCGCTCGAGCGTTACCTCATCGGCGGGCCCTGGCAAGATCTCGCAAATATCGAGATGGATGGCAGCTTCGTCGTAGTACCTGGCGCGGCGAGAAATGCGCGCCATCAGCAAGTGAGCCGCAAAGCTGTTGGGCTGTGACTGAAGATAGGCGGCCAGCCGCTCTCGTGCCTCAACCAGCCGTGCATTGCGGTAGGCATCCTCGGCCGCGGCAAAACTGGCTTCGGCCCGCCAATGACGATATGGCACCGCCAGGCCCACTGCCGTCAACGCGAGCAGCACCAGGGCGGCCAGCCAGGTTCGCCAGCGACCGCAGGCCGGCAACAAACTGGCCAGCAACCGGCGTCCCGTCGCGCGCGTCATGCCGTTCATGGTATGTCACGTCATCAGTCGGTTTTTGCTTCGGCCTTCATGTCGATGTCATGCGTTTTCTGCCCGGCCTCGACGTTGACAGTAAGGGGTGTGGTCTTCATGTCCCTGTATTTGGGCGGTACGTCGACCGCCTCGGTGCCCTTGGCTGCCACCTTGCCTCCTGCACCCATCTTGGCGGGGTCCATTTTCATACCGCCCCCCATTTCGCCCGCCTTTGGAACCATGACGGTGATCTTGCAATTACCGGGGGCAATGCTGATCGAGTATGTGCCGTCGCTGCCAATGACGGAAGACTGGACGGACTTGTGCTGCTCGTTCATGAAGGTCACGGTACCAGCCGGGACGATCTTGCCATCAAGCTTCACTTTCCCCGTCACGGTCGATGTCGATCCGCCACCGCAGCCCGAGCACCACAGGACGAACATGGGCGTGGCCAGCATGACCAGATTCTGCAGGTGAAAGGAACGCCCGCAGAGCCTTCGAACCTGAATTGGCAGATAGCTCATGAACTCCTCGTGGAAATAGCAAACCCAACCTTACCGATAAGCCAAGGTTGGGTTTGCGAATGTCGTCGGAACTCACATTCTCTTACCAGTCGCTGCCCAACGAGTCACCACCGCGGGCGGTGCAAGCGGCCCACCAGGTTCCCGGACTGACGGTGGGACTGAGCGAACGCACGCTGGCGTCGCACAGCGCGACTTGCATGGTGGGGTGCGGCGTGGAAGCGCGGAAGGGATCGCAGGCCGTCTCGGCAGGCGCCGGCGCTACCTGGAACAGCGAAGCGGGGCCGATCGACAGGCGCGCGAAATCGGGCAGTGCCGAGTCGTCGCCCCACCAGTTCCAGACCGTGCCGCCGCTACCCGGAGCGTAGGCGGTGTCGTTTTGGTAATAGCCGCAAGTCCCCAGCCTTTCGGCGAACATGATGGTGTTGGAAGTGCCGTCGCGAACCGTGCCACCGACGCGGCCACGGTACGTCCAGCGATCTCCAACGTTGAAGGCAGAATCCACGGCGGCGAACACCTGGGCGTTGGACGCGTAGGTCGTGAGAGATGGACTGTCAGTCCAGCCAGCCACAACGATGCCGTTGCCGATGCCGTTGGTCGGAATCGAATAGTCCGCCGGGCAGATGTAAGTGCTAATCGCGGTCCAGCGATTGATCCACGGACGATTGCCGGGAGAAGAATTGTTGCCATCCGGGCAAGGGTCGAAGGTGGACTTGTAGAACGCATCCTGCTCGATGTACGGCAACAGGTAATAGTGGACGTTGCCCCATGGCGGTCCGCTACGCTGATTGGTGGACAGGCAGCTGGCCGGCACCGTCCCGAGCGCCGGGGCCTGGTTGAAGGGTCCCCGCAGCGGCGGGAAACTCTTGAACTCCGAGTCGAGGTTGTGGATGCCCAGCGCCATTTGCTTCAGGTTATTGATGCACTGCGTGCGTGCGGCAGCCTCGCGGACCTTTTGCACGGCCGGCACAAGCAACGCAATCAAGATCGCAATGATGGCAATGACGACGAGCAATTCAATGAGCGTGAAGCCCCGCCAGCGCCGCATGCTTCGCAAGATCGCCATGATGACCTCCTATTAAAAAGGAATGATGCCGAAAAATCACACCCAAGATACGACCCGAATCCGTGAACTTTCTAACACGAGTCACGGTTGCACCTCCGTGACGCTAATCGGTTGGGTCGACTCAGCGCGCTGGGTGGAACACCTGCCATGTCTGGCGACTGGACACAAATCCTGGCAACTGAGGGAGCTGTTTACCGGTGAGCGGGCCGGCGATAGCCATGCCAGTCAGGCGAGCCCAGGTGGTTCCGGTTTCCTGGTCGGTAAGGGCGGGTCTGTCAGTGGAGAACGTCAATTCTGTCCCGTTCACCCTTCTACCATAGACCACGGCCGTGGCGCTGGCAAGGTCAAAGACAACCAGAATCGGTTCGCCTTGCCAGTGATCATTGATGATCGGCTGCCGGCGTAACTCGTTGAAGGTCCAGCTCTTGGCGGTGCTGCTGCCGATGATGCCGAACACGAATCTGTCGGCGTCATCGTAGAGCTTGCGTGTGTAGTGTAGTGAACTCGTGTCGAATACAGCCACCGTTCCGTCCGGGTGCAATCGCGACCAGGTTTTCCAGTCGGTGACCGTGGATGGAATCGGCTCAAGCGTCCGGTCTTTCAGCGGGCCGAGTTTGGCCAGACCGAGGTGGTGGCTCCAGCGCGTCCACGTCTGCTCATCGTACATCAGCAGGCTACCCTTCCACAGCTGGCCGGAGATGCCAAAGGTAAGAGTCCTGCCGTCCACTGCGCGCGAGTAAACGATGGCGTTGTGGGCGTGGTCGCACCAGCTGGCGATGATGGGTTTGCCTCCCAGCGTGTCATTGAGCACCTTGTGGGCGGGCATGTGATTCATCATGTTGATGGGATAGGCCCGAGCCTCCTTGCCGATGGTGACGCCGAGCACCAACTCCTCGGCGGCGAGCAGCCTGTCGGCCTCGGGCACTTTCTTGAGCGTGATTTTGGTCGTCGGCGCTTGCGGCAGCATGTAGCGATCGGGCTCGAATGTCTCATTCTTTTCAGGCAGATCTGGCGACCTCAGAATCCAGTACGCTCCGCCCCCCAGAACAGCTGAAGCGGCCAGCAAGAAAGCGGGACTGGCAAATACTGTGAAAATCGAACGCATGAATCGTCCGGCCACTCGGTTGGGGTTGATCCGTACCTGCCTTGATTATATCCTCCCGCATTGCTTGAGATTTGCACAAGCCGTTACCCAACCCAATCCACGCAGCTTCGCCAGCCGGAAGCGCGGGTACAGGTGGCAGGTTACCAGGACAAGTGGGGAAGGTCCAGCAGCAGTCAGTCGTTGGAGGGGGACGCCTCGCTTTCCCCAGAGCTCGTACTGTGCGGCAAGCCATCCCACCTGGGCTTGAGGTGGTCTTCAGGAGCGATCCATGCAGGTGGTGATCCTGTGCGGCGGTCAAGGGACGCGAATTCGCGACGTCGCCGACGATATTCCCAAGCCGATGATTCCCATCGGCAACCGCCCCATCCTCTGGCACATCATGAATCGGTACGCGCAGCACGGATTCAAGGACTTTATCCTGTGCCTGGGCTACAAGAGCTGGGTCATCAAGCAATACTTTCTCAACTATCATTGGGCGGAGAGCGATTTCAGCGTGACACTGCGGCCGGGCGGCTCACAGGTGCGGCTGCATGACGCCACCTTCACCGAGGACTGGAACATCACTTTTGCCGAGACCGGCCTGGACAGCATGACCGGTTGCCGTGTCCGACGAATCGAGAAGTATCTCAAGGGCGACACATTCATGCTCACCTATGGCGACGGTGTGGCGGATATTGACATCAACCGGCTCGTCGACTTCCACCGGAGACACGACAAGGTCGCCACCATTTCCGCAGTCAATCCGCCCAGTCGCTTCGGCGAGCTGGAGATGGCCGGCGATCAGGTCGTCGAGTTCAACGAGAAGTCGCAGGTCGAACGCGGCTGGATCAACGGCGGGTATTTTGTCTTGAGTCGTGCGATCTTCGGCCGGCTGGCCGACGAGCCGAGCCTGGTCTTCGAGCAAGCGCCGCTCAGCGGATTGGCCCGTGACGGCGAACTGATGGCCTACCGGCACCACGGCTTCTGGCACCCGATGGATTGCAGCCGCGACCACCGTTACCTGAACGAACTGTGGCACGCCGGCAAAGCGCCGTGGGCTCGGCCGCCAGCAGCCCAGTTGCGACAGGCGGCGTGAGCACTGTGTCGAGCGTGTGACCACGGATAGAGCCGTCTACAGGAAGGGATGCCATGCCAACCGGGGATTCATTCTGGCGTGATCGCCGTGTTTTCGTCACCGGCTGTACCGGTCTCGTTGGCAGCTGGACGGTCAAGGCACTGCTGGAGCGCGGCGCTCACGTCATCGGACTCATTCGCGACCAGGTCCACGGCTCGGAACTGGTCAGCACTCGAATGGTCGATGCCATCGACGTAGTGCACGGCTCGGTCGCGGACTTTTCACTGCTCGAACGCGCTCTGGCTGAATACGAGGTGCAGACGGTCTTTCATCTTGCCGCGCAGACCATCGTCGGTATCGCCGATCGCTGTCCGCTGGGGACATTCGAGACAAACATCAAGGGGACCTGGTGCTTGCTGGAAGCGGCGCGACGCTGCGGCACCCGGCCGCAGGTCGTCGTCGCCTCTTCCGACAAGGCCTATGGCGATCAGGCCAGGTTGCCGTACACCGAGGATTCGCCGCTGGACGGTCGCTTCCCCTATGACGCCAGCAAGTCGTGCACCGACATCCTGGCGCTTTCCTATCACCACACCTATGACCTGCCGGTGTCCGTGACGCGTTGCGGCAACTTCTTCGGCGGCGGCGACCTCAACTGGAACCGCATCGTGCCGGGGACCATTCGCTCCATCATCCGCGGCCAGCGGCCGGTCTTGCGCAGCGACGGCAGCAACCTGCGCGATTACTTCTACGTGGAAGAAGGCGCGGCGGCGTATCTGCACCTGGCCGAGCGCATGGCATGCGACCCGGCGGTCGTCGGGCAGGCGTTCAACTTCTCGACCGAGACGCCGACCAGCGTGCTCGATCTGGTGAAGCTCATACTCAAGCTCATGCAGTCCGACCTGCGGCCGGAGATCCAGGCCAGCGCCCGCCACGAGATTCAGCATCAGTACCTGGCCGCCGACAAGGCGCGGCGTTTGCTGGACTGGCAGCCGCGGTTCTCCCTGGAAGATGCCTTGCGCGCGACCATCGCCTGGTACCGCCGCTTCCTGGAAAAGGAACTGCCGCAAGCGCGCGTCGCCTGAGGGAGCAAGGAGTAGCAAGGTGCAAGTGACCCATTGTCGAGTTTGCGCGGCCGGCGACCTGGAGCTGTTCCTGGATCTCGGGGAAACCGCGCTGGCCAATCGCTTCCTCGGTGCCGAGCAGCTTGCCGAGCCGGAACCGCGCTTTCCATTGCGGCTGGTCCTGTGCCGGCGTTGCGGCCTCGTGCAGATCGACGAGGAAGTGCCGCCGGAAGTGCTGTTTAAGAATTACATCTATGTCTCCGGCACCTCGGACCTGGTCAAGGTGCACGCTGCCGACCTGGCAAGGCATTTCACCTCGACATACCGGCTAGAGGCGGGCGACCTGGTGCTGGAAGCGGCCAGCAACGACGGCACGGTACTGCGCGCGTTTCAGCAACACGGCTGCCGAAGCGTTGGCATCGAGCCCGCAGACAACATTGCTTCGGTCGCCAACGCCGAAGGCGTCGAGACGATATGCGATTTCTTTGGAGTGGCCGCCGCCCAGCGGTTCTGCCGCAGCCACGGCCCGGCCCGGCTGTTCCTGGGCCGACATGTGCTCGCTCATGTCGCCGACCTGCGCGGCTTCGTCGCGGGCATGGCGGCCGTGCTCCATCCCGATGGCATCGCCGCCGTGGAAGTGCCGCATCTGCTGCCCTTCCACGACCATCTCGAGTATGACACCGTCTATCACGAGCATCTTTGCTATTTCTCCGTCGGTGTGCTGAAGAACTTGTTTGAGCGTTTCGGCCTGGAACTGATCGACGTTCGCGAGGCAGCGATCCACGGCGGATCGATCGTCGTGACGGCCCAGCGTCGCGGCGGTCCGTGGCCGGTGCAGGCCAGAGTGGCGCGGATCATTGCCCGTGAGGATGAGAATGAACTGGCTCTGCCATCTACGTGGCAGCGGTTCGCACGCAAGGTAGAGCACAGTCGCAAATTGCTGCTGGCCGAACTGGATCGTCTGGTCCGCCGCGGATGTCGGCTGGCCGGTTACGGCGCTCCCGCCAAGGGCATGACGTTACTGTCGTACTGCGGCCTCGGGAAGGACAGGATTCCATACCTCGTGGACCGCAGTCCGCATAAACAAGGGCTTTTCACGCCGGGCGGACACATCCCGATCGACACGCCGGATCGCCTGCTGCGCGACCAGCCGGATGTCGTGCTGTTGCTCGCCTGGAACTTCGCAACCGAGATTGCCCGACAGCAAGCAGAGTACCTGCGCCGCGGCGGCAGGCTCCTGCTGCCGATTCCCTCGGTGCACGAATGGCGCGGCCGCCTGGCTGCATAGGCTCTCGTTCCCAGGCGCTTCTGGAAGGAGGGGAGAACATGCTCTGCACCGTTGCCATCCCCGTTTACAATCGCCGCCAATTCATCGAGCGTGCGATCTCATCGGCACTCGCGCAGCAAGTGCCGGATCTTGAAATCGTCGTCATCGACAACTGTTCCACGGACGGTACCTGGGAACTGCTAAGAGATCTGTCGGCATCGAACTTGCGCCTGTTGCGGAACTCCAGCAACATCGGCCTCTTCGGCAATCTCAATCGCTGCCTGCAAGAAGCGCGCGGCAAGTATTTGCGCGTGCTGTGCTCGGACGATCGCTTGCTTCCGGATTGCCTGGCGCATGAGATCGACATCCTCGAACGCCATCCGGAGGCAACGCTGGTCTCCACTCAGGGCTGGCAGGTCGATGAGACCGGCCGGCGGCTTCGGCGTTTTGCCAATCTTCTGAAGCCCGGCATCTATTCCGGCGTCAGCCTCATCCCCGCAGCGCTCTGGTTGCTGTCGCTTTATGGCAGCCCGTTCAACTTCCCGTCAGGAGTTCTGCTGCGCGGCACCGCAGTTGGGCAGGTCGGAGGCTTCAACCCGACGCTGTCGCATCTGGGCGACCTGGAGTTCTACCTGCGGTTGGCCGAGTTCGGTCCGGTGGCCATCACGGACCGTTTCGGCTGTGAGGTCTGTGTGCACACCCAACAGGAAAGCAACCGGCTGCTGGACGACGGCCGCTTCACCGAGGAATGGTTGATCGTCGCCCGTCACTGGACAGCGCTGCTGGAGCAAGCAGCGCTGCTTGACGAGGTGGTCAATCAGACAGCCGCCTCGTCGCTGGCCATCGCCGTGCGTCAGCTTCGCCGCGGCAAGATCGGCAATGCGTCGCGCTATTTCGGCATCGCTCGCAAGCAAGCACTGTCCACGTTCGGCCTGGCGCGCTCGTCGTTCCGCTACTATTTCGGCAATGCCTGCCTGCGTCTGGGTCGCATGGGCTTGCCGCGGCATCTCCGTCAGGGACTGGCGCAATCCGAAGCGTTGTAGGCACCGTCAGGACGCGTGCCCACTTCTCAGATCATTTCACATGATTCACAAACTGTCCCGCGACGATTTGCAAAAAAAGAGTCGCACGGATCGCGCCGGTTCGGGTAGAATGTGGACAGTCGGCGCGGGCAGGCGCTCGAGGCCGCGGACCACTATCCTCGGAAGGGAGCAAGACATGGATTTCCGGCCGCTCAACGAAAACCAACGGCAGCAATTGATCGACGCCTTGCGCGGCAATGCGGAGAGCGACCGCGCCATCCTCATGGATCGGCGTGACACCTCGTTTATCGGCGCCAGCGACGAGGTCACCGATGACGAGGTCATCTCCGCCATCAAGTCGGTTCCGTGCCATTACTAGAAAATGGGATTACTCGACAGCGAGGCCGGCAAGCGGCGCTTGCTGACCGTGGAGGTCCCGGTCATCGAGCGCTATAACGAAGGCCGCGACCCGGACTACAAGATTGTGCTGGTCCGGCAGGCCGGCTCGCTGCTGATGCGCTATCGTCTCAAGCCGACGCACAACATCTATCAGCTCGAGACGCGACTGATGTCCAGCTACCCGGCGGTGCCGCCCGAGACGCGCGTGGTCACGCCGTTGCGGCATTGCCCGCATTTGCTCGAAGGCCAGACCATGTGCCTGTGGAGACAGGGCAGCAGCCGACACACCAGCCGCTGGGATCCGGCCAGGTTCACCTGCGTCTTTGCCGTGCAGGCCGCCTGGCGCTGGTTGGCCTGCTACGAGATCTGGCATCAGACCGGCGAATGGCCGTTGCCGGAGGCCAAGTAGTCCGCCGTTCCGCAGCGCTTTCTGTAGCGGAGCCGCGTGCCAGCTTGAGTATATTCCATGGCGCATCTCATCCAGGTTGGCGCGGGCAGCGGCGGGATGCCGGTCCTTGACCTGGTTTGCCGTGATCCTCGCATCCACCAGGTCACGCTCATCGAGCCGGACATCTACAAGCCGCACAACGTCGTCCGCCATCTCTTTCCGCCCAGCGGCATCGGTGAACCCAAGGCGGAACTCGCGGAGCAGTGGCTGAAACAGATTCGTCCGGAACTTGACGTGCGTGTGTTGAACAGCGACCTGCTCGATCCGGCTCATGCCGCGGACATCGACACCGCCTGTGCGACTGCCGACATCGGCATCTGCGCCGCCGACAACGAGCAGGCCAAGCTGCACTGGGATGGCTTGATGCGCAGGCATCGCGTTCCCTGGACGCTGGGCGAGGTTCTCAGCGGCGGCATCGGCGGCTTCGTGCACTGGTTCGTGCCCGGCGGTCCGTGTTACGGCTGCGTGGCCAGTCACCTGCAGCGCTCGGTGACGGTGGACAAGCCGGCGACGCCTGATTATTCGCAACCGGGCGGTGCGACGCCGGAGGTGACAATTCCGGCCAGCAAGGCGTCGATCGCCGTCATCGCTGCATTGCACGCCCACCTGACGCTGGAGTTGCTGGCGGACCGCGCGGCATTCAACCCAGGCTTCACGAGCCTGCTCTTGACGATGCAGCGCGTGCGCGACGTCTTCGATGAGGCGTATCGACCGTTTCGCTTTCGGATAACTCGGTCGGCGGAATGCTTGATGTGCCGGCCGGGCCAGGACGGAACTACCAGTGGTGGCACCCACGGCGCGACCAGCGCGCCGGAGGACCTCGATGTGGCCCTCGATCAAGCACTGGCTCGACTGGGCAACCCGGGCAATGCATGAACTTTGGCCCACACCCCGGATCGGCCCACAGCCGCAGGCGATGCACTTCCGCTGCGAGAAGGCCGGCCTGCTGCTGGACAACCAGGCCATTCCCTGGAATGCCGAGACGGTGATCGTCGAAGCCCTGGTCCGCCAGCCGCCCGGCACTTCTCGCCAGAAGAAGGATTTCACCCTCAGCATCAAGGGCGGACAGGTTCATCAAGTCGACGGCCTGCAGGCGGAGCCGCAGGGCCAGCGCACCCGGCTCACGTTCCGGATCCCGGTGCCGCCGAGGAGCACGACCGCCGAGGTGCTCTGGAAGACTCGTTCCCTGGGACAGATGACGCTGCCCATCCTCACGCGCGACGAATTTTGCCGGCAGCTGAACTTGCAGATGCCTACCTTGAGCGCCCAGCTCGGCGAGCAGGCGGTGGCCTGTCAGACTTTTGTCTCCACGCAATGCCAGGGCTTGATCGTCACGGCCATCCTGTCGGCCCCGACGAGCCTGGCGCCCATCCTGGACCTGGGGCTGCGCGTCGAGCTGCGTGCCGAGGGCAGAGGACAGACCCACGACGTGCCGGTGCAGTTGACCAGCTCGCAGCTGCGCGGCAGGCAGGCGGTGATCACCGTGGTGCCGCCCAGGCCGCGGCGCATCGGCGCCTGGCAGGCCACCTGGCTGCTTGGCAATCAACCGCTGGCCAGCCAGCGCATCTGCGCCATCTCGCGGCCGCATTTCCTGCGCTCGCTGCGCATCTCGGAAGCGCGCTTCATCTGTCAAGACGCCCGTGGCCAGGTGCGGCTGCTGCGACAACTACCTTCACCGGAGCAGGCCTGCCGCGTCGGCCCGTGCTTTCTGGTCTGCAGCCGCGAGCTGGGCATGGCCGGACTGTGCGATCTGCAAGTCCGCGCTCAGGTGCACGGCTCGGTGCAGGCGCCGCTCTTGTTCGAGCAAGAGATGCTGATCACCGACGGGCCGACGCCGTTCGCCCCGGGCACGCTGAGCATCGACGACCTGACGGAAGTGACCGGCTTCGAGCTGCGTGCCAAGAACCGCGTCCTGGGGATTCTGCCGATGACGCCGGCGCCGACGGCCAGTTTCTCGGCGGAGGGCGGCTTCAAGCCGCCCCCCGAGTTCATCTGGTCCCCAGCCGCCGACGAACAGCTCAACGAAAAGCTCGGACGACTGCTCGGCAATTGATCTGACAGCGCCGGACAGAACCCGACAGCCTGCGCCCCCGTCGTCGTACCCAGTTCAACGACCCTTTGGCCAGCGTGCCGGGCGATCAGCGTTTCGCAATCCCCGCCACGGTGCCGCTCACCGATAGGACGATCTCGCGCGTGCCACCGTCGTCAACGAAGACATGGAATTGCGAACTGAACGGTCCCGCGCTGCCGGTGACCAGGCTGAACGGCAACTCCACTGGACCGGGCGGCAGGCTGGTCAAGTTTTCGGGTCGCTTCAGACCGAAGCGGCAATTCTGGCTTCAGCAGCCTGTCAGGCCCAGCACGCGCATCGGCCGGCCCGACCGATTGTCCAGGTGAAACACGACCGTGTTGTCGCACCCGGCGGGCAGGTCGGGGAACTCCAGGTCGGCTTGCTCGACGTGTAGCTGCGATTCGGGCGGCGGCGCGAAATAATCATACGCCGCCAGTCCAAGGAACGCGATGCCGCCAAGCAGGAACAGGTTGGACAGCAATCGATAGGGCATGGCAATCACCTCTGGCAATCACCGCTGGGAATCACGTGTTGATTATCCGCGCTTCCAGCCTGGCTGACAACGGAAATCTCAGAATTCTCCGGGCGGCGAGGCGCCTAAAAGGATCAAGAACAACACACCACGGATTGCACGGATACCACGGATCGGAAACAGCTTATGCCAGCGTCGAGCTATCCTCGTGAGAGAATACGTGTGAATTCTGATTCTATATCCGTGAGCATCAGTGTGATCCGTGGTTCTGGAACCTTCGAGCCCGGCGCAATGCCAGTCCGATACCGGCGGCAATCATTGCAGCCACGATAAACCAGAGGTACCAGCGAGTGGGCGTCGGCCACGTAAAACCCTGTGGCTCGGGCAAGCCAAAGGCCGAAAGCGTGAAGTCAGATTCGGGAGCGCTGGCATCCTCCCGAAGATCGAGTTCGACCGTGACTTTTCGGACGGGCGTCTCCCCTTCTCGCGTTTGCTTGATCCATGCAAACGACGTGCGCACAGGAACGTGGTAAACGTCATGGTAGGTCTTGAACTCGTTTGTTGCGCGGAGAATGGTCTTGGTTCCGTCCGTCTCGAAGAACGAATCAAACCCCAGGACACACCACAGGTTTTCAGGGCTGAGAAGCATCCGGCCCGACACTTGCGGCAAATTGCGTGGACCGCCTGCGTATTGAAAGTCGGCAGCCACCTCGCCAGACTTGCTCGCGTTTTCAGCAACGACCCTGGTTACCTTCAGCTTGCCGCCTTCAATGAGGCCGGCAAGGTTCTGGTCCAGCACACTGAAATGTCCCGAAATGGCAGTCAGCACGTACTCGGCGACAGACTGCTTGGTGGGAGTGACCCTGGCCTCTGGGTCCATGAACAAGTCTTCGAGCACCCAGCCCGCTTTCCGCTTTGCGAGCGAAAAGGCGTACTTCGAGTTGGCGGCAAATACCATCTCGTTCTCGGCTACTTCCTTCTTGCGGACATCACCAAGCCGTTTCCTGACGGACCTCGTTTTGATCAAGCTACATGCTTGGCTCTGCTTGATGTCATCGAAGATCGTTGTGTCCAGATGGCTTCCGCCGAGGTTCGAATGGTTGCGTGCCGTTATGGTGCCTTGCAGGCTCCTGGCAAACTTCTTGAAGGCGTCCCATTTCTCAGGGATTTGGCGCACGAGTTCCGCCTTCCAGTCCACTGGTGATTGCGCGCGTACTAACAGCGCGCTAAGCGAAAGCGCGAACGGTGTGAGCCACATGTTGGTCTTCGACTTCACGGAGTACTCCCTGCCGTGTGGGCTCAAAAGTTGGGGATGCATCCGCACGTCGGCAAGAGTTGCTTGGGCGTAAGGTCAGCGCATTTGCAGTGCATGGCACATGCTGTTGTGTTATCGCAAAGCCCCTCGCAGGTGGCCGTCTTGAAGTTGAGGACGCAGTTGCTGCAAAACTGGCAACCCTTCCGAGATGATGCCAGCTGTGTGTCTGCGCAGTCCGATTTGCAGTCCAATCAAGCTTGTGAGCTTGGGTTCATGGCGCAATCCGGGCACAAGGGCGCGCAGCAGTCATAGTAGCAGTCCCACAAACACTTCTGACATTGCGACGAATATGGATCCGAACAAGAACTCTTGCAATTGTTCGTACAAGTCTCACCAAAACCGGTGTCGGCTCGAGCTTCGTGTGGCGCACAAAGGATTCCGAGAAGAAAAAAAGCCAATGCCAATGACATGAAGAACCGCGAGGCTAGCGAATTGGAACCCAACATCATGAACTCCTTTCATCTCCTGTGTGTGCTGCATTGACGACGACAATACTCTCAAAAGTGTGAATGTGATTGTCGCTTGGGCGCGCTAGCGTGTCAAGAGCCGCGCTGGGTTCGATGTGGGTTCGATGTGGGTTCGCTCGAACAGAGCTCCCAGCGAATCGCGGTCCCGGTCCCGTCCAGGTGAAACACGATGGCCTGCTGCTTGCGGTTGAGCTTCTTGACGGCGTTGCGCAAGCGCTCGTGCGCTTTTCGGCCATTGCCCGGCAACGGGTTATCCAGCGGATTGGTCCAGCCGGTTTCTTCAAGGGCTGTCAGCAGCAGTTCCTGATTCGGCGCGCGCCGGCGGCGAAAGTCAAGGATCTTCACCGCGCCGATGAACAATTCTCGGGACTGGCAATGCCAGCGCGGCGCTGTACGGACCGTGTCTGCTGCTTTCCTCATGAGCGACCTCGTTCGATCAGGCAAAGAACATCCTCTATTATTAACAATCGAAAAACGCGGCTCAAATCGGACATGACTTTGGCAACGAATTCAGAATCGGCCATAACCATCAGGCATGATGACACTTCCGTCGTGAGCTACGAGACGAGGGGACACGAGCGGTGCATTGTTTTCGCTCTGCCACGCTTTGTCTCTGTGAACCAATCACAATCGCAGAGACACAGAGCATGGCGCTCGATGGTTATCGCGTGCGATCGCGCGCGAAGCCGCCAAGCTACGCTTGGACACGCCTGTCTGTCACGACTCGCCGCATGCATTGCCGTGGCAATGGCTCGCCGTTGCAGGAAGGTGCTGGTATCATGGCACGAAGTTCTCGCCTTGGAGTGCAACATGCCGCGCTATTCACGCCGGATCACGATTGCCGTCCTTTTCATGCTTTCGACAGCCTCGACAGGTGATGGCCCGTCACAAGCCAGCTGGTCCTCCTGGCGGGGCCCGAGCGGCCAGGGCTACTCCGATGATCAGCGCGTGCCGCTGCGCTGGAGCGACAAGCAAAACCTCCTCTGGACGACGCCACTGCCAGGCCGCGGCAACTCGACGCCGATTGTCTGGGGTCGGCGCATCTTCCTCACTTCGGCTAGCCCCGACGGCTCGCAACGCTTCCTGCGCTGCATCGACGCGCACGACGGCAAGTTGCTCTGGCAGCGACTCGTTTCCAGGGGTGTGCCGGCGGGCAAGACGCATCCGTGGAACGGTTACGCGTCGGCGTCGTGTGTCACCGACGGCGAGCGCGTCTATGCATTCTTCGGCACGCCCGGGCTGTTTTGCCATGACATGGAGGGCAAGCAACTCTGGAAGCACTCGTTCGGCGTGTTCACCAGCGCGACCGGCTGGGGGTCGGCGGCCTCGCCATTCTTGTTCGACGATCTTGTTATCCAGAACTGCGACAACGACGGCGAGGCCGGGCTGCGCTCCGATGAAAAAGGAGCGATGGCCGCTCCGATGTCGCTGGTGGCACTTGATAAGCGCACCGGCAAGGTCCGCTGGTCCACGCCACGCAACCAGGGACGCGGCTTCAGCACGCCGCGACTCGTCTCGAGCGCCGCCGGCAAGAGTGAAATGGTGCTCAACGGCCCCGACGGCTTGTGGGCGTATGATCCCGGGACCGGCAAGGAACTCTGGTATTGCCGGCGCTCGGCGGACAAGGGGCAAGGCAAGTTCGGCGAGCCGATGCCCGTCGGCGACCGGGACGCGCTGATCGCGTTCTCCGGCCGTCCGGGACCGATCCAGGCCATTCGCCCCGGCGGCAGCGGTGATGCCTGGCCGAGTCACCGTCTCTGGGAAATCCGCCGCAAGGGCCGCGACGTGGCGTCCCCCATTCTCTGGCAAAACCATCTCTACGCAGTGGACAACCGCGCGGTGCTGACATGCTTCGACGCCAGGTCCGGCAAGACGGTGTACAGCAAACGACTGTCGCCGCAGGCGCTGGTGCTGGCGTCGCCGGTCGCCGTCCGCGGCAAACTGATTTTCTTGCTCGATACTGGTGAAACGGTCGTGCTCGAGCCTGGTGCCGCGTACAAGGAATTCGGCCGCAACGTGCTCGGCGACAACCGTTCGCTGGACTTCGCCGCGTCGCCCGCCATCGTCAATGGCCGGCTCTATCTGCGCTCGCAAGCGCATCTCTACTGCATCGGCGCGAAGTGATGGTCACTTCGTCACTCGATCGTCCTCGTCGGGCGGGAAGTCCTGCTTTGCGAGGAACGGCGTCAGATCCACCTTGCCGCGCAACTCGCCCTCGACGAGCTTGACGCGTTGTTCCAGTTCGCGGACCTTGGTCTGCAGCGCGGCCAGCTTGGCGGCGGGATCGTCGGGCGCGCGCGGTCGTGGCACTTCGGGATAGTTCAGCTGCCGTTGCAGTGCGGCGAACAGGTATAGCGGATCGCGGCCGAGGTTGGCGCGGGCGATCTTACCCTCCTTCTCGCCGAAGAGCGGTGCTACCGGCGGCTCGTAGTCGGGCTGCCGTCGCCGCTGATCCGTCACGTAGAACTCGGATCGGACGAACACCAGGTCGCCGAAATCGACGACGCCAAGCTGTGTCCGCACCATGTCGAGGAATCCCTGCCAGGCCGGGTCATAGAAAGGATCGGCGCGCATGCACTCCAGCCCGCGCTGATAGCCGAGGCGATTGCGACTCAGGGCCTCGAACTGGTAGACGAAAAGCCCGGCCGGGGTCAGCGGCCCCGCCTTGTACGCCGCCTCGCGCTCCAGCACCACCAGCGCCGTCTCCATGCTGAAGCGCAGTCCCTCCGCCTCGGCCTGCTCGACCACGAAGCCTTGAAAGGGAGTGAAGTAGTGCGGCAGCCGTGCGAAGCCCGACGCCAGGTTGCCGGTATGCTTCAACTCCGCCGCGAGAAACTGGATCGCCCAGGGTAGCCGCGTGATCGACAGGATTTCCTGATGCACGTGCTGCAAGATGTCCTGCGTGGCCAGGTTGGCGGCCAGGCGCTCGCGCAGCACCCGAAAGAAGTAGGCCTGCTCGATGTACTCCTCGCGCTCCAGCACGCTTGCCATGTGGTCATCGTAACAAAAATCGTGCCGCCAAGCACGCGTTTCGACTCTCGCCAGGATGACGCCGTTGTCTTACAATTCTCGACGCCGTCGCGAGCCGCGCCGTTGCGGCGCTCGCGACTCCATCACGTCTCGAGGAGCACGCCATGCGACGACTGGGCAAGTGGGCCATCTGGTTGGGATTGCCGATCTCGTTCTGTCTCGGCTGGATGCTGTCGCGCGGGGCGGCCTTGCAGGTGGCCGGCGACGAGGCCCCGGCCGTCAAGGGCTGGACCAAGGGCAAGGGCTGGGGACCATGGGGCGCGGACGACGAGGTCGGCTCGCTCAATGCCATGACGCCGGACACCGTCAAGAAGGCACTCGGCCTCGTCAAGTCCGGCACGGTCTACGACCTGGGCATTCCCTACGACAGCAAGTCGTTTCGCTGGCCCGGACATAGCCCCGGCACGATCCTGACGTTCCGCGGCCCGGAGGGTGTCCGCCGCCAGGGAGATTTCAAGCCCGTCTCCGATCCCAAGCTGAACCCGGACAAGATCGCCTGGCATAGCTGCGCCATGTTCATCAACGACAACGTCGCCACGCAGATCGACGGCCTGGGACACATCACACGTGGCCAGGACAACCAGTGGTACAACGGTTTCAAGGAGGCCGACTGGGGCGGCAACTTCGGCATCCGCAAGTGCGACGCCACCACCATTCCGCCCATCGTCACCCGCGGCGTGCTCATCGACGTGGCCGGCTTCCGCGGCGTCGAGGCGCTCCCCGCGCACTACCGCATCAGCGTCGACGACCTGCAAGGCGCCCTCAAGAAGCAGAAGACCGAGTTGCAGGTCGGCGACACCGTGCTGATCCGCACCGGCACGCTACGCTACTGGGGCGAGAATGGCGCCGACCACGACAAGCTGCAAGCCCACGACACGTCCGGCATCGACCTCCCGGCCGCTCGCTGGCTCGTCGAACAGAAGGGCGCCATCCTCGTCGGCTCCGATACCAGCGGCCTCGAACACACTCCCGGCAAGGAAGACAAGCAGACCTTCATCCCCGTGCACCTCTATCTGCTGACCAAGCAGGGCGTGCACATCGGCGAGTTCCACTTCCTGGAAGACCTGGCCCGCGACGGTGTCCACGAGTTCTGCTACGTGTGCATGACCAACAAGATCCGCGGCACCACCGCCGGCTTCTGCCTGCGGCCGATCGCGATCCGCTGAGTCGAGTGTCCAGCCCTGGCCCGGCCACTCGGTCCAGGGCGGATTCGTCCGGATTATTCGTCCAGGATTCGTCCAGAAAGAGACATACACCCCCTCGGCGCATTTCGTGCGCGAGGCTGGCATTTGACGCAACTGCCATCGTATCAGTGCCTTGTGGCGTTTTCGCGCATTTGTCCGGTTCACTCCGGTTTGCCGCGACGCAGCGTCCTCGGGGACTACCGCCCGGCTGATTGACGGCGCTTTCTCTCCCCTCTCCCTCCGGGAGAGGGGCCGGGGGTGAGGGCAAGAGGGCTTGCCTCACGCCGAGCACCGCCCCTTTTTGCGGGGAGGAATAACTGAACTGAATCTTGAATCGCATTTTCTATTTTTCTTGTTGACAGCGGACATCGGTCCATTAGCATCAATCACAGAGCGACGACAGTGGCCGGACCCAGAGGCTGCACCATGCTCGTTTCCCTCACATCCTTGTCCCACCCCATCGAGACTCGGCCGGCGCATATGGGCTTCCAGGGTGCCGGTGTTCCTTCTCGTAACCTTGGTGGCAGCGACGGGAGGTAAACGATCATGAGACTGCGAGCCTGCGATTGCCTGATCGCGCTTGGTCGGAGATCAGCGCCGCTTCTCGCGGTGGGCGCCGTTGTGTTCGCCCTCGCGCCCACAGAACTCCACGGGGCGAAGCCAGTTGCTATCGAGCACGCGCTGAAAATAATGGATGCTCCGGAATCCCGCTGGCAGCGTGCCCAATGGGACATTGAGGTCAAGTACGGGAAGGTGAAGGATGCCGAGACGCTGGCCGGCTTTAGCCCGGCACCAGAGTACCACAGGGGATCCGTGGTATTTGAACCGACCAGCGGCCGCTATCGATTTGACCTGGATTCCGTGTACCAATGGACGAACGGCCATGCACCATACATAGCTGCGCGAGAACTGCATGCCTTTGACGGCGCTGAAGCGCGGCAATGGTACCGAAAAAAACCCGGCACCGAGTTGCCCGGCGGCAAGGACCACCCCGGTCTCGCCGAGATTGGCGCCCAGCCAGAGAATATCGTCGATAATCGCAGTGGCATTTCCTATTTCCCACCCTATATCGATGGCCGGCGCGTTTCAATCTGCATTCGCGAGGCGCTGAAAAGGAATGAAGCCGTTTCCATCGAAGAGGACGCCGACGGTCTCTGGCGTATTCGCCTTCCAGATCCAGGCCTTCAGCACTACACTGATCCGGTTATCCGCGGGGTCTACGAAATTCAGTTCGACCCCGCAAAAGGTTTGGCCATCGGCTCTACAAGTGCCAACGGGAAAGTACCAAAGGCGTACTACCGCGTAAAGATCGAGCTGCAAGACGTTGGCGAGAATACCTGGGTTCCCAGCGCCGTGCATCAGACGCTACTCATTCCCAAGCGCGTCATGATCGCCGAATATCGCAACGTCAAGCTGAACGCTCCCGTCAGCGCTGACCAGTTCCGTCCCGAGTTGCCGCCGGGGACGCGCGTCACGGACCATGTGCAAGAGAAAATGTACGTTGTCGGCCAGCCGATCGAGAATGAGCATAAGAATGAGCATAGCGGCGGCAATGCCCTCTGGACGGTAGTCGCAATCGTGGCGATCGTAGTTCTGATCGCCGGGCTTTGGATTCTACGGAAAAAACGGCGCCGCTCCGGTACGGCCAGCATGCCCTTGAGTTCTAGGTAGTGCCCGCGGTGGTTCCTCATCGTCTTGCAGGAGGTCTTGTCGCAAGCAACGTCGCAAGGAACCTGTAGATGAACCGTATTTCGGGAGGGCGAGGCTCCCGCCGAGCCGTGAACCCGCTTGCTTATTGTCGCTCCACGGCTCGGCAGGAGCCTCGCCCTCCCAACGCCGACCGCTGCTCAGAGCACGAGCAGGTCGCGATTCGCGAGTACATCATGGCAAGCAGGTTGAACGCGAAGGGCACGCAAGGCAATCGATTGTGGACCATCGTCGGCACGTCGCTGCTTCTCGTTGCCGGCGGGATGGTGCTGTTCGTATGCCAGGGAAATGAGGAAAACGAGAAGAGCGCGGCCGCGATCGCATTCGAGCCGGCGGGCATGGACCTGGGAACATTCAACATAGGCGCTGCCGACGCCAGCGTTCCCGAAAAGAAGTCCTGCACCGTCCGGAATACGGGGAAAAGGCCCGTCGTTATCGAGCGCGTCTTTACCTCCTGTCCGTGCGTCAACTCCCTTTCGTGGACGGGGGGCTTGCTGGCGCCGGGCGGCGCGCAGAAGATCGACTTCTCGATCCTGCGTGCCTCCTGGGGAATTTCCGGACGCGTGGCCCAGCAAATCGTCTTCCAGTGCGCCGATGGCAGCCAGCCAGTCTTCGAGATCGTCGGCATCTGCCAGCGCCCCAGGCCAACCGACAAGCTGACCATCAGCCCGACGACAATCCGCGTCAAGAGCAGCGCCGGCAAGCAGAAGATGGCAAGCGAGCGTGACGTGGCCATCAGCTTTGACGAAGGACAGGTGCCGAAGCTCCACATCACAAGCAAGGTGCCCTGGATTACCGCCGAGATCAAGGAGCACGACAGGACATCGGCCCTGGTCCGCTTGCGCATCACGCCCGACCGCAAAGAGTTGCAGAGCCAGTCCGAGATTGAAGGGACGGTGATCTTTGCCAGCCGTGCGAACGGCCCGGCGATTCCCGTGCGCGTAACGGTCTTTCGCGAGCCGTTTTTCCGCTTCAGCCCGCCCCTGGCTGTCTTGCGCCCGGGTGGCCGGGGCGAGATCTCCCTCGTGCCGCTCGAAGGGCGAGCGAAATTCGTGCGCTTGACCAAGGTCTGGTCCGAGACGCCGGGGCTGACGGTCGATCTTGTCAATCACCCAGATGGTAAGGCGACGATCAACATATCGTGTGGCAAGAGCGTTGCCCCCGGTTTTCACCTGGGGAGCTGCCTGATCCAGTCAGATGCGGGCGACGAGATGCTGGGCAGTGTTGCCTTGCAAGTCAAGAAATGACAGGTAAACGATGCTGGTCAACCAGCGCACTCTGGCCGCTTTCGTCACCGTGGTTGTCGGTTGTCATGCGCTGCTGCGCGGACAGGGCAGTTGACTATTGCAATTCCAGTGCAAGTCGCGGACCATCGAGAACGATGCGGTGGAAATTGAGCACGTCGCGGCCGAGCAGGATCCACGACTCATCAAGATGAGCCACCACCTCCACATCGCGCTCCGGCAGGTCATGCAAGCTCAGGCGAACCGCGTAGACCAGCATCTCGGCAATGGTCCCACCGACGCCGCCGATCTGAATGCTGCCGATGGTCGGCAACCCAAGCGCTTCGACAACACGCGACAGAAGAGTTCGGTCCGCGGCACAATCGAGTTGTGCGGGGAGATTCGCAGCTTCGGCGCCCGTGAGGACGTTCTTGAGCGTAACAAGCACAAATGGAGCAGGTGGATTGATCTGTGCGTTGTAATTGTAGCGAATCACGGGGTTGCTCTCCATGCGGCAAGCTCTCGTCGAAGGCCAGATCGCTCAAGCGGCTCGACCTGATCGGTTACGAGTCCAACATAGATGTCCACATTGCCGACTTTGTGGAGCACGCGCATGGCGACTTCCAGCCGATTGCTGCCGTTGTCAACAACACTCTCGTTGTGCACCGCAACATACTGGCCACGATAGGTCGGCAAGAGCTTGGGCAGCAGACGGCGAAAGGCCCGTCGCTCACGCTCGAACTTGGAAGCCGCCGGCAAGTCCAGGTTGACCTCAAAACCTGAAGCCACGTTCGATTCAAGCTGGCTCATGACAATCTCCCGCTACGCGAACTGCGCCACGATGTCCCTTCTCCGACAAACAGAGCAACGGCCAGGGCAAAGCCTCGGACAGAGTCTTCAGGTCAGGTGTCGTCCAACAACCTGTGACATCGTACCTGCACGTATGCAACACAACCCGCTCCTCTCATTGTATCAAACCTCAGTTATCGCATTATCTCCACGGATTGTCAGGCAGGGCTCTTGTCCGCAAGCACTCATCGGGCTTGAGTCAAGTCAAGTAGCGGAACTCGCAAGAGTTCCGACAGCCAGCGTCAGGTCGCCAACGCTTCAGCGGAACTATTGCGCTTCCGGTACTGTCTGAGAGAAAAACCCAAGGCGGCCATCTTGCGACAGCCGCCTTGAGTGCTCGACGATGAATCGCTTCATCCTCAGGGATTACACGCTGACCTCGGTGATGACGCCGCTGCCGACGGTCTTGCCGCCTTCGCGGATGGCGAAGCGGCTGCCAACGTCGATGGCGGCCGGCTTGTCCAGGTGGACACAGACGGCGGCGTTGTCCCCCGGCATGACCATCTCGACGCCGTCCGGCAGGCGAATTTCGCCGGTGACGCTCGTGGTCCTGAAGAAGAACTGCGGCTTGTAGCCGCTGAAGAACGGCGTGTGCCGTCCTCCCTCGCCCTTGCCCAGGACGTAGACTTCACCCTTGAACTTCGACCGCGGCCGGATCGTGCGCGGCGCGGCCACTACCTGGCCACGCTGGATCTGCTCGGCCTTGATGCCGCGCAACAGCAAGCCGACGTTTTCGCCGGCCTCCCCCTGTTGCAGCGGCGCGTTGAAGGCCTCGACGCTGGTGCAGACACTTTCAAGAATGTCGCCCAGCCCGAGGATTTCCACCTTCTGCCCCACGGCGATCACGCCCTGCTCGATCTTGCCGGTCGCCACGGTCCCGCGCCCCTCGATGGTGTGAACACCCTCGATGGGCATGAGAAACGGCCGGTCAATGGCCCGCTTCGGCTCCGGAATGTGGCTGTCCAGCGCGTCAAGCAACGCGACGATACAGCCGTTGGACGCCGGCTGGTCCGGCCGGTCCAGCGCGCCCCTGGCGTTGCCGCGAACGACGGGGATGATTTCGCCGTCGAAGCCGTACTTCGTCAGAAGCTCGCGGGTCTCCAGCTCGACCAGGTCGATCAGCTCCGGATCGTCCACCAGATCGCACTTATTGAGGAACACGACCAGTTCGGGGACGCCCACCTGCCGGGCGAGCAGGATGTGCTCCCTGGTCTGCGGCATCGGCCCATCGACGGCCGAGAGCAGCAGGATGGCGCCGTCCATCTGCGCCGCCCCGGTGATCATGTTCTTGACGTAGTCGGCGTGGCCCGGACAGTCGATGTGGGCGTAGTGCCGTCGCTGCGTCTCGTACTGGACGTGGCTGGCGACGATGGTGACGGTCTTGTGCTCATCACGCACCGTACCGCCCTTGGCGATGTCCCCATAGCTCTTGCGCTCGGCAAGCCCGCGCGTCGCCTGGACCGCCAGGATGGCCGCGGTCAGCGTGGTCTTGCCGTGGTCGATGTGACCGATAGTCCCGACATTGACGTGAACCTTCTTCATGACACGGAATCTCCCCGGCTGCCCCGAGCAGCCGCAAGGTGCATGGCCCCCCGCGCCCAACCGCTTCTCGCGATCTTTTCTCCACAACGAGCGAAACCAGGACGCGCTTGGCCACCGTTGCCGAAAGGCACCAAAGGGACATGGTTGGGAGGGATATGGTTCGCGGCCGGCTTCCTGCAGCCACCGTGACGTGAAAAGAACATGACATGCAAGCGCCACAAGCGTCATGGCGGGGCATACCCAGCCTCGGCGATGGTGGCTTCCGACGAACAGGCAAACTATTTTTTTGGCGCGCGTCCCTCGGCGCGGGCGATCTCATGGAGCAACGTGCGGTTCTCCGTGAATGGGTTGTCGCCGCGGTTGGTCCACAGGACCTTGCCTTGCCGGCTGATGAGGAACGTGCCGTGCATGAGGTCGCCTTCCTCGCCGGTACGGGCGCTGGGCGTGAACACGCCGTACTTCTCGGCCACCTTGTTGCCGGGATCGGACAGGACTGGAAACCGGAACGCGCCATACTCGGCGAAGCGCTCCCTGGTGAGTTCCGGCGCGTCGGCGCTGACAGCGGCCACGCGCACCCCGAGTTCGCGGAACTTGTCAATGTCCTGGTCGATGCCGAAAAGCTGGCTCACGCAATGATTGCAGTGGTAGCCGTAGTAGAAAATGAGGACGACCGGCCCCTTCTTCAGCTCTTGTGACAGCGACCAGTCCCCGCCGTTCACCTCGCGCAGGCTGAAATCCGGCGCCGGCCCGAGCAGCAGCGGGTGCGTCTGTGTCGGGATCGGCCTGTACCTGGCGTCCGCCAGCAGCGCTTGCAACGGCTCGGACAGCGGGCGGAAGTTGCGGCGTTCCAGGTCGGCGCGGGCCTCGGCGGCGAGGTCGCGCTTCGGCGGCGTCCCCCTGTTGAGAAACAGCAGCACGCCCACGAGACTGCCAAGCGCCGCCAGACCGATCACCAGCAACGGCGCGAAGACGGCGAAACGGCCGTTGCCGGTACGCGCGGGCGGCGCGGGCGCACCCTGGTTCAATGCTTGATCTTCCATGCCGGCCTCCGATCTTGGCTCGCCTGTTCACGGCCCGGCAGGAGCCTCGCCGTCCCGGTCACGCATCACGAAGATGCGCTATCGGCAAACTTCTCGCGTTTCGGCATCCGCACGAACACGATCGCGCCCAGAACCGCGCAGGCCGCCGCGGCACCGATGACCCACAGCAGCAATCGGTCGCTCGGTGAGACGGTCGGTGCAGCGGCCTTCCAGGACGTGTCGCGCTTCACCAGGCCGCGGCAGCATGGCCGTAACTGGTAGCTGAGCAGCACCTTGGCCGGCTGAATCTCCTTGTCCACTTTCACGAGGCGAATCGGGTCCCAGGTCTTTTTCCCGGTCTTGATCTCGACGCTGAAGGAACCGCCGCCGGGTAAGGGAAACTGCCCCTGGCCGGTCTCGTCCGTCTCGCCGTCGGCAAACTTGTTGCCCTGGCCATCGAGAATGACCAGCGCGGCATTGGCGACCGGGCGATCGTCGTGCTCCACGGTGCATTCCACCCAGCCGCCTTTGAGTGCGAAGGCCGCTTGCGGGTCACGGGCGCTGGCCTTGCTGCCGATGGCAAGCAAGGCGACTGCGAACAAGCGCACCATTCGCGTTCGCACTGGCGAGGGAGTCATCGCTCGAACTCCTTGAACAGATCCACGTCCGGATAGTCGCGGAACTTCTCGACGGCCTCGCGAACCTTGTGGACGGCATCCTTGACCAATCGCATGTCGAGGATGTCTGGCTCCATGCTGGCGTTGCAGGCGAGGGCCATGCTCGTTCTGGCCGGCGTGCGTTTCATGAAGGCGCGGGCGCCGTGCCAGCTGCCGTTCTGCGAGAAGGCCAGGCCGGTGCCCGTGTCTTGCACGAAATAGAAGCCCAGGCCGGGATAGATGCCGTTGGCACGGGCCTTGATCGGCGGCGGCGGCGGCGCCATCATCGTGTTGAACATTACCTTGCTTAGAAATGGCTTGCCGCGCGTGCCGTCGATGGCCGTCATGAGCTTCACCAGCTCGACCGTCGAGATGCTCCAGCCGCCGGCCGCTTCCAGCATCGGCAACTGCAGGGGCGGGATGACCATCCCTGTGCCGGGCACGAACCGGTAGGATTCGTTGTCGAAGTACGTCTTCTGCCCCTTGTGAACACGGGCGGTGCGGATCCCCATCGGCTCGAGCACCGACTTGCGGACATGAGCCTCGTAGCCCTGGCCGGTGACTTTCTCGATGATCTTGCCGAGCATGATGTAGCCGACGTTGGAGTAGACCTCGCGCGTCCCCGGCGCGAAATCGAGCGGCACGCCCAGCATGAAGGAGATGAACTGCTCCGACGATGGCGGCCCGGCCAGGCCCATCTTGCGGCTGATCTGCGGCGCCCAGTTGATCGGGTCGCCGCTCTTGTTGCGGTCCCAGCCGCCGGAATGATTCAGAAGTTGCCGTAGCGTGATCTTTCCTACAAACGGATCGATTCGTGCTCCGCCCCATGGACAGATGGGCGCCAGCAACGGCAGCACCGGATCGTCCAGCTTGAGCCTGCCTTCCTCGACGAGCTTCAGGATGGCCAGGGCCGTGATCGGCTTGGAAATGCTGGCCACTGCGAAAAGCGTGTCCGGCCGTGTCGCCTGGTTCTGTGCCGGGTTCGCAAAGCCAAACCCCTTGGCGAACACCAGCTTGCCGTTTCTGGCAATGGCCAGGCTGGCGCCAGGTATACCATGCCGGTCCATGATCGCCAGCACCAGAAGTTCCAGGTCGTCCATCTTCGGTCCCGACCAGCCGGTGACGGGAATAACCTTGGATCCGGGCCCTTGCGCACCGGCATCGGGGAACAGGGCGACGCCCAGCACAAGCATGGCAACGACGATTGTTCGCATTGCGAACCTTGAAGTCAGCGGGAAGGGTGAGGCGAGCATGGTGTTACTATAGCCTGATTTCTTGCGGTCTGGCAACCGGAAGAGCGGCCGCGAACGGCGCAATCCCGAAATCCGGAGCAAGCGCCAGTCGCTTCGTGGCTCCCGCTATTTCAATCCGGAATCGTTCCGCGCATCGCAATGACACGCACGATAAAGGAATGTGGAGCACCCCGGCATGGCAGAGCATCGTCGCTCGCAAGCGTCGCGGACGGCATGGAAGGTAAAGACATGACAACTGGAGCCAAGCGACTTGTCGCACCGATTGGTTTTTTCCTCCTGTTCGGCCTCCTGCCGGCGCTGGCACTGGCCCAGGAGAAGTTGCCGACCAAGAAGGGCGAACCGGGACTGGAATTGCTGCCGCCGCCTCGGCCGGCCGACCCGGACGGACTCCCTCTGCTGCCGCCGGGAGGCTGGATCGGCCCGGACGGCGCTCACTGGATGTTCGATGGCCTGCGCTGGAAAGTGCTCTGGGAGAATGGCAGGTGGTATCCGGTGATCCCGCCGGGACCGTTGCCCGCCTGGAAGATGGCCGACTTCGGCATGGGCTGGAAGGGCGTGCTGCCGCCCAACGCGTCGATCTGGCATGTGGTGCCGCCCAGCTTCGCGTTGATGCCGCCGCCTTCGGTCATGCCGCCGCTCCCCCCGCCACCGTCCGGCCACCGCACCGCCTATCGCGGCCGGCGCGGCCTTCGCTGGTGAGCCTTCGCTGGTGAGCCTTCGCCGGTGAGCGGAGGCGACGCTGCCAGTGTCGCCACGCTAGTAATCCTTGGCCGCGAAGCGCCAGCACGCCAGCCCCAGCATCAATGCCACGAACGCCAATGAAACGGCCACACTGGATTCCCAGGTGATGCTGGTCTTGTCGAGATTGGCCGCCGACGCGAAGTCGCCGGTGAGGAAGTCGCTCAGCAGGATCTTGCCGGCAAGGTAGTTCAGATCGGACGTGCGCGGCGTGATGGCATGCACGACCTTCACGACGCTGGCAAACGTACCTTCCGAAGTGCGTTCGTGCCGCGCCACCTCATCGGCGATCTCCTTTTGCTGCTGCGTGTCCACGACCTGGTTGATCGTGCCGACAAGAAAGAACAGAAACCAGGCGCCGCAGGTCATGAGGATGCAGACCACGGCGCTGCGCGTCATGACCGCGAACAGCGTCGAGACGGCATACAGGATGGCGAAGAAGAACGTGATGACGAAGATCATGAGCAGAAAGCTGTTGGCCCAGATGCCCGAGCGCAGGCCCAGCGCCGCCCAGATGCCCACCACGGCGAACGCCGTGTTCAGGAAGATGAAAAACAGCCCGCCCAGATACTTGTAACCCAGCAGCGACCAGCGCGAGATCGGCTTGGCCAGCAACAGGTCCACGGTTCCCTTGCGCAGCATGTTCGGAATGAAGAAGGCGGTGATGATGACGCTGACCAGGATCGTCACCCACGAGCCGATGGAGAGCACGATCGAGGCCAGCACGTAAAGCATGATGCCCAGGGGTTGCTTGACGTGCAGCGGTACGGCGCCGAACAGCAGCGCCGGCTCGTGTTGCCAGAGGCGGCGTGTCGCCTCCGTCGGCTGCGTGTGGATCTGGAAGAACACGAGTTGCGGCTCCAGGTTGGACTTGCGGATCCCTTCCGGTGGCGCTTGCAGGACGCGAATCTCGGCGATGTGCAGCAGCTTCCATTGCTCGGCAAAGGTGAACAGGTTCTTCAAGGTTTCCAGCGCCAGTTCCGGTGCGCGCCTGGTCTTTCCCGCTTCTTCCGCACTCGCATGATCCTGGCTGACGATGAGCAGGTATTCACTGTCCGGCGAGTCCATTTCCCCTTTGGCGGCGCGCACATCGCGCAGCCGGAACGGCCCTTCAAACCGCGGCGGCACCGCTGACCGGTTCTTGCTCTCCGGATCATTCTGCAAGGCCCTGGTCACGAACAGGAATTCGCCCGACAGCAGATTCTGCATCGTCTCTTTGGCCGACACGGGACGGAACGTTGTCGAACCGACAAACAAGATGATCAGAAACGACAGCCCTGCCATCACGTAAAGGACCTTGCAGTCGATGGCCTCGCGGAACGAGTCCTTGAGGATGGACCAGAATTTCATGGCTTCTCCCCGATGCCGCGGCTTCGCGCCTCGCGCTGGATGCGGTCGTCGCGCAGCCGCTTGCCCGGCCGGTCCACGCCGGGTTCGGCGGGAGCGACCGTGGCCAGGAACAGGTCTTCCAGCGATTGCCGTTTTTCCACCAGGTGACGGATTCCCAGTCCCTTGCCGCGGAGCAGGTCCACGACCGGGTCAATCTCTTGCCCGTCCGCGATGGCGATTTCCCAGAGATCATCGCGGCGCGTCGCCTGGTAGCCGTGTTTGGCTAGCTCCTCCACCGGAAACATCTGCCCAGCCGCGAGGCCGATCAAGAACGTTCCCTTGTGCTCCGTCAGCGTGGCAATGTCGCCTTCCTGGATCATGACGCCTTTTTGCAGGATGGCGACGCGATCGCAGATCTTCTCGACCTCGCCGAGCAGGTGCGAGTTGAGGAAGATGGTCTTGCCGGCCTCCTTGAGTCGCTCCATGATGTGACGGATCTCGCGACGGCCGATGGGATCGACGCCGTCGGTCGGCTCGTCCAGGAAGATCACCTCCGGGTCGTGGAACAGCGCCTGGGCGATGCCGAGCCGCTGCTTCATGCCCTTCGAGTAGGTGCGAATCTTGTAGTGCATGCGCTCGCGCAGGCCGACGGTCTCGAGAATCTCTGGACTGCGGCGGCGGCGCTCGACGCGCGGCACCCCCAGCAAGCCGCCGTAAAACTCCAGCAGGCTGGCTGCCGAGTGATAGTCGGGAAAGCGATGGTCCTCCGGCAGGTAGCCGACGCGCCGCCGCGCTTCCGCCCGGCCGGCGGTCACGTCCAGCAGGCGGGCCTCCCCCTGCCAGTTGCGCGTGATCCCCAGCAGGATCTTCACCAGAGTCGTCTTGCCCGCGCCGTTCTGGCCGAGCAAACCGTAAATCTCGCCTTTCTCGACGCGCAGGGATACGTCCTTGAGCGCCTGGATGCGGCGATAGTTCTTGGACAGGTCGCGAGTCTCGATGACGGGCATCACAGTATTCTAGCAACCTGCGTGGTGACAAGCTGCCAGCTTGCGGACACGTGGGGTCGGCCACGTGGGATTACTCCACGCGACAGTAGACCGCCTTCAGATAGCGGCCCTCGGGCACGTGGACCAGGAACGGATGGTCGGCGGCGGCGCCGCTCACGCGCATGATCTGCACGGTACGGCCGGCTTGCCAGGCGGCGCGGCGGAGCGATTCCAGAAACTCGCTCTCGCTCACCAGCCCGGTGCACGAGCACGTCAGGAAAACACCTCCGGGCGCGACGGCCTGCAGCGCCAGCTTGTTCATGTCGAAATAACGCTTCAGGGCGTAGTCCAGTTCCTCGCGATCGCGCGTCTGCTTGGAAGGATCGAGGACGACAACGTCGAATCGCTGCCCGCCAGGGAGAATGTCGCGCAGCCAGGTGAACAGGTCGCCCTGCACAAAGCGAATCTTGGCCTGATTGAGGTTGGCGTTCTGCTTTGCCAGCTCGAGGGCCTGCTCATCGAGATCGACGCCGACGACCTCCTCGGCGTTGCCGAGCGCCTTGGCGTGGACGGCGAAGCCGCCGGTGTTGCAGCATAGATCGAGGACGCGCTTGCCGGGGCAGAAGCCGGCCAGCGCCAGGCGATTGTCGCGCTGGTCCAGAAAAAACCCGGTCTTGTGCTTGCTGCCGGGAGCCACGCGGAACTTCAAGCCGTGCTCGGTGATGACGCCAGGCAGCGGCGCTTCCGGCGGCCGGCAGTCGAACGACTCCTGCTTCTGCACGTGCTCCTCGGCGAACCAGTAGAACCGGCTGTCCGGAAACTGGGCACACAGCACCTGCTGGATGATCTCGCGAAAGCGATACATGCCGGACGCGAAGAACTCCAGCACAATGGTCGAGCCGAAGCGATCCACGACCAGACCGCTGAGCTGATCTCCCTCGGAATGGACCAGTCGATAGGAATCCGTGACGTCATCAAGATGGAGAAGGTTGCGGCGCAGCTCGACGGCACGCGTCAGGCGGCGCGCGAAGAAATCGGCGTCGATGGCCTCGTCACGGTTCATCGTGAGGACGCGGAGGGCGATGCGCGAATGGCCGTTGTAAAAGCCGCGCCCTGCCCACTGGCCGTCGCGATCGACAATGTCCACGACCGTTCCCCCTGGTAGCCGCGTCGCCGGCTTGTCCACCATCTTCTGGAAAATCCACGGATGCGAGGAGCGTCGGACAATCTTCAAGCGGACTTCAGGAAGGGGAACAACTGCTAGCAACGGCGGCTCCTCGGCTGCTTATTTATCGGCGCTTAGTTGTAAGCCGGGTTTCCCGACCCGGCCGATCCGGACGACTCCGGAGAGCCGTTCTACTTTGATTCCGGCATCTCTGAAGACGGTCGGAACGCCGGCGGTGGCCTCGACAACTCATTTGCCGGGAATTATAAGTATAAGGACAATCTGTACTGCGGTGTCAGTCGTCTAGTAAGGATAAGTAAACGGGGGGAGTTTTTTGAGGAGCAACTTCATGCAACGCTTTGTGTTACGCGGATCGATGGCGCTGTGCGGGCTGGCCTTGTTTGCCGGCGTGATTCCGGCGCGGGCACTGGTTGTGGCGCCGCCGCCTCCCGGTCCGGACCGGCTGAAGAATGTTGACGCCATTGTTGTAGGTCGCATCATCGCCATCGAGGGCAAGGACATCCAGGCACCAATGGTGGCCAAGGGTGAGAAGGTCGCCTATCGCGTGGCGGTCATCTCCGTCACCGACCCGATCAAGGGAGCCAAGGACCAGAAGATGATTCGCCTGGGCTTCCTGCCGCCGCCGAACGCGGAGCAACCGGGTGGCATTCGCCGTCCGCCGATTCGCCGCTTCTCGCCAAACTTCGAGGTCGGCCAGGACGGCATGTTCTTCCTCACCAAGCACTTCCAGGAGAACTTCTACACGGCCCCGATGTACTACGACTTCGCCGCCAGCCAAAACCCCAACTTCAACCACGAAGTCAAGAGCGTCAAGCTGACGCTGAAGCTCGGCAAGAATCTCGCCGCCGGCCTCAAGTCTAAGGACGCCGAGGAGCGTTTCATCGTCGCCGGCCTGCTCATCCAGCAGTACCGCCAGCCGACCGGTCCAGTGGTCAAGCAAGAGCCGATCGCCGCGGAAGAGAGCAAGCTCATCCTCAAGGCGATTCTTGAAGGCGACTGGAAGAACAACCACGGCCTCGATCCCTGGAACATGTTCCTCCGTCTTGGACTGACCGACAAGGACGGCTGGCGTTTCCCGCAGGGGAATAACCTGCAACAAGATGACTTCCACCGCGCGGCCAAGGCGTGGCTGGAGAAGAACGCGGACACCTACCGCATCCAGAGGTTTGTGAGCGGTCCGGGCCGCAATGTTCGCCCGCCGATTCGCCCCGTCCCCGGCCGCGACGTGAGGATTCAGCCGATCGAGGCACAGCCTATTCGCGTGCAACCGATCCGCGTCCAGCCGATCCGCGTCCAGCCTGCCATTCCGCAGGTTGACCCCGCCGTCCCGCAACGCTGACCATTTACCGCTGGCGGTTTCGCACTCCGGCGCGAGACCGCCAGCGGCCTTTGCATGCAACTTCCCCTCCTCATCACGGGCATCGCCGGCGTCGCGGGCTACAACGCCTTCCACTATTTCCGCGCGCGCTTCCCGGGCAAGGTCATCGGCGTCCGCCCCAAGCAGACGTGGCGCCTGACCGGCACCGGCATCGTCGCGCATGACGCTGAGTACGCCACCGGCATGGCGGCACTCTTTCGCGAGCACCGCTTCGGCGCCGTCCTCAACTGCGTCGGCAACTGTGCCCTGAAATCGTGCGAACTCGACCCGGCCATGGCCCAGAGGGTCAATGTCGAGAGCGCCGCCGTGATCGCCGACTGTGCCACGCGCTGGCGCAGCCGCCTCGTGCATCTCTCCTCCGATCTAGTCTTCTCCGGCGTCAGCGACGGCAACTACCAGGAAGCCGATGCCACGGATCCCGTGACGGTCTATGGCAAGACGATGGTGGAGGCCGAGGATCTGCTGCTGACCCAGGTTCCCGAAGCCGCCATCCTGCGCATCTCGCTGCCCATGGGGCCGAGCTTTAACCGCCACGCCGGCGCCATCGACTGGATCGGCTCGCGCTTTCGCAACGACCGTCCCGCGACTCTGTACTTTGACGAGGTCCGGTCGTGTACCTATTGCGACGATCTCAATCCGGTCTTCGAGTGGTTCCTCGACAGTGACGTGAACGGCATCTTTCACGCGGGTGGACCGCGTGCGAACACCCTTTACGAGATCGCCCAGATCGTCAACCGCGTGGGCGGCTACGATCCCGCCTTGCTTAAGGGTTGCCCGCGCAAGGACGCCGGGCCGATGCCGCCGCGCGCCGGCAACGTCAGCATGAACAGCGACAAGCTCATCGCCGTCCTGGGACGAAATCCATTCCGCCCTTGGCCGCTGGGCAACGATCTGTTACCGACACACCGTCACTGGCACACGCAACGCCCGCGCGATGAGACTGGCTCGTTTCAGCGCATCGTCGCCCGGTTGTATCACTATCCGTCGGACTCGCCCGGCGAGATGCGGGCCTGAAGTCGGTTGGCAGCCGCCATTCTTGGCAGTAGAATCGCAATTATGAGCATCGTCATGGAACGTGGTTCGCGGCCGCACGGAAGCGGCGGCGACGGCGAGCCCGTGTGGGATCTCGCGCTTCTCTTCCCGCAGCAAGGTGCGTGGTCGGAGGACGACTATTTGGCGTTGAATCGCCGCACGAACTGGCCGATCGAGCTTTCCGATGGCCGGCTTGAGGTCCTTGCCATGCCCACGCCTTTTCACCAGCGCATCGTCAAGTACCTCTTCAAGCTGCTGGAAGCCTTCGTCCTGGCCAATGCCGCCGGCGAAGTCTTCGTGGCGCCGTTGCCCGTCCGCCTGTGGCCTGGCAAGCTGCGCGAGCCGGATGTCCTTTACCTGCGCCCCGGCCGCATCCGGGACGCTTTCAGCCCTCCGGACGGCGCGGACCTGGCGATGGAGGTTGTCAGCGAAGGTGAAGAAAGTCGCGATCGCGACCTGCGCATCAAGCGCGCGGAGTATGCCCGGGCCGGATTCGCCGAATACTGGATCGTCGATCCCCGCGACCGCACCATCACCGTCCTGGTCCTGGACGCCGAGACTTACCGTGAACACGGCATCTTCGGCCTGGGCAGCAATGCAACTTCCGTATTGTTCCCGGGATTCCAGGTCGATGTCCGCGAAGCGTTCGCCGCCGGCGAAGCGCCTTGAGATTCTTCACGCCCGCCATCAAGACTTGCCCAGCGAAATACGGGCGTGAAGCCGGTCCACCACCCAGTGAAACGCCGTGAGATGAATGGACTCGACGATGCCCATGTCGTCGAGCAGCACGTGCAAGCCCTGCTGCGCCAGCGTGCGCAGCTTGCCGCCGCTGAAGCCCGTGCAGCCAAAGGTTGTCAGGCCGTTACGGTTGGCCCAGTCCACGGCGCGGAGGATGTTCGGGCTGTTGCCGGAGCCGCTGATGGCAATGAGCAGGTCCCCGGGCCGCGCCAGGTTCTTGAGCTGCTCGACGAAGACGCGGTCGAAGCCCTCGTCATTGCCCCAGGCGAGGATGTATGGCGTGTTGTCCGTCAGACTCAGGACACGCAGGCGCTTCTTCTGATCGTTGTCGAAGTCCTGCCGGACTAGCGTGCCCTTGCCGAGGTCCTCGCAGAAGTGCGAGGCGTTGGAGCCGCTGCCGCCGTTGCCGCACAGGAACACGGTCTGCTCCTGGCGATAGCATCCCCAGATGGCGTCGGCCAGTGCCTGCACCGCGGCGACATCGATCCGCGACAGCTCCTCTGCGACGCGACTCAGAAACGGTCCAACTTCCAGGTGCGTTCCAAGCATGAAAGAAACCTTTCTCGTTCCCAGGGCCTGGGAATTATACTCCGCGCGATGAGGATTGACACGAACGGGAGGGGCAAGGCTCCTGCCGAGCCGATAGTGCCTTGTGTCAGGATCTTCCGCGCGGAGTAGATCGTTCAGGACAGGATGGCGCGCACGACGTTGCCATGCACGTCGGTGAGGCGGAAGTCGCGGCCGGCGTAGCGATAGGTCAGGCGCGTGTGGTCGATGCCCATCAGGTGCAGCATCGTGGCGTGCAGGTCGTGCACATGACAGCGGTCGCGGACGATGTTGATGCCGTAGTCGTCCGTTTCGCCGTAGGTCATGCCGCCGCGCACACCGGCGCCGGCCAGGAACCCGGAGAACGCCCGCGCGTAATGGTTACGGCCACGCGTCCCCGGCGCATCCGTCCACGGCGTGCGGCCAAACTCGGTGCAACAGGCCAGCAGCGTCTCGTCGAACAATCCACGTACCTTCAGATCCTGTATGAGCGCCGCCAGTGCCTGATCGACGCGCCGCGCCTTCGGGCGATGATGCTGCATGTCGCCGTGCGAGTCCCAGTTGTTGCTTGCTCCCGTGTCGATCAGCTCGACGGTGCGGACGCCGCGCTCGATGAGCCGGCGTGCGATCAGGCACTGCCAGGCGAACGACGTGTTGTCGCCGCGCTCGACGCCGTAACGACGCAGCGTGCCGGCCGTCTCCCGTGACAGGTCGAAAACCTCCGGTGCCTCGCGCATCATGCCGTGGGCGGTGTCGAAGCTCTCGGTGCGGGCCCGCAGGTTCAGGTCGCCGGGCCGCGACCGGGCGTGCATCTCGTTGGCGTCGCGCAGCATCATGCGTTCCAGCTCGGCCAGTGTCGCCGACCGCGCCGGCGAAGCCAGGTTCGGTATCGGCTGCGGCCCAGGCGTCAGCCGCACGCCCTGGTGCACCGGCGGCAGAAAATGGCTGTCCCACACCTGGGCGCCCGCATAAGGCAGGTGCTCGCACAGCACCATGAATGCCGGCAGATTCGGATTGCGCGTCCCCAGTCCGTAGCTCAGCCACGACCCCAGGCTCGGCATCGGCACCGTGGACGAACCGGTGTGCATCGCCAGCACTGCCTGGAAATGCTCGACGATGTCGGTGCACAGCGTGCGGATGACGCACAGGTCGTCGGCATGCCGCGACAGGTGCGGGAACAGCTCGCTGATCATGAGGCCTGACTGCCCGCATGGCCGAAAGCGAAACGGCGAGCCCAGCAGCGGCTGCCGGCTCACGCCGCGCAGATCCACCGAAGGCACGGTCCGGCCATCGTCGCGCCGCAAGCGCGGCTTGTAGTCGAACGTGTCGATGTGCGACATGCCCCCCGTCAGGAAGGCAAAGATCAAATGCCTGGCTTTCGGCTCGTGGTGCAAGCGCTGGGGAGCCAGCACTCGGGCATCGTTGGCGTGCGCAGCCAGCGCAAGATAGGGGAACAGCCCGCTGCTGCCGACGGCACAACCTCGCAGGAAGTCACGGCGTTGCACGGCGGACCCTCCGTAAATCAGATGCCCTTCATTGTATCCGGAAGCCTCGCCTCGCGGACACCTGGCGCGAAATCTTGGAGGAGTTGAGGTCCGCGTAATGCGGCACAATCGGCATACTCGATCACACTTCGCGCTTGCAGACGGGAATACAGGCGCAGGAGGCGCAGGTCAAAAAACCAGGACAAGCCTGTGCCCTGAGGGTGCCCGGGAATTCGCGTACGATGCATGAGAGGCCCGCTTTCGCAAGCAACGCGACGGTTCTACTCTGCATCCGTTTGCCGAGCCAGATGCCGGCCTCATAGAACGCGCACAGTGGCAGCCCGCTTTTGGATTGAGAATGGCGGCAACAAGCGCGAGCACGAACAATGCGGCACGCCGATTGTCGCGCCGCATGCTGGGTTCGACTGTCGTGAGCAGCAGCGGTAGCTGAAAGAGGAAACCGTGTCGTCCACCGATAGAACCCCATTCTCTCCCAGATAGAAATGTCCCCTTGGGACATCTCAAGGTAGGGCGGGCGATTGCCGGGAGGGCGAGGCTCCCGCCGAGCCGTGAGGGGGGCTCGGCAGGAGCCTCGCCATCCCGAATACATCCTTCAAACGATTGTTGACGTGCACAAGGGCCGCAAGTGGCTACCAGCGTCTGGGCGGAAAGTACGCGATCATCACCAGGACCAGGATGATGAGGAATCCGAAGCCGAGCAAGATGCCGCCGATACCAAGGATCCAGCTGCCCGCCGGGTTGTCGCGGGTCTGCACGTGCTTGAGCGCTTGAATCAGTGCTCGCTCCACCTCATGTCGCAGCGGCGCGTTGGCCGATTCCCAGTGAAGCGTGACATGCGCCAGTGCCGGAAACGGATCGATGCGCACCAGCGCGGACGGCAAATGGCTGGCAGGCGCCGGCTTTCCAGGCAGCGCCTGCCTGATGCTTCCCTCTTCGGGCAGCAGTTGCGTGCTGTCCTCGCCGCTTGCAGAGCGTAACAGCAGGTGCGCGCCGGAGTGCGTGGCTTCCAGTCCAAGTCGCGACAGGATGGCCGCGAAGTGCTTCTTGAAATCGTCGACATCGACGTTGTAGATGACCGTCTTGCGTCTGCGGAACCACAGGATGAGCGCTGCGCCGCTGACGAGAAGCCCGTAATAGATCAGCCAGATGCCCCACCAGCCCAGCCACAGGTCCTCGAGGTGATCGACCTCGATTGCCGCCTCGCGCACCGTCTTCAGATAGGTGAGGTGCAACATGGCGGGCACGACGACCAGGAAGAACCCGGACGCGGCGAAGAACAGCCCGAGGCAATCCCAGACACCCGATACGACCACCGGGCTCCAGCGGCGATTGAAGCTGCCCAGGACCAGGCAATAGAGGGTGACCGGAACCAAGAAGACCAGGAAGAGCGTGAGAAGCAACAAAGAGTCCTCGGTCTGCATCGTCCACGAAGCCAGGAAAGAGTGGGTATTCTAGCGAGGCCAATCGTCCCCGGTCAATCATCAAGAAGCGAATCCAATTGACCCGCGTCGGGGCCTCGACTATGAGTCCGCTCCGAAGCGCACAGCGGAATTCGCACGAATTCCGACCCGCGGAGTAGACATGGGAATTCTTGCAAATTCCGCCACCTGAGGAGGGGATGATGAAACGGATCACGCTCGCGGTTCTGCTCGCGGCAGCCATGCTCGGTTGCGGCCGGTCCAAGCCGGCGACGCAACAATCGACCGCTCAGGAGCCGGCGCCCGCTTCGCCGACGGCCCCCGTTCATCCCGTCAACCGCGTCGTCAAGGACGACGACGGCCGGCTGTCGCAGACTGTCGCGACGGCCACGGTGCAGGAACCGCCCGAAGGCGAAAGCTGTCCACCCGAGGAAACGGTCACGCACAAGAGCGTGGGCAAGATTTACCAGCTTGTCGCCGGCCACGGCGGCAAGGGAGGGCTCTGGGACAAGATCTTCTTCCTCACGCCGGACAACAAGCCCATCAGTTACAAGGCGATCCTGCACACCGAGTTGGGCGCCGTCACCATTGATCTTCGACCCGACGTCGCCCCCAACCACGTTCGCAGCTTCATCGCCCTCGCCAAGTCCGGCTACTACAACGGCCTGGCCTTCGACCGGGCCATCCGCCAGAAGATCGAAGTAGACACCGGCAAGGAAGGTATGCAGCCCGAGGTGCATACCATCGACTATCTGGAAGCTGGCTGTCCGCTGGGAACCGGCGACCCCGGTTTCGGCAGTGTCGGCTACTGGTTGAAGCCAGAATTCAGCGACAACGTGTCCCATGAGGTTGGTACCGTCGGCGCCTGCCACGGCGAGGAACTGGAAAGCGGCTCCGCAAAGTTCTACATTACCCTGACCAAGGCCCCGTGGATGGACGGCAACTGGACGATCTTTGGCAAGGTCACGCACGGCATGGACGTCGTCCGCAAGATCTTCGACAAGCCAAAAGGCGAGGATTTCCGCCCCACCAGTCCGGTCATCATCCGCGACGTGACCGTCACCAGCAATGTCCGGTAAAGAGTTTTCAGTGTTCAGTTTTCAGTGTTCAGTCTTGCTGAAACTGAACACTGAACTTGAAGACGTTTCGCACCAGGAGTAGACATCATGGCCAACGTACGCGAGCAGGTCGCCGAGGCTCAGAAGAAGCTCGACCTTGCCGGCAAGGTGTACACTGCCGAGCTGGACACGAACAAGGGGCCGATTCGGCTGCAATTCTTGCCGGACGTGGCGCCGGGACACGTCAAGAACTTTCTCGCGCTGGCGCAGATCGGCTTCTACAACGGCGTCAGCTTCCATCGCGTCATCAAGGGATTCATGATCCAGGGGGGGTGCCCGCAAGGCACGGGCACCGGCGGCCCGGGCTTCACGATTCAGGCCGAATTCAACGCCACACCCCACGAGGCCGGTGTCCTTTCCATGGCGCGGACCAGCGATCCGAACTCGGCCGGCTCGCAGTTCTTCATCTGCCTGGAACGGACGCCGCACCTGGATCGGCAATACACCGCGTTCGGCAAGACTGCCGATGCCGCATCGTTGGCCACCGTCAAGGCCATCGGCGAGTGCAAGACCGGATCGCAGGACCGACCGGTTGACAAGGTCGTCATCAACAGTGTAACCATCAAGGAGAGCCCGAAGAAATAACCCGGCCCGCCTCACGGGGCTGGGAGGGGACCCACGCAAAGGGAAGTTGTGAACCTGGTCAGGCCGGAAGGTGCAGCCATAAGCAACGGACTCTTGTGCAGTGGATCAGCCTCTCCCAGTCACCGCGGGGCGGGCCGTTGAATTTTTGATTTTAGATTTTGGATTGCAGAATTGAAATCACTCGCTGCAATCTAGAATCTGCAATCCAAAATCTAAAAACTGCAATGATCGCTCCCCCTCACTGTCATGGCCAAGCGCAAGACTGCCGCGAAGACTGTTAGCACGCCGCCGCCGGAACCTCGCGCGGAAGAGTACACGGTGCTTGCGCGTCGCTATCGTCCGCAGCAGTTCGAGGACCTTGTCGGCCAGGAACCGGTCGCCCAGGCGCTCGCCAATGCCCTCAAGTCGGGCCGCGTTGCCCACGCCTATCTCTTCACCGGCGCGCGCGGCGTCGGCAAGACGAGCACGGCGCGCATTCTCGCCAAGGCGCTCAACTGCGTCAAAGGGCCGACCATCACGCCTTGCGACGAGTGCGAGCTGTGCCGTGGCATCGCCGCCGGCGAGGACGTGGACGTGCTCGAGATCGACGGCGCCAGCAACCGCGGCATCGATGAGGTTCGCGAGATCCGGCAGAATGTCCAGTATCGTCCCAGCCGGGCTCGCTACAAGATCTACATCATCGACGAAGTCCACATGTTGACGACGCCGGCCTTCAACGCCCTGCTCAAGACCCTTGAAGAGCCGCCAGGACACGTCAAGTTCATCTTCGCCACCACCGAGGTGCAGAAGATTCCGATCACGATCCTGTCACGCTGCCAGCGCTTTGATTTCGCCGGTATCGGAGCCGCCCGCATCGTCGAATGCTTGCAGGACATCCTGGCAGGCGAAGGCAAGGAAGCGGACGACGAGGCGCTGGCAATGGTGGCGCGCCGCGCCGGCGGCTCCATGCGCGACGCCCAGTCGCTGCTCGATCAGTTGCTGTCCTTCGGCGGCGACCGCCTCACGCAGGAGCAGGTGCATTCCCTTCTGGGAACCGCCAGCGTCGAGCGCGTCGGCGAGCTGGCTGCCGCCGTGCTCGACCGCGATGCTCGCCGCGCCCTGGCCCTGCTGCAGAACATCGCCGACTCAGGTTTGCAGCTTGCGGAACTTCTCGACCAGCTGATCGAGTACTGGCGCGATTTGCTCGTTGTGCAGTGTGCCGGCATGGACAATCAAACGCTGTCGGTCGGTCCCGGCCAGCGCGAGGCGCTGCAAGCGCAGGCGCAAGCGATCGACGCGGACGCCATTCTCGCAGGGCTCGACATTCTCGTTTCCGCCAAGAACCGCATGCGGAACTCCAGCCACGGCAAGATCGTGCTGGAGATCACCCTGGTGCGACTGAGCCGGCTCGACAACCTTGTCTCGTTGACGCAGATCGGCCAATGGCTGGCGGGCGACGGGACCGTTCCTGCCCGCCCTCAGCGAGCTTCCGTCCCGTCCATCGCCGCTACCCTGTCACCCCCGAAAATGGTCGAGCCGCCGGAAAAAAAAAAGCTCGCCGCTGAAGTGAACAGCCTGGCACACGAGGCCGATCGGGAGTTGCTGGCCCCCGCCGAGCCGCGACCTCCCGGCAGAACCGATGTTGGCGCGGACCGGCCTGCGGAGTCCGCTTCAACCCATGCGCTGACTGCCGAGAACGTGCCAATCATCTGGTCGCAGCTGCTAACCCAGATTGGACCCATGCTGGCGAGTATTCTCGGAAAATCGGAGAATGTAGCAATTTCCGCGCCAAACACTCTGGTAGTCCGGTTCCCGCCCGGTTATAATTTGGACGAAAACCATTACCTGGACCCGACTCGGGTGAGTCGTTTGGAGGAGTTGCTCGGTAAACTTACCGGGCGGCCCTGCAAGGTTCGGATTGAAGCGAGCAGCCCGAACGCAAGTCAGGCTGCTGTTTCGCGAGAGGCCGCCGCGGTTTCGGAAACTGCGACCTCCTCGCCCACTTCTTTCCGCCGCTCGCGCCAGGAGGCCATGCAGGTGCCTCTCGTCACCCGGGCCATGGAGGTGCTGGGGGCGCAGATTGTCCAGATCGATGAGGGCTTCGGCGTCGCGCAACAGACCAGTGCCTCGGTGGCGGGTAATACAGACGCCATTGCGGCGCTGGATCAGCCGGAGGACGATTGATGTTCAAGGAAATCGGGCAGATGGCCAGCTTGCTCAAGAATCTCCCCAAGATTCGGGAGGAAATGGACAAGCTGCAGGTCAAACTTGGCCAGATCACCGCCGAGGCTGACGCCGGCGGCGGCATGGTCAAGGTCCGGGTCAACGGGCACATGGAAGTGCAACGCTGCACGCTAAGCGACGAAGTCATGAAACTCGACGACCGGGAGATGCTTGAGGATCTGATCGCCGCCGCGACCAACCAGGCCCTGCAAAAAGTCCGCCAGGCGGTCGCCGACGAAACCCGGCAGATGGCTACCGGCCTGGGCTTGCCCAGCGGCATGAACTTGCCGGGACTCGGGGGCAGCTGATGAATCGCCTGCAGAGCCGATGCCGAGGACGGCATTGCCGCCCTTCGGTGACGCAGATGCGAAAGCAACGGAACGGATTGCATAAACGGAGCAGTCATGCGACTTGATACGACGATGTCTCAGCGGACGGAGCAGAAGATGATTCTGGCTCCACGCATGATCCAGTCGATGGAGATACTCCAGCTGCCGATCATGGCCCTGCAAGAGCGCATCGAGCACGAGTTGGAGGAAAACCCGGTCCTGGAACTGAAAGAGAACGGCGACGAGGAAAGCGCCGGCGCCGACGACCTCACGGAATTCAGCGAACCTGCCGAGGCACCGGTCGATGACGCGGCCGATCCGCAAAAAGAACTGGTCATCGACGACAAGGGGGATAACGAGCAAGACTTCGATCGCCTGCTGGAGATCAATGAGGACTGGGCCGATCACTTCAACGAAGAACATCGCCCCTCGGTCAATCGGGTGAGCGAGGAAGGCGACCGCAAGCACGACGCCATGGCCAACATGGCTTCCCGGCCGCAATCCCTGCAAGATTACCTCAGCGATCAGCTGGCCTTCATCGATGGGCCGCCCGAGCAGATGCAGCTCATTCGCTTCCTGCTCACACACGTGGACGAGAACGGCTATCTTACCCGGCCCGGCCAGCGCACCGACATGCATACGCCGCGCGCCGAGTTGCTGGAAAGCATCGCGCAATCGTTCGACCAGCCGGTTACGCTCGAGCAGATGGAGGAGGCGCTCGCCGTCATCCAGAAGCTTGACCCCCCCGGCGTCGGCGCTTGCAATCTCGAAGAATGCCTGCTGCTGCAACTCACGCCGGAGACGCCGCACCGCGAGGTGCTTCGCGTCCTCATCCAGAGCCACCTTGAGGACATCCGCCACAATCGGCTGCCGGTGATCCAGAAAAAGACGGGCCTGGAATTGGCCGTCATCCAGGAAGGCATCGAGGCTCTCAAGCATCTCAATCCTCATCCGGGCGCTCAGTTCACCGCCGAGAGTGTGCAGTACGTCGTACCCGACATCGCCGTCGAGCGAACCGAGGCGGGAGACTACGAGATCCGGCTACTCGATGACTGGACGCCGAACATCTACATCAGCCGCCGCTACATCGACATGTATCGCGACAAGGGCGCTGACCCGAAAGCCAAGGAGTTTCTCAAGCGCAAGATTCAGTCGGCTCACTGGTTGATCGAGGCCATTGAGCAGCGCCGCAACACACTCTCGCGTGTCACCAAGGCGATCATCGATCACCAGCGGTCGTTTCTCGACAAGGGGCCGGAGTTTATCGAGCCCTTGAAGATGCAGCAGATCGCCGACCTGGTCAAGGTTCACGTGACAACGGTTAGCCGCGCCGTGGACGACAAGTGGGTGCAGACGCCGCGCGGCCTGTTCCCGCTCAAGCGCTTCTTCGGCGGCGGCACGCAGACCGCCAGCGGCGAGGAAGTCGCCTGGGAAACCATCAAGCAAAAGCTCCTCGACATCATCGCCAACGAGGACAAGAACAATCCGCTCTCCGACGAGGACCTGGTCAACAAGCTGGCCGAGACCGGCTACCCCGTCGCCCGCCGCACCGTCACCAAGTACCGCAAGATGCTGAAAATCCCCTCCTCGCGGCAGCGCAAGGTGTGGAGCGAATAACCCTCAATTCTCCGTCATCCGCACGAAGCTCGGCCACCCGTTGCTCCCAGCGCACCAACTGGTTATGCTTTTAGGTATGAACGCCGCACGGCCGCCAACGCACGCGTGCTCATGATGGATTGCCGGTCGATTCGGCTCATGTCAAAATCACTACATTGCGGAACGAAGTTCCGGCGGTTCCTTTTTTCCGGAGGCGTAGTCATGATGCGAGTGTCGTCGGCGGTGGTCGTTTTGTTGGGGATCGTGGTCGTGGCCGCGGCGCGCGGCCAGGCTGACAATGAGGCCCAGGTCATTCTCGACAAGGCCCTGAAAGCGCATTTCCCCAAAGGCAAGACCGACAAGAAGCATGCCTACATTGGCAAGAACAAGGGCACCATTCACGCCGGCGGCCTGAAGCTCGACTTCACTCAGCAGGTCTGGGTGCAGCCCTCCGGCAAGTTCAAGGAAGTCTTGGACATGACCGTCATGGACAAGGCCGTCAAGGTCAGCACCGTTTTTGACGGCAAGAAAGGCTGGATCAAGGTCAACGACATGGACATCACGGTCTCCGACGAGATCCTCGATGAGTTCAAGCAGATCGGCTACTGGATGGGCCTGGCTCAGCTCACCGGCTTCAAGAACAAGGGAATCAAGCTTTCGCTGCTGGGCGAGGTGCAGGTCAACGGCAGGGCGAACCTCGGCGTCAAGGTTTCCAAGGAAGGCAAGAAGGACATCGATTTCTATTTCGACAAGAAGACCGGCCTGATGTCCAAGACCGAACGCCGCACCAGGGACCTCATGACCGGCCAGGAAGTCACCGAGGAACGGCTGATCACGGAATATCAGGACACCAACGACCGCAAGGTAGCCAGGCGCGTCACCGTCAACCGCGACGGCAAGAAGCTGCTCGATGTCGAGGTGCTGGAAGTCGAACTGCTCGATAATATCGACGACGGCGAGTTTGCTGCACCGTAGATACACCTCCAATTCGTTGGTCCAAGGCCATTTCACCGCTTGCGGTTTCGCGCGTGCGAAACCGCAAGCGGTCCAGACGTCGCTGATCGAGAGACGAAGTCCGATGCCGGCACAACGGCTGCCAGCGTCCGCAAGGCGCCCATGGCACCGCTTCATTGGGCGTTGTCGGAGTGCTGGCCATGTTCCGGTCCTTGCGTGCGTTGTGAAGCTCGAGCAGTCCGTTCCTCGGCCGACGCGCCAAGCCACTCGGGCAGGTCATCGCCCCGTCGAGCCTCTTCGGCGAGGAGGCACAACCACAGTTCCAGGCCGGAGTCTCGCGACCAGAAGCCAGCTCCGCGATGCTCGGTAAATGATGAGCCCACGATCTCCTCAAGAACAAAGCCCTTCGCTTGAATGAGCCCAAGCCGTCGGGTATTGGTTCACGGCGCGGGCAATAGAGATATTGCCCTTTGTTGATTGTGGTGGGCTTGGACTGCCTCGACAAGCCAGTCGAAGACGTTGCAGGATTGGCGGCGGCAGGTTTCGATGACAGTCAGCAGTCGCTCGACGAACTGACTGCCGGACGCTGATTGCGTGCCGAACGAGAGCTTCCGCCAGATGACCGCGTGCCGCAGCGCTTGCTCGGCGGCATTGTTGG
>VGYC01000016.1 GCA_016873095.1 Planctomycetota bacterium | reverse complement strand
TGCCGCCGCCAATCCTGCAACGTCTTCGACTGGCTTGTCGAGGCAGTCCAAGCCCACCACAATCAACAAAGGGCAATATCTCTATTGCCCGCGCCGTGAACCAATACTATGCAGCCCAATCCGCAGTTCCGCGGGATCCAGGAGCCGGTGAAGCGTTGAAGCGTTGAAGCGTTGAAGCGTCGAGCCGAAAAGTCGTACAACATTCACAGCCCCAGATGTACCCGGTGACATGAGGCTGTCATGACGAAGGTGGTTGAAGCGTTGGTGGGTGTGGCCGGCGAGGTGCAGTTGCTGGAGCCGGTTTCGCTGGCGGCGCCGCGACGTGCCTTCGTCATCATCATGGATGACGATGGCATCCCGGCGAGCGGCGATGCCTTGCTACCGGGTTCCAGTACCGGCCCGGACAGCGACATGAGCGAGATCGAGGAGATGGTGGCGTGGGCACGGCTGCAGTCGGAGAAGTGACAGGCTTGCTGTCGCGCGACCAGGTGCGGGCGCTGGATGCTCGCGCCATTGCGGCGGGCATCCCCGGCGCGGTGCTGATGGAGAACGCGGGCCGCGGCGCTGCCGACCTGCTCATGTCGTTGGGCATTCATGGTCGCATCGTCATCTGCGCCGGCAAGGGGAACAACGGCGGCGACGGCTTCGTCATCGCCCGGCATCTCGCCATCTGGGGCGTTGATGTCCGAGTTTTCGTTGTCGTTGATCCGGCCGAATTGACCGGCGCTGCCGCGGCGCAGTTCCAGGCCATGAGGGCGAGCGGCATCCAGGAGGAACGCGGCGACGCGACACGAGTGGCGGAATTCCTGGCCGGAGCGGAGTGGGCGGTTGATGCGCTCCTTGGCACAGGCTTGACCGGAATCGTGCGCACGCCTTATGATTCCGTCATCGACGCGATCAATTGCAAGGCGCGGCGCGTCTTCGCCGTTGACATCCCGTCAGGGCTCGATGCCGATACCGGGCAGCCGCTCGGCATCGCGATCCGGGCCGAACATACAGCCACCTTTGCCGCACTCAAGCAGGGCTTCGCGCGACCGGAAGCCGCCGCCTATCTGGGCAAGGTGCATCTCATCGACATCGGCATCCCGAAGTCGATTGCCCGAGAATGAATACGGGACGACCCCCGTCAACGAATCCGCCAGTCCGGGACCTTGCGACAAGTAGACTCCAGATCCGTACTTGCGCCCGTGGCTTGATCATGAGATTCGTTGCCGGGGCGCCAAGAGGGGGGTGGCAACGCAATCAATCCGCATTCCGCGAGCATACAATGCCTCACAGGAGGCCGACCGACATGCGCATCGTCATGATGGGGACTGGTACGTTCGCGGAGCCCACTCTTGAAGCCCTGCTCGCCAGCAAGCATACGGTCATCGGGCTGGTCACGCAGCCGGACCGCGTGATGGGAAAGGAGCGCGGCTCGACCCGGCAAGTCGGCCGCGGCATGAAGGACATCGCCGTCGAACGGCACATTCCGGTCTTACAGCCGGAAAGCATCAACACGCCGGCAGGCGCCGCCGCGCTCAAGGATCTCAACGCCGATTTGCTGGTGGTAGCTGCCTACGGGCAGATTCTCTCGAAGGACGTGCTGGCCACGACACCGCACGGTGGCATCAATGTTCATGCCTCGCTGTTGCCGAAATATCGCGGCGCGGCGCCGGTGGCCTGGGCGATCTACCACGGCGAGAGCGAAACCGGCGTGACCGTCATCAAGATGTCGGTGTCGCTGGATGCCGGCGACATGCTCGCCCAGGAGAAGATCACCATCGGCCCGGACGAGACCGCCGGCGAGCTAGAGGCACGGCTCGCCCAGCTTGGCGCTCGACTGGCCGTCCAGGTCGCCGACCAGATCGCCGCCGGCACGGCACACGGCCTGAAGCAAGATAAGTCGCTCGTCAGCAAGGCGCCAAAGCTCACCAAGGAGCATGGCCTGATCGACTGGAGCCGTCCGGCCGAAGCCGTCTGCAACCAGGTTCGGGCCATGCAGCCGTGGCCGACGGCGTACACGTTTCTGCATCAGCCGGGGCAAGCGCCGTTGCGCGTCATCGTGAATCGAGCGCGGCCTTTCGTGGGGCAATGCGATCCGGCTCCCTGTGGCCGGGTCGCAGTCGCTCAGCCCGGACAGCTTCTTGTGGCCGGCGGCGCGACCGGCGCCGGGCAACAAACGGTCGTCGAGATCCTGGAGCTGCAACCATCCGGCAAGCGGCGCATGTCGGCGGCGGATTTTCTGCGTGGCCGGCCGCTTGAGGCAACGGCATGGCTTGGCGGCGAGTCGCCGGACAGTCGCCCGCAGGCGTGACCAGCGATCGACAGGGTGGTGTTTGCGCCAGCTGGAGGACAATGACAATTGACCGCGATGCAGCCAAAAGCTCTTTCACCATGGAGCTTCATCGTCCCAAGGATTGCTCTTCATGTCGCGGATGCGGTCAAACTCGGGATCTAGCCACAGCAACTCGCATTGCCGCGCAAACGCGATATCAGGCTTCCGTTTTCTTGCGAGTTCACGAAGCAACGTGTCGATCATGATGAGTTGCTGTCCCCGTGGCAGTTGCTTGAAATGGGTTTTGAGCCAGGAAAAGAACTCCGACGCGCGGATGCCCGAGCTTCCCAGTCGACAGAGCACTTGAAAAGCGCTGTTCCGCGCCGGGTGGTCGGATGATGAAGCGAAGCGTGCTAGCGCGTGCCAGGCCGATTCTCCCACTTGCTAAGCAATTTCCTCCAAGGTATCTCGCCAGCTCAGGTCCCAGGCAAACTGCAGGCCCGTGGAATAAGCCTCACCAGGTCGAAAACCGCGCGGCAGTTCCTGCTTGGACCGAAATCGATCGCAACGATCGAGCAACGACTCAGCCTCAAGAGCGGTCAGCGTTCGCGAAAGCGTCTTTGTTGCATTCTTCCATGCTGTCTTGTCGCGGACCTCCAGCACGGTCGCAACGATCCTCTCCTCCAGCGTGTCGGCGGGGACGTAGAAGCCAGGAGCGTCACGGTCGACAGGGACGGAAACAGGCATGTTCGCTTGCCGCTCTTTCCGGCTACCGGCCTCGCGCTCGCGCAGACTCTTGGCCACGTCTGGATCGCGAACCGCCACGCGGACAACGGCGCCTCGATCTGTCTTGAGGAAGAGGTACTTGTCGCTGGCATGCACCTCGCCCACGTACCATGGACACCGGCAGGCTTCCGCGATCCAGATCAAGTTCGCTCTTTCAATCTACGCCGTCCCAGTCCCCCTGGTACTCCATGAAGAAGCGCAGCTTGCCATCGGCCGTCGAATTGAGTTCATCGAGAGGCAAGAGATGATGGCCACCGGCCCCGGAGTAGAGGTACGGCATGCACTCTGGCTCTCGCGAAGGCCAACGGCCGGCAAACGCATAGAATCTGCGCAAAGGAAAGGGCAAAGTCCGCTTGGTGAGGTCCGCCGAATCACCGTATTCCGGCCTCCCAGGACCGTACCACCACTCCAGGAATCGCTCGAGGCGATGTAGCAACTCGGCGGTGGAATCGGCGCCGATCAGAGTGAAGTCCTGCATCTTGACTCCTTGCTATTTTCCCAGCCATGCCTGGAAGCCAGCGATAACTTCCCGATATCAGTCACTTTTCCCACGGTACTCTGGGGGAGAAGGGAGTCCGGGTTATTCACGCCACCATTCCTTGGCCGCACGGCTAATGCAGATCTCGCTTCCCGCGCCCGCCATACTTCCGTTAGAATAAGCCTTATGAAGGACTTGCAAGGGGTGCCCCCGATGCCGACTAATTCCAATTCTTCTTTGCGAAGTGCCATCTTAGCCGACGCGCTGGACGCTATTCCCATCCAGGACGAAGACGAGGAGGAGATGGGAGCAGTTGCGCCGTTGCAGGAAGGCATGGAGGGCCGGCGACAGTGACCCCCAATCAGGCCAAGAAGCTTTACATCGAGACCGTCGGCTGCCAGATGAATGTGCTCGACAGCGAGCTGGTCGTCGGCAGCCTGCGGCGGCAGGGGTACGTCCTGACCAGCGAGGAAACCGACGCCGACGTCATCCTCTTCAACACCTGCAGCGTTCGCCAGCATGCCGAGGACAAGATCTACAGCGCCCTGGGCCGTCTGCGCCGGCACAAGCGCAGTCATCCGGAAACGCTCATCGGCGTCCTGGGCTGCATGGCCCAGAAGGACCAGGAGCTGATCCGCCGGCGGGCGCCACACGTGGACATCGTCTGCGGCACCGGGCAGCTGGCCCGCTTGCCGGAGCTCATTGACGAAGTGCGCCGCACCGGCAAGCCGACGATGGCCCTGAGCCTGGACCGCACCGAGTCGCGCCACGAAGTCGAGGCCAGCTTCGAGAGTTACGATCCGCTGCGCGATCCGTCGATGCGGCCGTCGCCGTTTCAGGCGTCTGTCCGCATCATGATCGGCTGCGACAAGTTCTGCACCTACTGCATCGTGCCCAGCGTGCGCGGGCCGGAGCAGAGCCGGCCGCCGGCGCACATCGCCGCCGAGGTCCGCCAGCTGGCTGCCGAGGGCTGCAAGGAGATCACGCTCCTGGGGCAGACGGTCAACAGCTACAAGCACCAGGCGGGAGACGGCCGCCAGTATCGCCTGGGCGACCTGCTGGCCTTGATTCACGACACGCAAGGCATCGAGCGCATCAAGTTCATCACCAACTTCCCACGCGACATGTCGGACGACCTGCTCGACGCCGTGCGCGACCTGCCGCGCGTGAGCAAGTACCTGCACGTGCCGGCGCAATCGGGCTGCAACGACGTGCTCAGGCGCATGAAGCGGCTGTACACAGTCGAGTTCTATCGCGACATGCTGGCCCGCAGCCGCGACAAGGTCCCGGGCGTGGCCATCAGCAGCGACTTCATCGTCGGCTTTCCGGGCGAGTCGGAGGAATCGTTCCAGCGCACCTGCGACCTGGTCCGCGACGCCGGCTTCAAGAACAGCTACATCTTCAAGTACAGCCCGCGCCCCGGCACCAAGGGGCACGAGATGTTCGCCGACGACATCCCTGAGGAAGTCAAGCGCCGCCGCAATAACGACCTGCTTGCCGTCCAGAACCAGCGCAGCCAGGAAGACAACCGCCGATTCCAGGGCCAGCGTGTCCGGGTCCTGGTGGAAGGCCCGAGCAAGACGGCGCTCAAGAGCGATTCCCCCGGTCCGCGCCAGCTCACCGGCCGCAGCTGTACGGATCACATCGTCGTGTTCGACGGCAACGAGCGACGGACCGGCCGGATGATCGAGGTCGATATCGAGGAGACCAGTGCCCTGACCCTCTTCGGCCGGGTGGTGACGGAAGAACGAATCGGCGGCGACGTGGCCGCGGCTTCCGTGAGAGAATCCCGCGTCAGTCTGCCGGTCGTGATCTGACGGCACGGAGAGGGGCATCGCTGTGCTCAGAACGGCATTCGGGGTCGCGTCGGCGATGATCCTGCTGCTTGGTTGCGGCGGCAATCGCGTCAAGAATAGTGAAGTTATCTGGCGTCCATTCGATTCGCCCGAAGGGAAATTCGGCATCGAGCTTCCCGGAGACCACCGGACGACCTATTCCCAGCAAGGCGACATCGCGGTGACAACGCTGAATGTCCCGTTTCCCGACAAGGATTTCTCCGTTTCCGTTGGCAGGCTGCTCGCGGTCGACATTGACCTGCTGGCGCCGATCCGCGAACTCGCCAAGGCCCACAATGGCAACATCGTGACGACCGGGAAGCCGGGACAAAGGTTCTACGGTCATCCGGGTCGAGAGTTTGAGATCGAAGTCGAAAAACCCAGGCGCGGCTTCGCCAGCGGCCGAATCCTGATCGCCGACGGCAAGATTTACCAGATTCTCGCGATTGGAGAAGCGATGCAGCTATCCGATCCACTTGTCCAGAGATTTCTGAATTCATTCACCATCGCCAAGTGAGAGGCTGTCCGAAAAGCGTCAGTGGTTGGGCAAGGGGTCTGACCACTTTTCGGACAGCCTCTGATCTGAGAGCACAGGGGCCGCGAATGGATGTGTAGGCGCCAACCGGAGGAAACGCGCATGCGACAACTCGCCACCTGTCTATTCGCCGCGACGCTGGGAGTGCAGACGCCTGCCAGCGCACAGAATCCGCCGCGCGTGGAGTTCACGCGACTCGTCGCTCACTGGGATGGCTACGGCGAGCCGGGCTATCTCGACTTCATCAGCGACGCCCGGCCGCAGATTGCACAGGTCGGCTTCTACGGTGCCCACTTCTGGAGCCTGGCACACACTCCCGAGTACAAGGGGTACCCGGCCCACTTCCCGGTGCGCGGACTGGCGGAGTGCGGCGACGGGTTCACGAAGCTCAACGGTGAGTTGCATCGCCGCAAGGCCAGGGTTGTCGGGCATTTCAACGTCATGTTCCTGGTAGGGGATCCGGACGGGCCCAAAGGGCCGCGCGGCTTCTTCAAGTTCTATCGCGATCTCTGGGATGAAAAGGCCCTCGGCCCGCGCCCCGTGGCCAACCCGCTTGACCTGCTGGAAAAGAACGCCGATGGCACGCCCATCGTCAACACCACGTACCAGATCGGCGGCATGAAAGAGTACTGGGGTTGCTTGAGCAATCCACACTGGCGCGCCGTGCTCAAGGCGTGGGTGAAGGCCGGTATCGCCCGCGGCGTCGATGGCTTCATCAGCAACTATTTCTACCGGCACAACTGCCTGTGCACGCACTGCCAGAAGAATTTCCGCCAGCATCTGCGCGACCTGGGACCGAAGCGACTCGCCGCGCTCGACATCAGGGACGTGGACGCCGTGCGCTTCAAGGAGATCGTCGGCTGGCACGATCCCAAGGAGTCGACACCGCTCCGGCGCGAGATGCTGCGTTTTTCGCAGATCAGCATTAAACAGGCCTATGACGATGTCTTCGTCAAGTACGGCCGGTCGCTGAAGCCGGACCTCATCCTCGCGCAGTGGAACCACCTGGGCGACTTCAACCAGATCAACGGCGACGAGCGTTGCCTGCTGCCCAAGGAGATGTGGGGCAAGGATGAGGACTACACCTGGTACAGCACTGGCGGAGCGGCGTACTACACGGATTTGAAAGCCGGCTTTCTGGGCGAGGGAACATTGCAGGCCCGTTACATTCGCGGGGCATTCGACGACAAGCCGTTCACGCTGGGCAAGTATGAATCGACGCGCATCCGCACGGCCATCGCCGAGATGGCGGCCAATGGGGGCGCCGCCATGGGCTTCTACACGAATTTTCGCGACCTCGCCGCCCGCAAGGAGATCGTCCGCTATTACAATTTTCTCGAGAAGCACGACGGCCTGTTCCACGCAAGCCGGCCTTACGCCGAGGCTGTGCTGCTGTTCCCGCGTGAAAGCGTATATGGCGGGGACGTGGCCGCCGTCGCTGCCTTCAAGAAACTGGGCATGCAGCTGCTCAACAAGCATGTCTTGTTCGACGTGTTGCCGGACGACCTGGCGACGCCGGCGCGCCGTGCCGCCTATCAGAGCGTCTTTGAGCATTCGAAGGAGTTGCCAAGGCTACCGGACACGCTGAGCCGTTTCGAAGCCCCCGCCAGCGTGCGTGTCTCCGCCGGCCGGCCAAAGCTGAGAGACGACATCGTCCTGCATTTCGTCAACTACAATCGCAAGGAGCCGAAAGAGCCGAAGAGCGCCGGCCGCGGCATCGTCGATGAGAATCCGATTGCGGCGGACGGCGTCAAGGTGGACCTGGCGCTGCCCAAGGGATTTCAGCCCGGCAAGGTAGACTTCCTGGTGCCGGAAGAGTCGACAGCGGTCGAACTCAAGGTGGAACACACGGCGGGGCGGCTGCGCTTTGACGTGCCACGCTTCCTGGTCTATGCCGTGGTGCGGATCGAGGCACGTTAGACTTCGCCTTGCCGGACGGCAAGAATCGTATCCTGGCGTACTACTTGCACGTCTACATGCAGCCGACCTCGTACGTGTCGCCGGCGCAAGAGCTTGCTTTCGGCTGGCACGTTCCGGGGCGTGCCCCGCCGCATATGATGCAAGCAGGAGGCCCGGCCAAAATGAAACGAGCACGAGTCAAGCAACCGGTAACGGAATCGGCGACCGATCGGCTGAGCCGGCTGGACCGCGAGGCCGGTGCTTGTTGCAGTCGTGGTGAATATGCCGCGGCCGAGGCTCTCTATCGGGAAGCACTCAAGGCCGGCGAAAAAACGTTCGGAAAGCAAGCCGTCGAGGTGGCGACGATCCTGAACAACCTGGGCGTGCTCTACAAGTACATGGGCAAGTTCAACGAGGCCGGCCGGGCCTATCAACGTGCCCTGCGCATCCTCGACGCAGCGCATGGACCGGAGCATCTGTCGGTAGCGACGATCTATCACAATCTCGGCGGCCTGGAGCACGCCCGCGGCCGGTTCCAGCGCGGCGAGCCGCTGGCGCGCAAGGGACTGGAGATCCGCGAGAAATGGCGCGGCGCCGACCATCCCGAAGTCGCCGCCGATCGCGCCGCCCTGGCGGCCGTGCTCGAAGGCCAGGGCCAGCTGGAAGCGGCGGAATCGCTGTATCGCACGGCCCTCGACATTATGCAACGCAACCATGGGGCGGAGCATGTCGAGGTCGCTGTCATCCTCAACAACCTGGGCACGCTCATGCAGGCGCGCGGCGAGGAATTTCGCGCCGAGGACTTCTACCGCCGCGCCCTCAAGATCAAGGAAAAGGTGCTGGGCGAGGACCATCCGGACATTGGCAACACGCTCAGCAATCTCGCCGTGCTCTGCAAGCGCCTGGCCCGCTACGACGAGGCCGATCCGCTCTATCGCCGCGCCCTGCGCATCTTCGAGAAGTCGCTGGGCCGCGATCATCCCAGCACCAAGACGGCACGCGATAACTACGCGGCTTTTCGCGAGGCACGGCGGAAACGGCGGAAGTGACACCCCCAGACAAGCGTAATAGAACCTCGCTTGGCGGTTTCGCGCACCAATGCGCGCTCTGAAGTGTGCGAAACCCCCCAGGGACCCCCAGGGAGCCTTGACCACGCCTGTGTACAGCGAAACGCCGCGAGCATTGTTCACGGGCACGCTGGCATGCATACCTGCTCCAGCAGCTTCTCGCAGCGGTCCTGGATGAGGTCGGCGAGGTTGGGCAGCGGCTGGCCGTTGGGCAGTGCTTCTCCGACCGCGGCGAGCCAGCGCGGGAAGCCGTAGAGGACGCTGAACTCGTCGAGGCTGACAGCTTCGAGCCGGCCGTGCCGGCCGCGCTTGTCGGCGTCTTGCCAGAGCGACTTGCTCTTGCCGGTGAGAGCCAGGTCGTCGGCCGGCCGCAACAGGATGAGATGATCGACGACCGGCGGCGACAGTTCCAGCGCGGACAGCTTGATCTCGAGGTCCTTGGGCTTGCCGGGGCCGCGGCCCAGGAACAGGCCGATGCCGACCTTCCACGGCTGGCCGTCCCGGCACACCCAGTGACCGATGGTCAGCACGCCGTAGGTGGGATGCTCGCCGAAGGTCCACTCGGCGACGACGTGTTGCAGGCGCCACGGCCCGACCTTCACGCCGTGCTCGTGGCAGGCTTGCAGGAAAGCGCCGAGCCCGGACTGCAGCTCGCGCGTGGCGCCGGTGAGAGCCCCCTCAGGTGAGAGTTGATTGCGGGCCGCCATGATCTGCTGCTCCCACATCTCGCTCAAGTTGGGCATGGCCGGAGTCGCGGGAGCCGCTGCCGGGGCTGCGGGCGGCGACGCCGTCTCGACCACCACCAGCGACTTGACTTCCGGAGGCAACGGAGTCGTCGCCGGCACGGTCCGCACCAGGCTCGCCGCCTCCTGCCTCCTGCCGCCGGGCTCCTGACCCCTGACCGCGGACTCCTGTCCTCTCGCGACGTCGAACGACTGTACCGATGCTGCCTGAGCCTCTCCATAGATCACGTGATCGAACAGATGGCGATACTGCTGCAGCATGTCGCGCAAGGTCGGTTCGGTGCGGGCAATGCGCTGCACCTGCTCCTGACTGAAGGGGAACAACGGCGGCAGATCGTTGAAATCGGGCAGTTCCTCCAGGGCCGGCCGTAGCCGCGCTTCCACCACCATGCGCACAAGCTCCGCGGGCGGGGCTTCCAGACGCAGCGCCTTGATGGTTCCGTGGCCCGGCACGTGAATCGGATTGTTGAGCCGATCCTGGATGTAGCCATCGAGCGACGGCACGAAGCGGTTCCACAGGCCGCGCTCCGCAAAGACGAGAAAGCAGATGCCGTCGATCTGATGCATGACCTGGACGATGCCTGCGAAGAACGCCTCGGCCATGCGATGGCCTTCCTCGTTGCGGCGGACCAGCAACAGATCTTCGAGCTGATCGAAGGCCACCACCACGGGGATCCTGAGCTTGAGCAGGATCTCCATCAACACCTTGAAGAGCGACAGGACGAGGTCCTGCCGGCTCGGCTGCACCTTGAAGTCAAGCTCGGCGAAGCCGTAGGTGAGGAAGTTGGCCAGCTCGCTCTCGTCGCCCAGCAAGGCGGCGCGGGCGAAGCCTTGCAGGATATGCCGGCGCATGTGGCCGGCGGTCGCGTGGCTCTCGGTGCGCTCGACGTATCGGCACACCAGTTCGCAGGCGCGCTCGCCGGCCAGGTCGCACTCGGCGCAGATGCGCCGCAGCGGCGCGTAGCCGGAGGCGTAGCTGCCCGGCCGCGACAGGCTGTCCATCAACCACTGCGTGCGTTCCTGGGCTTGCGATGTGCCCATCCCAAGCAGGCGCGTCCAGCGGCCCAGCCCCGGGGCCGGGAACAGATCGAGCTGCTCTTCGCGCGTCGCCTGGCCGAGGGCCTGGTGCAGCAGCTTGCGTCCCAGGTCCTCGCTGATGAATTCGAGCGGCCGGCGGCCCTTCTGCTTGGCGCCGCCCAGAAGCGTGTCGATGATCTGAAATAGCAGATATTCCAGGAAGTCGTTGTCGCGCTGATAGGTTCCCGGCGTCACCAGAAGTTGCCAGGCGCCGTCCGAGCCGTGCTTGATGGAATGCAGCAGATGCGTCTTGCCGGCGCCCTTGTTGCCGAGGACGGGGATAATCTCGGAATGAGTGCTGGCGTGATAGCGATAGAGATCGACGACGCGCAGCAGCTGTTCGCGCTCATGGCCGAAAAGTTCCGGCACGTGGAAGCGCGAACAGATCTCGTCATCCGGGTTGCGGGCGAAGTAGTTGCGGAAAGGATTGCCGGCCCGGCGCAGCACCTCGCGCGCTCGGCTCAGCAGCAAACGATCCGTGGCAACCGCAGTGGTCATGGAACTCTCCTATTCAATGCCGCGCAGCGGCGGAATCACGTCTGGCCGGACGGTTTGCGGAGCCGTCCGGCCGGGTCGGGAGACCCGGTCCACGGGCGCATGTCAGGCTTGACTCGAACAAGTCGCCACGCGGTCGTGCTCGTAGTTCGTCCCGCAGCGCAGGCTCGCGTAGTATGCGATCTCATGGCCGACGAGCAGCGCCAGCGCCGGTTCCGGTAGCTCGTACAGCGGGCCAGTCCAGGGATGCAGAAAGACGCGCTGCTGATCGTGAAGGTCACGCAGGCCGTCGTGAAACAGTCCGACGGTCAGACCGGGAACAGACTTTTCGAGCCGCTTAAACAATTCGGGCAGCGGGCAATCATCGAGGCTGCCCATGTCGAGCCAGCGTTCCAGATGATCAAGGATGCTAGTTCGGATATCTGCGAGAGGAGCGTGGGGCGCGGCCGCCCGTGTCGGTGGCTTCAGTCGCGTCAGCACCTGGGCCAGATTGGCGTGCATGCCCTCCAGAACGGCCTGTGCCCGGCAAGCGTGCTCCAGCAACCTGGCCTGATCGGCACGCCGTGCGTCGAGTGCTTGCAGCATCGCCTCCATCACGGCAAGTGGATTGGCGGATTCAAGCAGGAAGGACCTGCCCTTGTCGGTGATGGTGCACAACTCCACCTGCGACTTGCCCCGCGTCTCGGTGCGTGTCACTCCCAGCAATCCATGGTCCTTGCAATGCTGAGCGGCCCGACGGCCGGCAGCGGAATTGGCGAACAGCCCGGACATGCCCTTGCCGGCGAGAAGCGCCACGCCGCCGGGTTCGGCGGCGGCCCGTTGCAGGGCGTCGATGACGAGCGAATGAAATGCGTCGGCCATGAACCCTCCATGGTTCCAGGCGGCGAGATAGACGGTTCCCGGACGTGGCATTATCATCAGACGCCAGGGCCTGGCAAGAGCAGAATCTCCTTTCCGCGATTGCCCAGGCTTCCTAAGATCAAGTCACGGGCCGGTTCTACCGGCTAGCCGCTAGACGAACGTCAAACCGCGCTGACGAACACCCTGAAATCAGCAACTGGGAGAGGAGAAGAACGTGGGGAAAGTGCTTCGCTGGTGCTGGCCGCCCATGATTGCGGCCGGCATTCTGGTCTTGGCCTTGCAGGGTACGCCCTGGGCCCAAAGCAAGATGGCAACCGCCGACACGCGCGCCACCGACAAGATCATCTATCTTGTCCTGCGCGATGTCGCCAATCGTGGGGCCCACCTGTTCAACAAGCAGAACGATTGGCCCGGTTGCTACCGCGTCTACGAGGGCGGACTGATCACCGTCAAGCCGTTCCTGGCCCATCGGCCCGATCTGCAGAAGGCCATTGACGACGGCATTCAGAATGCCGAGTCGCTAAACCAGGCAATTCAGCGTGCCTTCGCACTGCGCAAGGTCATCGATGCGATCCGGGAAGACCTCAAGAGCGCGCCCACTTCCAAGGACAAGTCGCCGACCGATAAGAAGGTTGTCACCAAGGACAAGACGAGCAAGGACAAGACGAGCAAGGACAAGACGAGCAAGGACAAGACGAGCAAGGACAAGACGAGCAAGGACAAGAAGACGACCAAGGACAAGGTTTCAACGAAGGACAAGGTGACGAAGGACAAGGTGACGAAGGACAAGGTGACGAAGGACAAGGTGACGAAGGACAAGGACAAGAAGAAAGAAGAGAAAAAGGTTGACGACAAAAAGTCGCCCGCCGGCAGCGGCAATGTGTCCGGCAAGGTGATGGTGGATGGCAAGACGGGGGCCTTTGGCTTCCTCACGCTGATCTCCAAGGCCGAGAAGCGCAGCTACAGCACTGCCATCGGCGGCGACGGCGCGTACGCCTTCCGCACGCCGATTCCCACGGGCACGTACACGGTCATCATCGAGACGTTGCCGCCGGAGAAGGGCAAGCCCGCTCCGGTCGTCGTCCCCGAACGCTACCGCAGTCCGGCCACCTCCGGCCTTTCGATCGAGGTCCGAAGCGGCGCGATGGTGTTTGACGTCATGTTGCAGAAGTAGCCAGAGGTCAACGAAGCCAGACAGGCGTGGCCGAAGCTCGCCTGGCGGTTTCGCACGCGTTGTTGTGCGCGAACCCGCCAGGCGACCAGGCACGCTGGTCGGCGTGATCACCATCATGTCCACCGACCCATCTCCTCTGGGCAAGAGCGTGCCGCTGGTGCCGCCGCTCTATCAGTCGTCGGTGTACACGCTGCCGGATCTGGACGCGCTGGATCAAATCAGCGATGGCGTCGAGCCGGGCTTCATCTACGCCCGCGATGCGCATCCCAATGCCCGCCGCCTCGCCGACATCCTGGCCGGCTGGGAAGCCGCGGACTGGGCCATTGTCACCAGTTCCGGAATGGCGGCGATCAGCGCCATCCTGCTCGCCACTTGCCAGCAGGGCGACCGCATTGTGGCCAGCAATCGTCTCTATGGCCGCACGACACAGCTCCTCGGTCAGGAGTCGCCACGCTTCGGGCTGTCCACCGTATTCGTCGATCCCGGCGACTTGCCGGCGATCGAGGCGGCGCTCAAGCCCGGCGCGCGGCTGTTGTTTGTCGAGACGATGTCGAATCCGCTGCTTCGTCTCGCCGACCTAGCCGCGCTGGCCGCGCTGGCGCGGGCGAGCGGCAGCCTCTTCGTCGTGGACAACACGTTCGCGACGCCGATCTTGACCCGGCCGCTGCAACTGGGGGCCGACGTCGTCATGGAAAGCCTGACCAAGATGATCGGCGGGCACAGCGACGTGACGCTCGGCCTGCTGGCCGGCCGCGGCGAGTTGCTGCCGCAGGTGACCGCCGCATCGAGCATCTGGGGGCTGTCGGCCAATCCGTTCGATTGCTGGCTGGCGGAGCGCGGCCTGGCGACATTGCCGCTGCGCATGCAGGCCGCCAGCGACAATGCCCTGTCACTGGCGCTCTGGCTGGAAGGCCAGAAGGGCGTCAGCCGTGTCGTCTATCCTGGTCGAACGGATCATGCCGATCATCAGCTCGCGGGCAGTCTCTTGCAGGGCGGCTACGGCAACATGCTGTGCTTCGACCTGGCCGGCGGCCGCGATGCCGTCAATCGCTTCCTCCGCCTCGCATCCGGTATCCCATTCAGCCCGTCGCTGGGCAACACCACGACGACACTGAGCCACCCGGCATCCACATCGCATCGCTACCTCAGTCCCGCCGAGAGAAAACGCCAGGGCATCAGCGACGGTTTGATCCGGCTGTCCGTGGGCATCGAGCCCCTGGATGTCATCCAGGCGGAGATTCGCAAGGGCTTGGCCTGACTGGCAGCGTGAATGCACTTCGTTGGCGGTTTCGCTCGCGACAACTCGCGCGAAACCGCCAGGCGAGCTGCAACTACGCCTGTCCGGGTAGAATATCCTTCACACAGGGAGATACCCATGAGCAACTTTGCGGGACAGTGGTACACGACCTTCGGGCCAATGACCCTGAGTCAACAAGGTGGGCGCGTCAGCGGCGTCTATCATTCGGGCGACGCCGAGAACACCATCGACGGCGAGATTCACGACGGCATATTGCATTTCCGCTATCAGGAGCCGGCGATCGCCGGAGATGGGCAGTTCATGCTGTCCCGCCACGGCATGTTCCAGGGTCAATGGCGGCCGGACGGCGAGGAGACCTGGCGGCCCTGGCAAGGCCACCGGCAGTTCGACGGGATATGGAATACACGCTTTGGTCTGATGCGACTCTTCCAGGAACCGGAGCAGATCTATGGCTTCTTTGAGGGAACAGGCGGCGCCTCATTGCAGGGCACGCTCGCTGGTAACCGGCTGACATTTCGCTACCAGGAGCCGAATGTGGGCGGGCAGGGGTACTTCGAGCTGTCGCCGGATTGCTACGCCTTCGATGGCCGATGGCTGGAAGACGGACGGTCGACCTGGGGCCCATGGGAAGGCCGCCGTTTGGTGCCGCGCCCGGACGTGCGCTGGCTGGTCGTCCTCGAGGCCAACTGGCAGAGCTATCTGCTGGAGAAGGAGTACTCTTTCGGCGCCATGCTGCGTGAGTTCTTCGCGCGTGTTTCCGGAGTTGAAGTGCGGCACCGCTACTTCAACAACGAGGCCGCACTGGCCCTGTTATGCCGCGATCTGGTCTACCTGCCGGAGCCGGCCATCCTGGTGATTGCCTCGCATGGCACGCCGGAAGGACTGGCAACGCGGGCCGGTTCCATCGGTCCCAGGGTGCTGATCGACAACCTCAAGCACGCTGACACGGTCGGACTCTTGCACTTCTCCTCGTGCCTGGTGATGGACGGAGCGCCGACCGCCGCCTTCAATCGTGCTTTGCAGGAGGAGCTGCGCTTTCCGATCTCGGGGTATGCAAGCAGCGTGGACTGGGCTGCCAGCGCCTTGATCGAGTTCACCTATCTGGACATGATCCTGTCGAAGGGCTTGCCGCCGTCGCTGGCCGCGGATCAAGTGCCCAGCTTGCTGGCCTTTGCCGGCGACAAGCCGATCCCTGGCTCGCCATATCCGCCCGCCTGCTTCCGCATCTGGTTGCCCGGAAGCGAGCGCGTCGATCCGGGCGCTGACAGGTACTATGCGTGAAGCCACCTGGCGTGAAGGATGACGACGGATCCGCGTCTGTGTCAGGCGAGGCGCAGCTTGCCGCGCGATGCGCCTTTCGTATCAGTAGCGAGTAACTTCTCAATAACCCTGGGCAAACGTGGCAATGGATTGCATTGCGCCTGCGGGTTTTGCACACGCGCATAGACATTTAGCCCCCCCTTCACCCAGGCTTATTGAGAAGTTACAGTAGCGTGTCTCAACACCCGTCGAGCCGTCGAGATCGATCATGGCAGCGGGCCCAGCGCTATTGCCGAGTGCCGCGCGCGCGAGAATCCGCGGACCGGACTTCGCCGCGCATGTCTGGTCGGCGCCGCTGATTCCAGCTGCGCTGGCGCTAACCTTCGGCATCGTCCTGGATCGATACCTCGTCATACCGATCGCCGGCAGCCTGATCACGGCGGCAATTCTGCTGGTTGCCTGGATGATCGCTTCGTTTGGACGCGAGACATTCCTCGCGCTCATCTATCTCTGGGGCGGCGTGGGGGCCCTGGCGGCGGCGTATCATCGCTGGCACCTGGACGGCTTTCGGGCCGACGACATCAGCCGGTACGCGGCCACTCAGCCGGTGCCGGTTACCGTGCGCGGCATCGTTCACGGCGAAGTCATCAGACCAAGGTCGCAGAGCGGACCGCTACGCATCGTCCCCGATTCGCCGTCGCTACGCTTCGTGCTGCGGGCGACGGCACTCATGTTGCCGGATGGCTGGCAGACCGTCTCCGGGCGCGTGCAGGTCCACGTCACCGGCCAGGTGCGCCTGCGCGCCGGCGATGAGGTCGAATGTGTCGGCCGACTCGCGGTGCCGGAACCGCCGGGCAATCCAGGCGAGTTCGATTACGCGGCCCATCTTCGCAGCCAGGGCATCCGCACAACTCTGGCCATTCGCGACGGCAAGCACGACGGCGAGCGTGATGTACCGGCGGCCATCCGCACCATCGCAGGCGGCTTGCGCTCGTTCGCCGGCTGGCTGTCAGCCATCGGCGACTGGTGCAAAAACATTCTTGAGCAGGCACTGCCGGAGAGTCAGGCACGCATCGCTCGTGCCCTGCTGCTGGGCGATGGGTCGGCAATGACGGGCGAGGACTGGGAGCAATACCTGCGCACCGGCGTCATCCACGCGCTGGCCATCTCCGGGCAGCACCTTGTTGTCCTTGGCGGCTTCGTGTGGATCGTGCTGCGCGTCGCGGGCATGCGCCGGCGAACCGGGGCGTTACTGATTGCCGCCTTCTTGATGGGCTACGCGCTGCTGGTCGGCGGCCGGCCGCCGGTGATGCGGGCGGCATGGATGGTGCTCGCACTTTCGGGCGGACTGTGGCTGCAGCGCCCGGTCCAGCCGGCCAACTCGTTTGCGCTGGCATGGATTCTCGTCGTCGCTTGCAGGCCAACGGATGTCTTCAACTCCGGCTGTTTGCTGTCGTTCCTCGCCGTGGCGATGTTGATCTGGGGCAGCGGCCAGTGGCAGGCGCGCGAAATGGACCCGCTCGACAAGCTCATCGACGAAAGCCGGCCGGCGTGGCAGCGCTTGCTGCGCTGGCTCGGCAAGATCGTCCTCTGGGCCTATGCCGTCAACCTGGCGGTGTGGCTGGCCGTCAGCCCACTGGTGGCGGCGCGATTTCACCTCGTGTCGCCGGTCGCACTCCTGATCGGCCCGCCCGTGGTCATGCTTACGTCAATCGCCCTGCTGACCGGCTTTCTCGTCTTGATATTCGCGCCGATCTTCGCGCCGCTGGGCATGCCGTTTGCCGCGCTCACCAGTCACGCGCTCCTTGGCTGTGACATGCTGGTCTCATTTGGCGACAACATGCCCGGCGCCTACTGGTACGTTGCCGACATACCCGAATGGTGGCTCTGGCCGTTCTACGTCGGCCTGCTCGCAGCCCTGCTGGTCGAACCGCTGCGGCGGCGCTGGGGTTGGGGACTGCTGGCGGCCACCGGCTGGCTGGCCGTGGGCCTGCTTGTCGGCGCCTTGCCGCGCGGCCGGGAGGAGCTGCGCTGCACGTTCCTCGCTGTCGGTCACGGCGGCTGCACCGTGATCGAAACCCCGGATGGCCGGACGCTGCTCTACGACGCCGGCGCCCTCACCGGGCCAGACGTGACGCGCAAGTACATCGCGCCGTACCTCGGGCGGCGCGGCATCACACGCATCGACGAGCTATTCATCTCCCATGCGGACCTCGACCATTTCAACGGCATCCAGGCTCTGCTGGATCGCTTCGGCGCCGGCCAGGTGACCTGCACGCCAACCTTCGCGCAGCGAAGCAGCAAGGGAGTGCCCGTGACGCTGGATGCGATTCGCAAGCGCGGCGTGCCGGTGCGCATCACGAAGTCGGGCGATCGCCTTCGAGCCGGTGCGGTGCAGATCGACGTGCTGCATCCACCGGCCAAGGGGCCCGAAGGAAAGGAGAACGCCCGCAGCATGGTGTTGCAGATCGGCCACGCCGGGCGAACGATCCTGCTCACGGGCGACCTCGAGAGCCCCGGCCTTGAACGCGTGCTGTCATTGCCGGCCCGCAAGCTCGATGTGCTGATGGCGCCGCATCATGGCAGCCGTTTCCCCAACACGCCGGCGCTTGCCGGCTGGGCGAGTCCAAAAGTCGTCGTCAGCAGCCAGGACAAGCCGCGTTTCGAGAACGCCGAGCCGTACAGCGCGCGCGGCGCCGTCTATCTGGCCACCTGGCCGCACGGCGCGGTGACCATCCGCATCGCTGCCGCCGGCATGAGCGTGAGCACGTTTCGTTCGCGCCGGCAATGGAATTGCGAGTGACCGGCAAGTATCATCGAAAGAGACACTCCTGTCCGGTTCCCGCCTTGCGCGCCGGCGCACTGGCAGGATCGGCATGCGAAAGGAACCACCGTGCAACGCATCCCGCGCGACCTGGCCCGCAAGTACGCCTTTGACTGGGAGGACGAGCCGCTCCTGCGCGTCAAGTGCGGCGAGAGCTTCGAGATCGAGACCTACGACGCCTCGACCGGCTACTTCAAGAGCGAAGCGGACAAGGCGGTCCCCGTCAGGCGACCGGGCTTCGACAAGATTCCGCCGCTGGCCAACCCCATCGGCGGTCCCGTGTGGCTGGAGGGCGCCCAGCGCGGCGACACGCTGGCCATCACCATCGAGGACATCGTCGTCGATGATTACTCATGGTGCGCCATCGGCCCGCGCCGCGGGCCGCTGGGAGAATCGACGCGCTGGCCGGAATTGTCGGCCGACTACACCACGCGCATCTTCAAGCATACTCCCGGCAAGAGCGGCACGACCCGCGACGGCACGTTGCACTTCAACCAGAAGATCTCCTGGCCGATCACTCCGTTCATCGGCACCATCGGCGTGGCCCCGGACCGCGAGGTTACGACCAGTCTCGACGGCCAGGGCGAATGGGGCGGCAATCTCGACATCCGCGATGTGGCCCCAGGCAACCGCATCCTGCTCCCCATCTTTCACGAGGGCGCCCGCTTCTATCTGGGTGATGTGCACGCCAGCCAGGGGGACACGGAGTTCACCGGCACCGCCGCCGAGACCAAGGCCACGGTCCGCGTCAAGCTCGAACTCATCAAGGGCAAGCGCATCCCGTGGATGCGCATCGAGAAACCGGCGTCGCTGGTCGCCATCAACGCCTCGCGGCCGCTGGAAGTCGCCGTCGAAACGGCGACCACGCACCTCATGGACTGGCTCATCACGGACTACGGGATGACGGCCACGGATGCCTACTGCCTGGTCAGCACCTGCCCGGACTTTCGCATCAATGTCTACCAGATGTGCAAGATTGGCAAGCTGAGCTTCGTGGCGGGGGCGGAGATCCCCAAACGGTATGCTCTCGCGTAGGCGCACGTAGGCGTCAGCGTTACTACCCCGCCATGAATCATCCGACGATTCGTCCAGTTATTCGTCCAGACAAAGGCATTTACCCCCTCGGCACAAATGGGGCGAGATTATTTCTTCCTCGCTCCTGGCGTGGAGATGTACCTGCCGGCCCAGTCAAAGAATGCGGGGAAATTGGGGATGTTGGTGTGGCCGGCATCGTGTTGCCGCCAGGCCAGCTCGCCGCCGATGAGGGTGTTTACGGGCGGCATCTTGTCGGACAGGTAATCTCCCGGCGTGCCGAGATCCTTCTTGCCGAGCAGGCGGTAGGCAGGGCCGGCCAGCACGGCGGCCATGAAGCTGCCGCGGGCATCTACCCAGTTGGGATCGCCCTTGGACGGAATGCCGTAACTGATGAAGCACAGCCGCGGAGCGCACAGGGCAATGAGCTGATGCTGGTCCACGGGTAAGTCGGCGGCGGTTTTCTTCTTGAAGGCGGCCTCCTCTGCCGCGTATTTCAGGTAGTTGCCGGCCATCCAGTGGTACTCGCCGCGGCCGGCCACGTTCTCCAGCAGCTCCCCGAAGATGTGGCGATGGAGCTTGGCGCCGCCGGCCCCGGACGAAGCAACGAAGCCCGCGGCGATGCGCGTCTCGAAAGCCGTGGCCACCAGCGCTGCCTTGCCATATCGCGACACCCCGGTGATGCAGACCTGCGCCGGATCGACTCCGGAATCGGGATTGGCCTCGAAGTAATCGATCAGACAGCTCACCCCCACGCCCAGGCGCGCAAGGCGCCCCAGTCGTCGGGACGGCGCGGCTCACCCTTGTTGGTCAGGCCGATGATGCCTTCCCGCAAGCGGTTGCTGTCCGGCTGGATGCTGCCGGGGCTGATCGTGCCGTAAGCCCAGCCTTGGTTGAGCGCCTGCTGCATCCACGAATTCGCGCGGCCGCCACCAAAGCCGCCGCCAAAGCCGCCGCCAAACTGCAAGATGATCGGCACCCGGCCGGCGGCATTCCTGGGCACGGTGAAGCTAGCCTGGATGGCAACCTTGATCTTCGGAAAGGCGCTGTTATCGACATGGCCAACCAGCTTTCTGGTGACCGTCGCGATGCCGCCGCTTTCGCCTTCGACCGTGCTGACGACCTGCCACTTTACCTTGGGGATATTCCTGGGAATCCTGCCGTAGACCTCGCGTTCAAAATCATCGACAATCTCGGCGCGCCGCTTCGGCCATTGCTTCGCGCTCTTCAGCTTCGTTCCGTCCTTGAAGGTCATCAGGTCGGGCATGGTCTCCTTGTGAGGATTCGCGGTTGCTTCGTCGGAAGTATCCCTCATCCGCGCGTCGCGCCCCTTGCGCATCTTCCTGATGCCGAGTTGCTCGAGCATGTTCTGATAGTCGTCGTAAGCGGCAGGGATGAAATCGGGCCTGCCCTTGCCTCCCTTGACGCCCTGGCCCGGCGATGATTCGCAGACAAGCAGCACGACAGCAAGCACGCCGAGCACGGACTGTGCCGCAACTGAACCTGACCAACGCTGAGCCGGCATGTCAGCGATCCTCTTCAGAATGATATTTCACCTCTACCGTGATTTTACGCGTTCCTCAGCATCGTGCCACCGGCCACGGCAGCGGCCGAGACCAGGACCTGGGCGGCGCAGGTCGTCGTCGCCCCCTCGTCGCGGGTGAGCTTCGTGGCAGGGGCGGAATTGCCGAAACGGTTCGTATCTCCATGATCTTCATGAGGACCGGCGCGAAGACAGCCACTGTGTTCACGCTGCTGGCAGCAGCGCCATGTACCTGACTGCTCATGCCGAGCGTGCGACGCTGGCGAGCGCCTCGGCGGCGGCGCGACGGACCTTGCGGTTGCGATCGCGGGTGGCGTGGCTCAGGGCGGCCAGGGCCGGCCGCGCCACGGGCCCCAGTTGCGCCAGCGTGCGCACGCCGTGCATGCGCAGGAGCGTGTGGTCGCTGCCCAGGAGTTCCACCAGGCACTGGATCGTTGGCGAGATAGCTGAGCAGGTCATGACGCGGCCCTCCGGTTGCAAGCGTGGCAGGTTGTCTTGCCTGTATTACGCGCGGGCCGCCCGACTGTGACAGGACAGGGTCCCCTGCTTGCCCAATCATCCCATTGTTGCGGTGTCGAGCCGGAATACTGGACTTGATTTCATTTTTGCGGCCCGCTAGAAGCCCGCCCGGAATTCAGGGCCATTTCCATCAGCGCAGCCCTGGATGGCGACGCAAACCGTGTGAGCCCGGGACGGAGCTGGCGGCATGTTGCCTCGGCTTCGGCGTTGCTGTTCGGACACGAGGACTGAACGCGCCGGGGCTGCCGGCGCGGGTGGGGAGCAGATCATGCGTCGATTGGTTTGCAAGAGTTGGATCCTGGGCTCGTGCTGTGTCGCGGCCCTCATGGCGGTGGGCTGCCAGACTGGGACAGGCACGCGCAGCCAGCGCCCGATGGCCAAGAACGGCGGATCGTCCAACGCGTTCAGTAGCAAGGAGGCCCTGGCCGCCCAGCGCACCCCTCAGCCGATCAACGCGTCGCAATCGCCATTGCTCGGCAGCAATCCGGCCCAGTTTCCCGTGGGCATGTCCGCACCGGGCGGATCGACCATGGGTGGCATGAACACGGGTGGCATGAACACGGGCGGCATGAACACCGGCGGCATGAACACGGGCGGCATGAACAGCAACAGCATGTTGACTGGCTCGTCGCCTAGCAACGTGGGCACGCTCGGCGGCACGCCGACCGGCGTGATGCCTGCCAGCTTCAATTCGCCGCTGCCGACGACCGGGGCCTTGCCGCCGCCGGGAACGGAGTTGCCGAGGAACTCGCCGACCTCCACAAACTTTGGCAGTTCGCCGAGCACGCTGCCCCGCAGCACGGCGTCGCCGGCGCCGGGCGGCTTCGAGGGCATGGGTATCCAGCCGCCGCCGATGCCGCCGCCCAGCAGCTTTCGTTAAGGAGTTTGCCAGTCCCAGCCAATCCAGGCGTGAGCAGGAGACCGAATCCCGCTCACGCCTTTTTTTTTGACGAGGCTTCGCCGCGGTCGGCAGGAGCCTCGCCCTCCCTCAATCGATCCGTGACAAGGTCCTAGTCACTCTTCGCTCGTGGTCCCGTGGGCAGGTTGACGGCCCAGCGGACGGCGTTGCTCATCAGCTGCACGAATTGCGGGTTGTCGAAATCGCTGCGGTGGCCCAGGGACGTGTAGAAGACGCGTGCCTTCTTGTAGGTGTTCGTCCAGGCCAGCGGCTCGGCCTTCTTCCCGGGAATGGACCCCATCAGTAACGGCGTCGCCGACTTGGCCAGCGGCTGGGTCATGTACAGAGAACCCTCGCTGGTGAAGGGCGTGTGCACGCCGGCGAGGATGGGATGCTTCTCGGCGCCCGGCGCGATCTGGGCGGTGGTCTTCGGGCCCGCGCCGTGGTGGCCGACGTAGTTGCCGCCCAGCACCTCGGGATCGAACTTCTGCCACTCGACCCGGCCGGCGGGATGCTGGCCACGGGCGTCAAACGCATGGCTGGACGTACGAATGGCGATCAGCGGCTTGCCGGTGTCGAGATACGCCTTCACCGCCTGCAAGTCCTTCTCCGGGATGGCCACGCGGCGCATGCTGAGGATGAACACGTCCGCCTTCGCGAGCGCGTCCGCCAGGCCGGGGATGGTGTGCTTCTCCGGCGAGCCCTGGATGATGATCGTCTCGAAGCCGAGTTCCTTTTCGAACAGCTTCTTCGCCAGCGGCGGCAGCGTCGTCTTGGTGTCGTACTCCTTCTCGGCGATGGCGACGACGGCGCGCTTTGGTCTATCTCCCTTGAACTTGAATGGCTCGCCGCCGATCACCTGGTCGGACGTGATGGTCGGGCACACGTGCCGCTCGATGTGCTCGACGATCAGGTCGGTGCCGCGGAAGTGCGAGACATACGGCCAGCGGGCGGGGTTGTACATCGTGTCGGTCATGTCGCGCATGAGGACGACGTTCTTGCCGTTCTTGGCGAGCTGCCGCAGGCCGAAGGGCCGGCCGAGGACGCACATGTTGGTGTGCACGCCGACGAGGATGACGTTCTTGATGCCGCGGGCTTCGAGCAGGTTCCAGATCTCGACGCCCGAATCGCTGATCGCATCCTGGTCGTGAATCTTGAGGACATCGATCTGCGCCAGCCAGGGGGCGCCGGGGTTGCGGCCGTCGGCCTTCAGCCTGGCGGTGAAGGCTTTCTGCTCCTCGGGGTCCGAATCACAGCCGCCGTCGGACTGGTCGAGCGGATAGACGGCCTTATCCTCGGCGGGGATGCTCTTGCACCACTGGCCGATGTCGGCAGGCAGGTTGGCGGCCTTCGGCGCCCGCTGGGCGCGCTTGCGGGCCGGATGGTCCTTGTACGGCGTCATGCAACTGCTCGGCGCGTGGATGATGAGCACGCCCATGCCGCGAGCCTTTTCCAGCACCCGGTTCATGCGCGGCGCGACCTCCTGGACGCGGCGCACGGCATTGAGGCAATGATGCGAGTCCCATATGTCGCAGACGATGATGGCCGTCTTCGCCGGCTGCCAAGGCGTCTCGCGAATCAGCACCATCTCGCCGGAGGCATCGGCGGGCCGGCTGCGCATGGCGACGTGCAGGTTGTCGCCGGTATCCGCGCGGGCCGACGCCGCGAGGATCAGGAGAAAGACGCCGCCAACGCCCGAAGTCCTAATTCGCAGGGTCGCAGGCGAAGAATGGGAGAGAAAACGATGGAAGCGCATGGCATCGGCCTCGAGGTTTGCGGATGTTGCCTGAAAGCGCCGCTGCGGAAACTGGCCGCCGGCGCCGCCAACATCGTTATACTCAGGTCGAGGAGGGCGGCAGTTTGAGTTGCCTGCAATGTCGAAGACCAATCCCATGGCGGCCGGACGTTTCACGCTTTGGTATGAAGGTCTCTACGTGAGCTTTGAGAGAGACCGCCTTTTCGAGGTAAGCCGCCGCCCGAAAGAGGAGTGCCTGCCATGCGGACGCGCCTTTCCTCGGGCGCGTTCACGTCGGGCTGACGCCTCGACGCTCGCCGCAGATGCCAACTCTCGCGCCGTCTACTTTCCCGTCGCGAAGTACGCGGGGTTCGGGGTGTCATACACCACGGCGGCACGCGGCGGAATGCGCTCGCCGGGCGTCGTGCCGGAGGCCAGCTCCAGTGAGATGCCGACAGGATAGCGACCCGGACGGTAGTAGAAGTGGTAATCGCCGCCCGGTGTCCCATAGGCATCGCCCAGCGCCAGGACGTCGAAGCGCGTGAACCGGCTCACCTTGCGGTCAAAGGTCAGGTAGCCAAGAACTTTCGGCTCAAAGCCTTCCACCGATCGGCCCTTGCGGAGTCCCTTGCGGTCCAGCTTGTCCGAGGTGGCGTAGTCGGCTCCCAGGGCCGCGGCGCCTTCCAGGCGAAGCTGCACGGCAGCCGGAGTGACGTCCGTCACGGTCAGTGTCAGCGATCTGTCGCGGACGCTCTTCCTGTCGCAGATGCTGCACTCGCCGTAGGCCATGGTCAAGGTCAGATGAGCACGCGTCATGCGGTCGGCGACGGCCTCAAGCAGCGGGTAGCTGTCGCCCTTGCTGGGGTTGGGCCTGACGATGGCCTGCCACTCGGCTTCCTGGATCCACATGAAGTCCGGCTGAGCCTCCCAGCGTTCGCCGTAAAAGGTGAGCCAGAAGTCCTTGTCGCCTAGCCCGGACGACTTGGGATAGTCACCCGGCACGGTCTTGCGGAGGTCGCCGTCCGCGGTTCGGGTCAGCACGCGGTGATAGGTTCGCAGGATCAAGGCGCCGGCGGGCGGCGCGATGGCCGTGATGTTGGCTGCGACGGGCCCGGCCTCGCCCACGACGACGGCGCCGGCCTTGCGATCCCGGTCGGGCAAGGCCTGCCATTTCTTCAGGATGTTCTCCAGGTCGCGGCGGTTGACCTCGGTTCCGCCGGCCGCGTAGAAGGCGCCCAGGCGAATGCCGCCGGCGGTCAGACATTCGATGTTGCCGCCGGCGCCGGCCAGCTTGATGCCGGTGCGGCGGAGGAACTCGCCGTCGGCGTCCTTGCGATTCATCGCCACATGCCCGGACACGGCCACGGGGACGAACTTGTCGCGGATGGTCCGGGTCATCTCCTCGGTCCACATCGCGGTCCCACGGACCGCCCGCCCGCCGCTTCAGCAGCCGCCCAGCGGCGGAGCGCCGCCGCCCGACCACAAGATGATCGGCTTGCCCTCGACGGCCGCCTTGACGCGCGCCTCGTGCAAGCTGGTCAGCCAGTCGACCTTACGCCAGCGCGATTCCCCGTCCTGCGGCCGAATGAGCGTGCGCAGCCTGTCAAAGGAATCCGGCTCGAGAGCGCTCTGCGCCGGCAGGGCCGGCGCCGCCGCGAGCAGGAACGCCGCCGCCAGCCAACGATTTCGTGTCCGCATCGTGGTTCCTCACTTGCAGTTAGTTGGCATGCGCAATGTATTGCCGGCTCGCCAAGCATTGCCGTCAAAACAGCTCCGCCACCGGCTCGCCATTCGTCAGTGCAATCGGCCGGCCCGACAAGTCGGGGAACTGGGCGTGGTGGTCGATGCCGAGGTGGCGGTAGATCGTGGCGAGGATGTCGTGCGGGTCGAGGGGGCGGGTGCGAGGGCGGGCGCCCATGCTGTCGGTGCTGCCGATGACCTGGCCCATGCGCATGCCGCCGCCGGAGACCAGGATCGACATGGCCGACGGGTAATGGTCGCGGCCGATCTTGCCGTTGTTATTCTCGAGGCGCGGCGTGCGGCCAAATTCGCCGGTGGCGATCACCAGCACTTTTTCGTCCAGACCGCGATCGTAGATGTCGTTGATGAGCGTGCTGATGATGTGGTCGTAGCGCGGCAGCCGGGCGTTCATGGCGGTGAGCATGTCCCAGTTTACGGCATGGTCGTCCCAATCGTGGGCCATCGAGCCGGGGCCGCTGCCGGGGATGCGGGCCGTGACGAACGACACGCCGGCCTCGACGAGCCGCCGTGCCAGCAGCACCTCGCGGCCGTAGCCGTCGCCGTAGCGCTCGCGCATGCGCGGGTCTTCTTGCGACAAGTCGAAGGCGCGCTGCACATGGTTGGTGGTGAGCATCTCGAGTGCGCGGCGGTTGTAGTGGTCCATCACGTCCATCGAGCCGTTGACATCAAGCTCGCGGCGCATGCGGTCGAAGCCGCGCATCAGGGAGAGGCGGTCGTCGAGCCGCCGGCCATCGACGAGGAGCGAGCCGTCGCGCAGGCCGCCGTTGATGATGGGCACGCGATAGGTGCCGCTCCAGTAGCCTTCGGAGATGCCGGCGGCGTAATCCGGGCCGTTGACGCAGACGCCGCCGACAGACAGCGCCGCCGGGATGCCGGGCCGGCGATTGGCGTGGACCCGATTCACGACCGCGCCGACCTGCGGGTAGTAGGATTCGTAGCCGAAGCCCGGTTTCAGCCGTCCGTAGCCGCTCAAAAAGCGGCGATGGCCGGCGAAGTGGTCGGCCTCGTCGTGATGGCACGAGCGGATCAGGCTGAAACGGTTCGCGACCTGGGCATGGCGCGGCAGATGTTCGCAGATGTCGATGCCGGGAACACGGGTGCGGATGGACGTGAACGGTCCGCGCACCTCGGCCGGCGCCTCCGGCTTGGGGTCATAGGTTTCGAAGTGGCTCGGCCCGCCATGCAGGAAGAGCAGCAGCACTGCCGTGTCGCGGTTGGTCGCCGAGCCTTGCGCCCGCAACCGCAACAGGTCGCCGAGCGACAGGCCGCCCAAGGACAGGAAGCCGGCTCGCAGAAAATCACGACGCGAGGGGCCGGGACAGCGAACGGAAACGTGCGATGGCATACTTGATCCTCAACCCGGGGCGGAAAGCCTGGGCTTTGTAGATTCTAGCTTCTGCGGGGCCTGGAAGCGATCTCTTTTTTCTTGCGTGGCATTCAGCCAGGACGGGATGTGCCGCTGGAAGTTGGGTGGGAAGATTGACTCAAGATGCTTTGTATTGTAAAGTTCTTTCCATTCATACAGGAATGTTCTTTGTAAAATCAAATCAATGTACCTTTGTGTTGAAAAGTCAATGGCCGGCTGAAGTGGCTGGCCAGGAAAGGAGTCGCCATGAGGATCACGCTGGAATCCGTCTTCAGTCAGTCGGCGGCGCTGTGTGAGGACCTGGTGAACCAGGTGCAGACAGGGCGGAAACTGTCAACTCTCGTTGGCTACGCGGTGTTGTCCGGCGCGTTTTACGGCGCTACCATGGGCTTGAGCCACTCGGCGCTGCAGGCGGGGGCATCCGCCATCAAGGTTCCGATGTTGTTTCTGCTGACGCTGGCCATCTGCTTGCCGTCGTTGCATTTTCTCGGCTTGCTGTTCGGGGCCACCATTCGTTTCCAGCAAACTGCCGGCGTGCTCTCGGCCGGACTGTGCCGGACGTCGATCCTGCTCAGCGCCTTTGCTCCCATCTCTCTTTTTTTTCTGATGAGCGGCTCGGACTATCCTTTCCTGCTATTGATGCACGTGGGAGTATTCACCGTCTGTGGCGCCGGCGGACTCGTCACCATCTTTCAGGATTTCAGCCAGGTGCGGCTGCAAATGGCGCAGGCAGAGCAACGCTCCATCCCGCGCTCCGTGCTATACGCCTGGATGCTGCTGTACATGTTCGTGGGCACGCAGATGGCGTTCAATCTGGCCCCGTTCGTCAATCGGCCCGGAGATGCGGTCGCGCTGTTCAATCAAGGCCAGGGCAACTTCTATTCGTACCTGTGGGATGTCATCGCGGAATGGATGCAGCGCTGATCGCGGCAAGCCGACGGCGACCGCGCTGCTATCCCGTGCGCCGCTGGATCACACGAAACGCAGGGGGTCTGACCCCTTTTCGGACAGCCTCTGAGTGAATGCGGTCCCATGATGGATTCGTTGCCGGGGTGCGGAGAGGGGGGTGGCAATGCAATGCATTTCTGAGTCGAGTGGATCATGACTTGCAGTTCGTGCGCGGTTCCTGGTAGCACACCGTTATCGCTACAGCAAGCTCTCGTAGACCACCGGCTGATCCTTGTCGATGCGCGGCAGTTCGACGGCCAGGACCTCGGGATACTTCTGCGCGGCGCCCGTGTTGAAGACGACGACTTGCTCGTGCGGCAGGACCTTGCCATGGTGGCGGAGCTGTTCCAGGCAATCGAAGCACACGGCCGTTTCCGGGCAGATGGCGATGCCTTCGCGGCGGGCGACGCGCTGCATCCAGGGGATGATGCGTTCTTCCTTGCCGGCGATGGCGCAGCCGCCGCTGGCGCGGATGGCGTCGAGCATCATGCAGTCGCCGACGGCGGCCGGCACGCGCAGGCCGCTGGCGAGCGTGCGCGCGTTGGCGAACGGCTCGGCGAAGCGCTGGCCCGCGTCGTAGGCGCGCACGATGGGAGCGCAGCCGTCGCTCTGGCAGCTCACCAGCCGCGGCAGCTTGTCGCTCTTCAGCCAGCCCAGCTCGCGCAATTCTTGAAACGCCTTCCACATGCCGATGAGCCCGGTGCCGCCGCCCGTGGGATAGAGGATCACGTCCGGCAGCATCCAGCCGAGCTGCTCGGCCAGTTCCAGTCCCATCGTCTTCTTGCCTTCGAGGCGATACGGTTCCTTCAGAGTGGACATGTCGAACCAGCCGGCGCGGTCCACGCCCTCGCGGACGATCCGGCCACAATCGGTGATGAGCCCGTTGACGAGGAAGACGCGTGCCCCGCACAGGTGCGCTTCAAGGGGGTTGATCGCCGGCGTGTCCTCGGGCATGAAGACGAAGGTTTCGATGCCGGCCCGTGCAGCATAAGCCGCCAGGGCTCCGCCGGCGTTGCCCGCCGTCGGGATGGCCAGACGTTTGAGGCCGAAATGGCGGGCCATGCTGACGGCCGCCGCCATGCCCCGGCTCTTGAAGCTGCCGGTCGGCAATTGCGATTCATCCTTGACCAGGAGGTGGGCGAAACCCAGTTCCGCGCCGAGTCTGGGGCAAGGGAGGAGCGGCGTCATGCCTTCGCCCAGCGTGACCGGCGCGCTCGCCAGCGGCAGGGGCAGCAATTCGCGGTAACGCCACAGCGAGGATTCGCGGGCATGCAGGTCGGCCGGCTTGACGGCGGCACGAACGCGTGACAGGTCATAGCGGACCCACAACGGCCGACCCTGGTGCACGGTCAGCACGCGTCCCGCGTCGAAATGCGTGCCGTCGAGCGCGCTTTCCAGGTGAGTGACGAAAGTCATGCGCTCATCCTACGAAAACGCCAGGAGGAGGCCGACCTTCGGCCGGACTCCTCCTGCTGGTTCGTTCGTTGAGATTCGATTATTGCCGGACGTTGATCTTTCTTGGCTGTGCCTTCTGTTCCTTGGGCAGATGGACGGTGAGCACGCCGTTGTTGCATTCAGCTTCGATGGCGGTGCTGTCAATGGTCTCGTGCAACTGGAAGACGCGATGGAAGTCGCCGTACTCGTACTCGGTGGCGATGGCTGTTCCCTCCTGCCGCGGTCGCATGACCTTGCCCTGCAGCACCAGCTGGCCGCGCTCATAGTGCAGATCGATGTCAGCCGGCGCAACTCCGGGCAGGTCGGCGAACAGGACCAGTTCCTTGTCGGACTCGTAGATATCCACCTGGGGAACAAACTGGGGGCCGCCGCGGAGGTGCTCCGCTCCGGACGATTCGGCCCGGCTCTTCTGGCTGAGTTCGGGTGTCTCGAGCATATGGATTCTCCTTTGTCTTGGTTGTTCAGGTTCACATGGCAGTCAAGCCGGGTGACCTACACGGCTTTCACCGGGATCTTGCGGGGCTTCGCGGATTCGTGCTTGGCAAGTCTCACTTGCAGAACGCCGTGTTCCAGCCGGGCATCCACCTTGCTGGCATCCACGGCATAGGGCAAGGTGAGGACGCGCACGAAGTTCCCGAAACCGCGTTCCTGGCGATGCTTGACGCTGTCGGCCGGGACGTTGGGCTTGCGCTCGCCCTTGAGCGTGAGCTGATCGGTGCCGGTGACGTAGATTTCCAGGTCTTTCATGTCCAGGCCGGGCAGTTCCGCCTCGACCAGGAGCGACTCGCCGTCCTCCCACATGTTGATGGCCGGGAAGACGCCCCGCGCCGCGGGCCGATGGCCGTTGAAGCCGCAGCGGTCAAACAGACGATTCATCTCGTCTTGCAATTGAGTCAACGTGTTCCAGCCGGGTCCACTCAGGTTTTGCCAGCGCGCGAACATGTGTTTTCCTCCAAAAGGCGTGATGTGAGAGCGAACGAGATCAGAGATAGCAAGCGGCGTGCCGATCAAGAGGCTCGGGGGGCGCCGCGCATAAGGTCAGATTTGACGGCGATTTGCGACGATCAACCAGGACCGGCTCATTCGCCGCCGGACTGCCAAAAGCCGCTCGCGAAAGTCAGTTTTGGCACCCAGCGCGTGACGACGTCACGGCACCCAGACTTGCGGTACGGATGTCTTCCAGGAGGCATCGGGGACGACCACAAAACTGCATCCTTCCGGAACTGGCTCGTCTGGCTGGCCTAGCAGGAATCCCAGTATTAAACCGGCGTCGATCAGGCTGCGTGCCCGGGCGAAGGTTTTTGCCGTCGCCACCCAACCCAGTGCACAGGTACAACGCGCGCGCTGCATCACCTTTTCGAACGGTACGCTCGCATCAAGCAAGCCGAGGAGCAGGAAGCCGTAGTGGTCCGCGATTCGCCAGGCGCACGCTCGGACGTCATTCAAGCACTCAGACACAACAGGCTCCACGGGTAGCAGCAGGGCATTGCAGCCGTCTGTGCGCAAATCCAGCACGCTGTCTTCTGTCAAACTGTCGCGGCGCCGGGCATGCAATGACAGTTCCCGTCCGTTCCAGCGCCAGCCACGCGGACCGAAATGGACGGTACGGATACCCTGGCTGGAAACCTGCTTGTCGCAAGAGACGCCGTCCTCCAACAGGTCAAGGACGGACTCGTAACGAAAGGGACTTTGCGTGTCCCACGGGCTCGGCTCGGGAATGAGCGCGCGCAACTGGATCTCGTCTTGCGTGCGCGCGATTTCCCGCCAGGGATAGGCGATCTCGACTGTGGACGCATAGGGGCATCGTGGGCCGGTAAGTTGACCCTTCAACAGCGTGCTGGGGGTCACTTGCCTGCAGCGGACGGTCGCGATCAGTTCGGCTTCCACCGGGTCCAGCCGGCGGACAGCGACGTCAACACGCGTGATGAGATTGCTCATGCAGTTACACGATCAGCATCGCGTCTCCGTAGCTGTAGAAGCGGTATTGCGACGCGATGGCCGCGGCATAGGCAGAGCGCAGCAACGCCCCGCCGGCAAAAGCGCCGACCATGAGCAGCAGCGTGGTGCGCGGCAGATGGAAGTTCGTCACCAGGGCATCGACCACGCGGAATTCATAGGGCGGATGTATGTACAGCGTCGTCGCACCCGCCCACGGTCGCACCGGGCCAGTCGCGGCCACGGTCTCCAGCACGCGCACGCTGGTCGTGCCCACGGCCACAATGCGGCCGCCGCGAGCGCGGCAAGCGGCGATCGCCTTGACGGTTGTCTCCGACAACTCTCCACACTCAGCGTGCATCTTGTGTGCCCTGTAGTCCTCAACCTGAACGGGTTGAAACGTCCCCAGGCCGACGTGCAAGGTGACATGAGCCCAGTCGATGCCGCGTTCCTTGAGTTTATCGAAGAGATCCGGAGTGAAGTGCAGACCCGCGGTAGGGGCCGCCACCGCGCCCGCGTTCCGGGCGTAGACGGTCTGATAGCGCTCGCGATCCGCGGCTTCTGCCGCGCCCTTGCGGATGTATGGCGGCAAGGGCACATGGCCGTACTGTTGCAGTACCTCAGCAAAGTGTCCCGCGCGATCCGGCCGGGCCAGCCAGCGCCCTTCCGGCGACTTCTCGATGAGACGCAGTTCCAGACTCGCCTCCGCGCCGCCCACGTCGATGATGTCGCCGGCGGCAAGCTTGCCGCGGGTCTGGCACATCATGTCCCAGCAGCCGTTCGCGGTCACGCCGAGGAACAGACCTTCCCATTTGCCGCCGGTGGCGCGGCGCTTGCCGAGCAAGCGGGCCGGCAAGACGCGCGTGTCGTTGAGAATCAGCAAATCGCCGGGCCGCAGCAACTCGGGTAGCTCGAAGAAATGATGGTGAGCGATGGCGCCGCTGCAGCGATCCAGCCGCATCAACCGCGAGTGGTCGCGCTCCGGGCACGGCGCCTGGGCAATCAATTCGCCCGGCAACTCATAATCAAGGAAAACGGCATCCGGGCGCAATTGCGTGCGATCCGGATGCCGCTCATCGTTCACCATTAGTCATTCATCATTTGAAGCCGTCGATCCAGCCGTCAAAGCCCTTCTTGTGCTTGGCGACCGTCTTGGCCGGCCCAGTGAGCGTGATGAAGTACGGGCCGTTCTCGCTATCGAAGTAAACACCGAGCCGGCGGTAATCGGAGAGCTTCTGGGTCTTGGCGTTGGGGTCGAAGGGAGGGAACTTGAAGAGATATGTGCCGGAGATATCCAGGTAGGTCACGTCCACCCTGCCGACCTTCTTCTTCTCGAGCTTCGAGACATCGTCGATGTCCTTGCCGTCCGGGGCCTGGAACTGTCCCTTCCAGCGCTTGATGTTGTCGGCAACGGTGCCACCGGAGCCGGGGCCGAAATAGAAGATCACCAGTTCGGCGTCCTTCTTGTCTCCCTTGGCCATGGGCACAGCGAATTGATAGGCACGGAACTTGTTGGATGGCTTCTGCGCCTTCCAGGTGGCCGGCGCTCGCGATTTCAGGTTGTCGAGCGTCACCTCGACACCCTTGTCGTCGCCGCCCTGGCTCGGCCGCGTCAGGAACAGTGCCGCCGCGCACACCAGCAACCCGGCGATGCCCCCGCAGTACGTGATCTTCATCGTGGTTTCCTCGTGGAGTCTCGTTGTCCGCATGTTATCCTACGGCCCGCGGCGGAAACGAGCCAGGGAACCTTGCTGTCACGCGCCCGAAGCGATAATCTCGTTCCCAGGCTTTGAGGTGAGACCATGATCACGGGCGTGCACACCATGCTTTACTCATCCGACGCCGACGCCACGCGCGCCTTCATCCGCGACAAGCTCGGCTTTCCGGCGAGCGACGTGGGCGGCGGCTGGCTGATCTTCGACCTGCCCGAGGCCGAGATGGGCTGCCATCCGAGCGACGAGGCCAATGGCGCCCCGGCCGGCATGCACAACATCTCGTTCTACTGCGACGATGTCCACAAGACGGTTGCCGGGCTTCGCGCCAAGGGGGTGGAGTTCAGCGACGGCATCAGCGACGCCGGCTACGGGCTTGTCACACACTTCAAGATGCCCGGCGGCTGCGAGGTCCAGCTCTATCAACCGAAGTACGTCAAGTCGCGCTAGCCTGCTGACCAGGCGGCGGCGTGGCAGGACCCTCGCACTCCCTAATATCCTTTCAAGCCAGACGTTGCACTACGCCGTCTCCGGCAGAAAGCTTGGCATGTTGACGCCGTTGAAAGGTTGAAAGGCGCCGCGGACCTGGCAAAAGTGCATCTCGCAGTTGCGGGCGCCCCAGGCATACATCTGCCGCACGAGCGCCGGTCTGTCCATGGGAATGAGCACGACCGGCGACCGGCCACGATGTCGATCCAGCTCGTTGCAGATGAGTGCCGCGGCAGTCGCTTCGTCGCGGGCCACGCCGGGGCCAAGCATGTTCATGGCCGGGTGCGCGCAGGATACCAGCCAGCCGTCCAGCCCGCCATGCGGATTGTCCCGCACCGAGACATGCCAGTAGCCGCGGGCGTTGGCGATGCAGTAACGATAGTCCTGCTCGCGCGTGATGCCGCTGACCTCTCGTTCCACGGCCGCCATCGCGGCGACATCCTCCGGGCGGGCAGCGCGCACATCACCGGCGGTGCGATGCGGCCAGCCTGCCGGCGGCACGCCGACGATCATGTCCTGGTACGCATGGCGCGGCACGAAACCGGCCTTGTTGTACAGCGAGAAGGAATCGACGTTGATGGCGCTCTGCGTCAGCCGCAGGGCCGGAAAGCCGCCGCGCTCCGTGAAATCGATGATGTGCTTCAGCAGCGCGCTGCCCACGCCGCGGCCGAAGTAGTTGGGATGCACGTTCATGATGCCGAGGCTGACGTGCTTCTCACGTGGATGATAAAAGCATGAGCCCATGAGCCGGCCCGTCGCCGGATTGACCGCGACCACATTGCAACCCGGCGTCAGGTCGTTGTAGACCTCGTAGAAGACATCCGTCACGCCCGGCCCGCCGCGAAAGATCTCGGCACAGCCATGCGCGCGATACCAGAAGTTAATCGAGCAGTAGATCAGCTCGGCCACCTCGGCGCGATCGGCTTCGGTCATGGGACGCAGGTGCATGGCATCCTCGGTTCGTGGTGGGCCTTGCAACTCAATTAGAACCACAGAGGCGCAGAGAAGAGAATTGGGAGAAGAAAGCAAGATTCTACTTGCCTATCTTGCCATTCTCTGTGCCTCTGTGTCTCGGTGGTTCATTGCGTTGCATGGCGATCGTGTCATCCATCCAGCGCTCCGTTCAGTTCATTGTAGGCATTGACTCACATCGGCTTCTATCAGCCGCCGCCATGGCATCGCTTCGCAAGTAGCGTCGGTATAACGCCTTGCGACGCGGCGCTGCCGCCAACGCATCGGCGGATTTTTATGTCATCAAAATGCAAAGGTGTCACAACGGGGTGGCGCGCGCTGACATGAAACGAATCTGGCGACAAGTTCCAGCCAGTCGGCCGCTACAGCGGTTGGATCCTTCGAGAGGATACTTCGGCTTGCGTCGCCTTTGATACGGCACCCGCTAGATCAGCTCGGCCACCTCGGCACGATCGGCTTCGGTCATGGGTCGCAGGTGCATGGCATCCTCGGTTCGTGGCGACAAGCTGCCAGCTTGTCGGTCGATGCAGTCGCGCTTTCGCCGCGCGGCGTCAAGCGCACAAGCTGGCAGCTTGTGGCTACGATCCCTCCAGCGGATACATCGGCTTCTTACGCCTCTGATATGGCAGCCTGGCAAAATCGTGGGTGTGTAACGCCGAGGCGTCGATGTTGTGGATCGAACCGCCGAGTTTCTCGAAGCCGGAGCGGAAATGGACGGCCGACTTGAGCGAGATGTAGCGCATCTTCGCGCAGTCGATGCCGAAGGAGCGTGCGAAGGCCTGGTCGAGCGGCTGCATGCGGGCACTGACAACGACGACATTGACGCCGCGCTGTCTCACCCACGCCGAGAGGCCCAGCTCGCCGGTGAGGCCGCCGTACATCGGGCCATCGTAGACGAACCGGCCATCGGAAAGCGCGACGACCTCCAATTCCATCGGCGCCGGCGGGCCCTGCACCGGATGCGACTTGCCGCCCAGCTCGACCTGAAAGCGGCCGCCGACGCCGGCGGCATGTGCTTGTCGCGCCGCCTCGGGATCGACCATGTAGAGCACGAGGGCATCGTGCAGGTCGCGCTTGATGAACTCGCGCAGCACCTCGGTGGAATCGCCGGGCGCGCCGCCGCCGGTGTTGTCGGCCATGTCGGCGAGCATCAGGGGATAGCGCCCCTGCTTGTCGCCGAAGTCGAGGGCCTCGCTGACAGTCAAGGGCCGGCGATGCCAGCGCTCGCGGCGCTGCCAGACCCAGTCGCCGATCTCGTCGGCGGTCTTGCGGGCAAGCCCCGGGTCACCGTCGGCGACGACGATGACCGACGCGCCCATGTGGGGCACGTCCGCCCACGGAAAGCCGGTCGCCAGCGTGACGGACAGGATGCCCGGCCGGCGCTCGGCCTCGAAGACCAGGCGCATCGCCTCGTCCATGGGCGGATGGGCCGTCACCTGGCAAGCCGCGCTCCAGAAGAGCGGCAACTCGCGCAACGCCATCACGGGACGTATCTCGCCGCGGACGATGCGGACGATGAGGTCGGCCGCCTCCTCGCCGCGCGCGGCCATGTCGATGTGCGGATAGGTGTCGTAGCCGACGACGGCGCTAGCGTGCTCGATGCGGCGCTGCGTGTGGTTGCCGTGCAGATCGAAGGTCGTGACGATGGGCAGGTCCTGGCCGACGGCCCGGCGGACCGATTCGATGACGTCGCCATCGCCATCGTCGATGCCTTCCACCACCATCGCCCCATGGAGATCGAGCAGCACGCCGTCGATAGGCTTGTCGGTCATTGCCTTCGCAAGCCGCTGCAGCAACTCGCGTTTGAGGCGGTCGTAATCGGCCCGCGGAATCAAGCCGCTGGGATAAGCGAAGCCCCACAGGAGCGGGACCATCTCGAAGCCATGCCGTTCGGCGCCGGTGATGAAGCCGCCGGTGCAGTTGTTCGTTCCGCGAAACTTGGCGACGATGTCATCGCCGCGGTACAAGCCGAGGCCCGTCTCGAAATCGCGATACGTCGTCGGCACGGTGGCGAAGGTGCTGGTCTCGTGCAGGATGCCGCCGATGGCAATGCGCATGGTGTTCTCTCCAGATGAAATCAATCCGCGATGAAATCGCCCCAGCGTTTGCTCGTCGCGCTCACTTCTTTGCCGTCATCGTCATGGACATGCAGTGCCGCGGCGCCTGCGATCCTGTCGACAATGGGCATGCCGCGCTTCGGACCGAGGACGCACAATGCCGTATCGTATGCGTCCGCCGTGACGCCGTCGCGGGCGACGACGCTGGCGGAACGCCGGCCAAGCTGGGCCAGGCCGGTCCGCGGATCAACGATGTGCGAGTAACGCTTGCCATCGATGATCATGGCCTGCTCGGCATCGCCGGCCGTCGAGACTGCCGCGTTGACCAAAAGAAGACAATGTTTCGGCGGTGCGGAGGGATTCTTCAGCGGCGCGATGCCGACCTTCCAGCCCTTCTCGCCGGGCGGTGCGTCGCCGACGCGGATGTCGCCGCCGGCCGCCACCAGGGCACGCGTGATGCCGTGCTTGCGCAGCACCTCCAGCACCGCGTCGCCGGCGTAGCCCTTGGCGATGCCGCCCAGGTCGAGCAGCATGCCCATCACCAGCAGCTGCACGGTCCGCTTGGTCGCATCGAGCTTCATCTTGTCGTAGCCGACCTTGGCGAGGGCTTGCTTGATTGCCTCGGGCGACGGCAATTCGCGGGTGCGGCGCGCCTTTCGCCAGAGCCGGATTATCGGACCGATCGTGACGTCAAAGGCGCCGTCCGTCTTGCGGGCGACTTCCTGGGCCTCCTGCAGAACGGCGAACAGATCGGCACTGACCTTCACCGGATCGCCGCCGGCCTTCTTGCAGAGCTGCATCAATTCACTGGCGGGCCGGTAGTCGCTCATGATACCATCAAGCTCGGCGACACGGGCGAACGCGGCCCTGGCGGCCTTGTCCGCGGCATCCTTGTCCGCCGCGTACAAGGTGATCTTGAACAGCGTCCCCATGTGCGGCTCGCTGAAGGTGAAGCGAGACAGCCGCTCGTCGGCTACTCCCACGAGCGCCAGTGGTGTACAAAGAAGTAGGAACAATCGCCCGATCATGTTGAAGCCCCGTGCAGCACGCACCAAACTCGTTGGAGCTTACCATACATGACGCAAGCACGAAAGCACCCGGCGGCGTGGATTCTGGCGGCCCTCACAATCGCCGCCCTCTGGCTCGGGCGTGAAGCTACCGCCCCCGGCCAGGCGCTCGACAAGCTGCCGCAGATCGACAAGGTCAAGCACGACAAGTACGTCGAGAAGCTGACCGACCGCGTCTCATTCGAGATGCTGCCGATTCCAGGCGGCACTTACATGATGGGCAGCCCGGCCAGCGAAAAGGGCCGCAAGCCGGATGAGGGTCCGCAGCATCCGGTGACCGTGAAGCCGTTCTGGATGGGGAAGGTTGAAGTCACCTGGGAGGAGTACGACCTCTTCTGGGTGAAGAAGGGCGCTCCCAAGCCGGTCGTCGATCCGAAGGACAAGGTCGCCGCCATCAGCCGGCCCACGCCGCCCTATGTCGATCCCACCTTCGGCTACGGGCACGACGGCTTCGCGGCCCTGAACGTCAACCATCACGCGGCCATGCAGTACTGCCTGTGGATCTCCGCCAAGACTGGCAAGACGTACCGGCTGCCCACCGAGGCGGAATGGGAATGGGCTTGCCGGGCCGGCACGACCACAGCGTATTCCTTCGGCGACGATCCCGCCAAGCTCGATGACCACGCCTGGTACGAGAAGAACTCCGACGAGGCGGCCCACAAGACGGGGACGAAGAAGCCGAACCCGTGGGGCCTGTACGACATGCACGGCAACATGGCGGAATGGTGCATCGACCACTACCAGAAGGACGTCTATGCCAAGTCGCCGCTCGACAAGCCGAGCCTGCAGCCGGTGGTGTTGCCGACGGCCAACCGTTATCCCTACGTGGCTCGCGGCGGCTCGTGGATCGACCCGCCGGAGATGTGCCGCAGCGCCACCCGCCGCGCTTCCAGCAAGGACTGGCTCCGCCGCGACCCGCAACGACCGCAGAGCATCTGGTGGATGACCGACGCCGACTACGTCGGCTTCCGCGTGGTGCGGCCGATGGAGGAGCAGGCGAACTTGAAGGATCTGCGCTCGAAGATCACGCGGGAAAGTCAGTGAGATGGCCATTGTCCCACTCGCTTGCGGTTTCGCGCACTTCATAGCGCGCGACAACGTGCGCGAAACCGCCAGGCGAGCTTGCAGCACGCTTGCGTGGCGCGAGGAGTTGCGAACATGTCCGTGAAGAATTCCGCCTGCATCGTGATGATCTGGATTCTGTCGGCCACAAGCGCCGTTGCCGAGGATGCTCCCAAGAAAAAGGTCCAGGCCAAGGAACCCACGCTGGCGGACACCAGGGCAGCGCTCGGCCTGGCCGTGGACGCGAAGCTTTTCAACAAGCCGATGAACTTGAAGGAGGTCCTCGAAATCCTTTTGAAAGAACTCGACAAGCGCGGCAAGAAAGTGCGCATCAAGGTGAATGTCGACGCGATCAAGAACGAGTTTCCTGACGAGCCCAGTATCTATGACACACAGTTCATTCTCAAGACCAAGAGCAAGTCGTTGCCGCTGGGCAGCGTGCTTTCATACGCGTTGGCGCCGGCGTGCAAGGGCAACGTGACCTTCAAGGTTCGCCGCGGCATTATCGAGATCACCACGCTGAAGGACGCGGCACGAAAGAACTGAAAGGATCGACACGGCTGGCGGTGGAACCGTCGGAACTCCATTCCCTGCCTCGTCGGTTGGGTAGAATGAATACGGCCGTGTCGTGGGCCGGTTTTCGGGGAATGTGATGGGTCGTCAGTATCGCCAGATCGAGGTGGATCAGGAGGGAGACGTTTTCTGCGCTCGCCTGCGCAACTCGCGTCTTGGTGAGGAAGATATCTACGGCTTCAGTGAGGATATCCTGGAGTTGATCAACGAGGACGGCTGCCGCAAACTGGTCCTCGAACTCGGTCCCAAGGATCCGTATTGCCTGTTCAGCGTCTTTCTCGCCAAGCTGGTCAGCATCAAGCGCCGGCTCGATAAGAATGGCGGACAGCTGAAACTCGCCAGCGTCGGGCCAGAGACCTACCGCGTTTTCGAGATCTGCAAACTGCACAACCTCTTCGACTTCGCTCCAGACCGGCAAAAGGCCATCGCCGACTTCAAATAGGGCATATCAACGCCAGCGGAAGAAGCCCGTGCCGATGCCGACGCCCATGCGTGGCCGGTCATACTGATAGCCGCGATTGTAGGGCGACTTTGGGCCGAATGGATCATCGGGCATGCGATAGCCAAACTTCATGGCACGATCCACGCGATCGAGATACTCCTGGTAGATGAGCCCGCGCGGATTCCCGCCGAAGTAGAGCAGCGAGCCCGTCTCGTAGTTATAGATCTGTGTGTACGGCGCGCCATCGAACGGCACGTTGTAGCCGGGCCTTGTACGCCGCTCGTATTCACCACCCGCCCAGTGCTGGGCATCCAGCCGCGGTGTATCGATAGTTGCGAGGGTCGTGACGGCAATGATGGCAAAATAGCCTGGGATACTCCTCATCCAGTTCCTTGCTTCGCTGGTGTCGATCCTGGGTGCGTAACGAGTTACTGTCATTATGCCATCGTCCGGACGACGACGCTGCAACTTCGTCCGGACGCCAGAAGAATATCCTGCCCGCCCAGGTCGAGGCATGCCGGCTCATCCTAATGCAAGGAATAGATCACCAGCACCGACGCCGTCCAGCACAGCGCCACCACCAGGCAAACCAGGCCGATGATGGCGAGGATCATGGCCCAGCCGCGCGTCCAGTAGTAAAAGGGATCGAGTCCTTCCGGACGGGGGAAGACATAGCCGATGCTGCTGAAGAGGACGAGCAAGCCCAGCCCGGCGGGGAAGAAGGCTTGATGCCAGGCCGGCACGTTCAGGCGTTCAAAAGCAAACGCCAGACCGAGCAGAATGGGCGTCAGGTACAGCGAGCCGAAATGGACCGCGCGGATGTCGCGAAAATTCTTCTTGAGCGACGAGTTCGGCCGCAGATCGATGATGGTCCACATGATACCGGTGATCGCGATGGCCACCAGATGCACCGCCGCCAGCACGAAATACAACGACTGCATGAAGCTCGCTCCTCAGTAGGCTCTACGGTTGCTCGATAAGACAGATATACTCCGCGTTCTCGGCGAGACGAGCGCGAACTCGAGGGGCCAGGCTCCTTCCGAGCCGATCCTGCCATGAACACTTCCAGGTTGGCAGGAGCATTGCCGTATTGCCCCTTCATTTGTGTCATCCGTTCGCGCCAAGTATAATGCAACGTCGGCGGAATCCTGGCGGCCGTCAAGGTGGAGAGCGGGCGTGATCTGGTTTTCGTGCAAGGGTTGTGGTAAGACGCATGGCCGGCCGGAAGCATCGGCTGGTTCGTTGCTGTTTTGCGAATGCGGCCACGGTAATCAGGTGCCATGGGAGAGCACGGTGCCACCGCCAGCCGATACCGCCGCGCCAGCCGGCGTGCCAGTGCTCGAGCCCTTGAAGTTCGAGCAGTCGCGACTAGAGCCCCGAACCGATTCGCCGCTGCCTCATCCCAGTGACGGCGACGAGCGCCGCGAACGGCGCTCACGTCGGCCAGGCAGGAAATTCCGCTTCGACCCCAACTTCTGCCTCAACCATAATCAGCTGCCGTCACGCAAGACCTGTCGCGATTGCGGCGAGGCGTTCTGCAATGACTGCGTGATCGAGCTTGAGGGCGACACCCTGTGCGGTCCATGCAAGAACTATCGAGTACGCTCCTGGCAACAACCGCCGCGCGTCTCCGGCTTCGCGCTTTTTAGCGTGCTTGGCGGCCTGATCGCCGGGTTGCTCGGCATTCTGGCGGTGGTGAACGGCGCTGGCCTGACGATCTGCATCATTGCGTTGCTGGCGCAGTCCATCGTGCTGGCGCTGGGAGGCATCGGCCTGCACGCGGTGGAGCGCAATCCGACCCTCGGCGGCCGCTGGCTCGCCATCACCGGCGTGCTCCTGGCCGGCACCAGCATCTTCCTTACGACGCTTTTCGCTTTTTTCACGCCAGGCTTGCTGAGTTGATACGCCCTGCAAGCGCTGGATGGGGCTGATGAGCGCTTCTCGGTTGCTGGCAGATTCCCGGCCAAACCGTAAAACGACGGCGGGAGGCCGTGATGCGTCGCTTGCTGATTCAATGGTTGCTGCCAACGTGCTTTTGTGTCGTGCCGCTATTGATGGCGGCGCTGGTGGCGGTATCCGTCCCGCGCGATGCCATGAATTTCTATCTTCAGCATCTGTCCACGATGGACGGCCTGATTCTCGCCATCGGCTCCGGATTGTTTACCTTGCAAGTGATCCTGTGCTGGTCGAGCTTTCGCTGGCGTGGGACGGGATTCGACGAGCGTCCGGACCGCTGGATCAGCAACCTTGCCCAGGCGGCAGAGTTTTTCCCGATGCTCGGCTTGCTCGGCACGGTGGGGGGCATCTTGCAGACGTTCAGTGCGATCACCGGGCCGACGCAGCCGCACGTGATCATCGAGAAGTATGCGCCGGCGATAACGGCCACGGGGAGCGGGCTGTTCATGGCGCTCATCAATATCTTGCCGCCGTGGATGGTGCTGCTCGGCCGCGACCTGATCCTGACTCTCGGCGGCGGGGCGACGGCGCCTCCGGGAGATGTGCCATGATCGACATGCCGGCCCGGAGCGTGACGCGCTTCTTCATCCCGCTCATCGACGTACTGTTGCTCATGTTCTGCATCTTTCTGCTCATGCCGGTGTTCGGCGAGGAGGAAGGCTCCGAGGGAGACGGCAAGGCCAGCCTCGCGCCGGAAGACCTCGCCGACGCCTATGAATCTGTGAAGCGCGAGCTGAACAAGAAAAACCAGGACTTGCAACGCATCGAGAAGCTGCAATCCTCGCTGGTCAAGATGACTCTGCTGATGCAGGAACTTGAAAAACTGCGCAAGGAGAAGCAGCAGGCCTTGCTGCGGCCGACCTATGTTCGCGTGCTCGACATCGACGGCAAGACCGGCGCGTTATCGTTTTTCGATCCGACCAATCTCGACAACCCCGTGCAGCCAATCGCCGACGAGAAATCCGCGCGAGCGCTGATTGCCCGGCACAAGAAGGAGGCGGGCGAGCGGCAGCTTTATTATCATTTTCTCTATCCGCGCATCGAGACCGGCTGGCCGACGCTGGCCCAGGAAACGGCCTACAAACGCTGGTTTACCGGCGTGGCCCAGTCACTGCAGGAGAAGATGCCATGATGCCGGCAGCCGCCGACCAGCTCCTGCTGGCCTGGATTGACCTCGGGCTCTCGGAAACGCTGTACACGTTCATGCGCCTGGCGGCGGCGCTGGGAGGTTTGATTGTCGGCTGGTTCCTGACCGGGCCCATCGTTCGCCTGATTGGCCGCATCGCGCTTCGCAAGGCAGTGCCGTCGGACGTGCTGTCGTGGAGCAAGGCAATGGGCGCCGTGCTGACGGCGGCTCTCATCTACGCATTCTTTCCGCTGGGCGGCCCCGGCGGCGGCGGACCGGGCAAGGGGGGCGGCAGCGGCGACGGAATCGGCAAGGGCAAGGGGGCTGGCAACGGCGACGGCGGACTGACAAAGAAAAACGGCGACGACAAGGACAATGGCGACCTGAAGCGCGAACCGCTCACCATCTTGTTGCTCGGCGGCGACAATGTGAAAGACCACCGCTATTACCTGATTGACCGTAAGCCGCCGGCGGTGCCGCTCGAAGATGTGGAGAAGCTGTTCAAGGACAAGCCCGGCCGCTACCAGGTGACCATACTGCTGACCAAGGACAGCGTCGGCGAGCGCCACGGCGCTGTCATGCGCCTTCAAGAGCGAGCCCGCAAGCATGGCCAGTTCACGCTGCTAAAGTCGGAAATGAACGCCAAGCTCACAACCGGCGATTGACCTCTCCGTGCCTCACAGGAACAAAGGATTGCCGCATGAACAGTATGCCTGATAATGCCGGCGTGCTTGTTCAACTGCCGCTAGAATTGCATTATGTGATCGAGCCGGTCCTTCGCTACGAATGTCGTTCGGAGTCGGACGTTTTCGCCGTTCTGGACAGTGCAACCTCACAGGTGTTGAATCACCTTGCCCATATCGCCGAACGAGTGCTTACAAACGATCATTATCCCATGGTCAATCAGTTCCTGGACAAGTACGAAATAAACGATCATGACGAGTGTACAAAGCTGTATTTCTTCTTTGGACTCCTGGACCATGCTGGGTTGAGTTTCGATTGAAGCGCTCCCCACGTTCGCTGGTGGACGCCGACTGAACGGAACATGTGACACAATCTAGCCACCGAGATTCTAATGGACGAAGCCGTTAGCCTCGTGCTTTTTGGCGGCCCGTCGGCAGGGAAGTCGTCCCTGCTGGGAGCGCTGATCCAGGCGGGACAGGAACAGGAGCATCTGCTCAAGGGCAAGCTCAACGACCGTTCGCAGAAGCTGGCCGGCTTGCAGCAAGAGCTTTATCACGACAAGTCTGCGCCGACGGTTGACGAGGTCGTTTCCTATCCCATCGCCATCGAACCGGAAGTGGCGGCGGCGAAGTCCTTGCCGGCAGAGGCGGTGCTGATCGATTGCGCCGGCAGGTCCGCCCAGCAATTGCTTTCGGAGAAGACGGCCAAGCAAGTTCCGGCGTTGGCCAGGGCGGTGCACAATGCCGACACGCTCATCATGGTGGTCGACGCCGCGGCCGAACTGCCGGAGCTACAGAGAAGTTTCGGACAGCTGGCCGGCTACATTCGTCAGCTCGAGGAGAAACGCGGCAAGAGCAGCGCCGTTTCCGGCTTGCCCGTCTACCTCGTCCTCAGCAAGTGCGACTTGCTTGCCAAAAAGGGTGACACGACCAGCACCTGGATTCAGCGCATCGAGGAGCGAAAACGGCAGATCGACCAGGCGTTTCGCAAGTTTCTGGACCAGCAACCGGGGCGCGACCGGCTCGCTTTCGGCAAGCTGGATATCCACCTGTGGGCGACGGCGGCGCGACGCCCCGTGCTGGCGGATCGGCCAGGTGTCGATTCCCAGCCCTATGGCGTTGCCGAGCTCTTTCGTCAGTGCCTGGAAGCGGCACGTGACTTTCGAACGCGCAAGGAAGGAGCGTCCAAGTGGCTGCAAGTCGTGGTCGCCGGCGTCGGCTCGCTGGTCGCGCTCATGGCGCTTCTGGCATTTGCCGTGTACATCACCCGTCCCAGCGCCGAGGTCATCGCCCTGGAAAACGCGCTGCACGGGTTGCTGCCCGCGGAGGGCGCCAAGCCGGCCGATCGCCTCAAGGAACCGCTCGACGACAGGCTCAAGCAGCTTCGCAAGATCGCCGCCAATCCGGACTTTCCGCGACTGCCCACTGCAACCCAGGAGAGAGTCCGGCACTACGTCGAGGAGATCGAAGCTTATCAGAAGTACAACCGCGAGTTTCTCATCCGTGTCCAGGATCCCAAGCTGGCGACCACCGACGAGGAACTGGACCAGATCGAGAAAGCGATCCGCGACCTGCCGCTGCCCGCAAAGTATGCCGAAAGCTGGAAGGGAACCCGGATCGGCAATCGCGTGCAATTCTGGCTCAAGGACGTGAAGTCGCTGCGCGACGAAGGAGCCCGGACAGAAACCTGGATCAACGAGCAGATCAAGGCCGGCAAGGGACTGGAGAAAGAAGGCTTCCGCTTGCTGATGCTCGGGGAATCCGCGCCGGCCAAGGAGCGCGAAGCCTGGCACGCCGACTACAAGGCGTTCATCGAGCAACCGTTTCCACATCGTCCACGCGAGCGCCCGGCCAGCGCCGCCACCATCACCTACGACACTGTCTACCATCTGCAACGGGTCGATCGCGCTCGCCAAAGCTGGGACGAGTTCAAGAAGAGCCTCGATTTCATTCGCGAACGTTTGATGTAGTTCTCGAAGGCACACGCGTGTCAACTCAGAATCGTTGTTGCCCGGCCGCCGCACCGCAATTTGTGAGATATGCTTTCCTTGAGGTGCAAAGCGCCTCTTGGGAGAATCTGTCTCCATGTCGAAGTCACAAGCGTTGCTGGCCACGCTGAACCAGGCTGTTCGCCCGGCGGTGCTGTTTTTCCCGGCGCTGCTGCTGGCCGTGGCAGCGTTGCGTCAGGCAGGACCGCACGCGATCATGCTATGGATGGGCGTCGCATTCCAGATCGGCGTTTGTTTTCTGTACCTGATCACCCAGAACAATCGGCCGGAATCGACGGCCCTGGCCGCCCTGGCCCTCTACCTCATCGCCCTGGCCTGGCTATGGTTCGGCATCGCCGAGGAAGACTGGTTCGCCCACCTGGCCAAGGCTTTCCTGCTCGTCGTCTCCCTGCTGGTGTTCGCGTTGCAGACCCTGGCCGACTCGGGGGCGCCGGCTATCAGGCGGGCACGGCTTCTGGCCGACCGCCTGGCATGCCGCAAAGACTGGCCGACGGACCTGGCGACCTGCCGCACCCTGCCAGAAGTGAAGGCCCTGCGCGGCGCCCTGGCGCTGGACGCCACGCCGGCGCTGGCGCTCTTGACACATCAACGACCGGAGGTCCGCGTCGCCGCCCTGAGCGCACTGGAGTTCCGCAAGGAATGGCGGTCGGGTCAGGTCGAGCTAGTGTTGCAAGCCGCGCAGCGCGCCGAGCAGCCGGCCATTCGCGTGGCCGCCGTCCTCGCGCTGGGCAACGTCGAGGATCGCAATCACATCGAGACTGTCGCTCTGTTTCTGCACGATACGAGCTGGGAAGTCCGCCGGGCCGCCATCGAAGCGTTGCTGTGGGACAATGAGCGCCGCTGGAACTGGATTCGCTTTGCCGTTCGCCGCATCCTGGCCGACCCGCTGTTCCTCACCGACGGACCCCTCAATCACGATGGGCAAATGCTGTGCGCGGACGCCGTCAAGGACCTGATTGGCTGGTGCGCGGAGAAGGGGGCCCTGTCAACTCGTGCCGCGCTGACGCTGGGGGTACATTACAATCGCGCCCTGAGCGAGCAAACGGACGAATCTCTGGTGCTGGACCTGCGCAAGCAACTTACCAATCCGCAAACGCCGGCCTGTCTGCGCCTGGAGCTTGGCCGCGTCCTGCAATTTCACCAGGAGCTGGATCGGCAAGCGCTGGAGAACTTGCTCGAACCGTCAAACCCGGCACCGCTGCGGCTCATCGCTGCGGAAGCAATCTTCTTGGAGCGTCTTGACGGCCCGTGCAAGGCGAATGCGATGGCGACCTTGCGCGACCTGGCGCGGCTGCCGAATCGCGAGATCGCCCTGACCACGGCGGACATCATCCAGCGCCGCCTCGGCGTTGACCTTGGTCTTGGGCTGGGCCAGCCATTGCCTCCCATCCACAGCCGCCAGGCCGCCGAGATCACCCGCCGTGCCATGGCCTGGGCCACACAGTATGACACCCCCGACGACCAATTGGACGACTCGCGACCCGTTCCCCAGCGCATTTCCGGCTGAATCCTGGGCGACGTTGCGAGTTGTTGGCCAGGTTTTCTACGGGTTCGACTTTCTCAGCAACGCCACCGGAAAATGGCGTAGCACATCAGCAACCACGAGTCCTGGCTGACCGCCGGCGTCGGTTGTTGACATCGCCTCGCCCGTGAACAGGTTGACAAAATCGCCGCCACTTCCCTCGGGAAGCGTCAGCAGCGTCTGGCCCCACACGCCCGGTCCCAGCGGCGCTGTCTCCGCGGCACCCGCCAAGCGCACGAGCAATCTCGGCACCACGATCAGCGCTGCCTGGTCAACGTCACTGCGTGAAAACGCGCAGACATGCTCAGCCTTCTCGCCTCGTGCTTCAAGTGGCTCGTAGCTGCCCGCGCGAAACAGTTCCGGCACGGCGGCGCGGAAACCGAGCACTCGCTCGATCACGTAGAGCTTGATCTTGCCGTCGGAAATGGTCGCGAGAAGATCGGCAGCCAGGGGCCGCAAGTCGCCGCCGGATTCATTCACGCGCTCGCGTAGCTCGCGCAAGTAGCTGCGCCGCCGGGCGAAATCCACCGGCCGGCGATTATCAGGATCCACCAGATTGAAATCCCACAGCTCGCTGCCCTGATAAAAATCCGGCACTCCAGGGCTTGTCAGCTTGAGTAACACCTGGGAGAGCGCGTTGATGTACCCGAAATATGCCAGATGTTGCTCGAAGGCGCGCAATTCCTCGAGGAACTCGTCGTCCATCTCATCGGGAAGAAGTCGCTCGACGAAGCTGCGCGTGGCCTTGTCGTACTCCTGGTTAGGGTTGACCCAGCTGGTGTGGACCTTTGCCTCATTGATCGCCTTTTGCATGTAGGCGGCGATGCGATCGCGAAACTCGCCGAGAGTCTGCGAAGTCAGTCCCTCCGGCGGCCAGGCGCCGAGCAGTGTCTGATAGAGCAAGTACTCGTCGTTGCGGTCGGGCGCCGGCTTGTTCTCCACCAGTTGCTTCTTGCCATCGTTCATCTGTCGCCAGCGAGCCAAGGCGGTTTCCCACTCTTGCGGCAACTCGCTCAGGACGTTGAGTCGGGCGCGCATGTCCTCGCCGCGCTTCGTGTCGTGCGTGCCGCTGGCCAGCATGGCATGTGGCCATTGCTTCAAGCGCTCCTGATTGTGCCGATGGAAATCGGCACATGTCGCGCCGAATGTTTCCGGATGGCCACCGACCTCGTTCAAGGACGCCAGCCGGTTGTAGACGTAAAACGCCGTGTCTTCAAGCCCCTTGGCCAGCACCGGCCCGGTGACCTGCTGGAACTTCATGGTCCAGGCGATCAGCGCGGGCCTGTCCTCTTCCGCGAAATCCTCCAGGTTGCGAAGCAGGAGCGTGTCGCGGATGAAGTCGAATATGGCCGCCGCCGTCCGGGGATTGGCGTCCTTGGCCTGCTCGACCGCCTCCTCGATGAACCGGCGATCCCGTGGGCTTGGCGCGTCCCGGCCGTTGATGTACGTCCGGTAGATCGGCAACGTGGCGATGATCTCGCGAATGGCAAATACCAGGCTGGTCAGCGTGAAATCGCGATAACGACGGTTGCGTTCGGAGATCCGATCGAGCTGGTGCCCAAGCGCCGTGATCTCGCTGGCCATCGACACCAGCATGATCATCTTCTGGCAATGTACGATCAGGTCGGCATACGGGATCGAGTGGCGAATGAACTGACGGTAGATGACATCGAACGCGTCGCGCTGTGCCTGATCGACAAACACACCGTTGACAGCATTGAGAAAATCGTAGCCGGTGGTGCCGTGCACCGCCCAGTCGCCCGGCAACGGTTCGTCATCGCCCAGGATCTTTTCGACGACCACATACAACGGCCAGGCCGGCTTGCCGTTGTCACCCTTCTCGAGCAGCAGCGCCACCTCGGACTCGAGGTCGTCCGGCTCAGGGTTATTCCCCAGACTGATCCGCACCCGTTCCACCAGAAAGCTCTCTTGCAGCTTGCGAAAATATTCTGCCGGATCCCAGAGCCCATCGGGATGATCGATACGCAGGCCGTTGGCCTTGCCCTCCGCCAGCAATTTCAAGAACAGCTGATGCGTGGCCTGGAAGACTTGCGGCAACTCGACGCGAATTGCCGCCAGGTCGTTGATGTCGAAGAACCGGCGGTAGTTGATTTCCTCCGTGGCCACTCGCCAGTATGCCAGCCGATAAGGTTGCACTTCGAGCAGGCGGTCCAGCTTGTCGAAGCTGGCGCGGTCGTTGACGTTGCCGTTGAAGGCGCGCACGCTGTCGTCGACGGCGTCGCGGAACGGTGGACACGCCTCGGCCAGGCTGGCGATCCGCCGTTTGATGACCTCCTTCTCGCGATTGCGCTCGAGCACCTTCTCCGGCGCCGAATCGACATATGGCGGCAGGTAGCTCAGGGCCGTCAGGATGCTATGCAATTCCTGCACACGCTCGTCAGTCTCGCCCAACGACTCCTTCAGCTCGCCGAGCTTGTATTCAAGGATGGCCCCGCAGGAGCGCGGCTCGACCGGCAAGCGCGCCTCGTAGTGATGAAAATGGAAAGCGCCGTCATTGAAGGTCAGCTCAATCTTGCCCTTCTCCAGAACCGAGCCGTACTGGTCTTCGAGGACGGGGAGCAACACCTTGTTCTTGAGGTCGGGATTGACCGGGTCCCAGTCGATGTCGAAGCAGGCGGCATAGATCGAACTGGGGCCATTCTCGAGCACGTCCATCCACCAGTAGTTGGTATGATGGACACCCATGTGGTTGGGCACGGTGTCGAGAATCAGGCCCATGCCGTGATTCTTGAGTTGCAGATCCAGGGCGTCGAAATCCGCCTGCGTGCCCAGTTCGGCGTTGAGTCCGGAAGCGTCGCAGATGTCGTAGCCGTGCTGGCTGCCGGGCCGTGCTTGCAGGATCGGCGACGCGTACAGGTCGCTGATGCCCAACTCATGCAGGTAATCCACCTGTGCGCACGCCTCCGTAAAGGGAAACGTCGGCGTGAACTGCACCCGGTACGTTGCCAGGGGGACGCGACACCTGCTGATGGCTTCGCGGACGACTTCGGCGACGCTCGGGACCTTCTGCGCTTCCTGCAAACGCTTGCGCAGCTCGACTACCCGGACTCCCAGTCGTTCGCCCAGTGACAGGAAGCGCTCGAGCCAGTCACGTGCCGTCCCGTCGCCTTCACGGGAGCGTGTCTCGTGATTCTGGTAAACGTCCCGAAGCATTTCAAAATACGTGTTCTGCGTCTGCCAGAGATCGACGGCGTAGCCGGCTGAAGCAACCAGGTCCGCTCCCGCGCGAAACGCATCCAGCAGGGCCAGATCGTCCGGCTGAGCGCGGCAGCGCTCCGCCAGGCGCTCCGTGGCCCGTTTGAGCCGATAGGTCAATTCAGGCACGTCCAGCGACACCTTCCAGCTTTGCGCTTCCTTGAGCAGGTCGCCGATGCGGGCCAGGTTGAGTTCGTCCTCCTGATAGGTGCGGCGCAGGTCGGCCGTGATGACGAACTCAATGGCCGCCTGAAATGCCCGCGGCAACGGCACGTTCAGATCGACAAGAAAGCGCATGGTCGGCAGGTATTGCTCGTAGAGCCGGCGATACACCCCTTCCGCCTCCGAGACGGTTGGCTGAAGCACCCGCTTGGTGATCTTCCGCTGCGCATCGCGGAACAGCGAGCGCAACGAATAGGTCGATTCGCCGAAACCGCGATCCATGAGGCGAACGATCTCGGGAAACTCGGACCTGGCAAATGCGTCCGCCAGCTCTTTGGCCAGCGTCTGGTAATGCTCGTCGCCCTGGAAATGGCGCACGCCGCCGTGAATGTTATGGTCGCCGAAATGGAGTGCCGCGAATGTGACGTCTTCGCGCTCGCGGGTGATGGCCGAGGTGAGCCCAACGCGGCCAACGACCAGCTTGGCCTTGCCCGCTTCATGGAAGCGCGCATCGTTTGCCCGCGCGCAGTAGCAGAAGATCCGCGCTTCCTCCGGATACGCCTCGAAGAGCGAACTCACGGCATAGTGGGCTGCGATCTTGGGCCAATCGACCATCGCCGGCTTGACGTGACGCTCGTACACTCGCCGGCCGTTGCCCTGCTCGAACAGATTGCTCGGGGCCTTGTCCAGTTCTTGGAGGAATGCGCTTTCAAGGTCTTCCTCGAATAACTCCTGGCCAAGCTGGACAACCCGGCCGGCGTATTGCAGCACCTGCACCGTCTCCGGCCCGGAAACCTCGTCGAAGAACCAGCCGCAGCTCGTGTACATCAGCAGCGCATGCCGTTGCATCTCGAGCAGCTTGAGCAATCGGCAGCGATCATCTTCGGATAGTTCGCGCGCTGCATGTTCGCCGATAAACGCGTCCAGTGTTTCGTCGCCACGGTCGAGAATGACGCGGATGTAGTTGTCGCGTGCCGCCCATGGGGCGCGCACCAGGTCGCGAGCCATCTTCTCGTAGAGGGGGATCAGGCGATCGCGCAGCCCGTCCAGAGCGCGGCGCAGCGGTTCGCGCCAGCGTTTCCGCCAGCCGGGCTGGCCGGCATTGCAGCCGCACTCGCGCCGCCAGCGATCCAGCCCGTGCGGGCAACTCCGCGCGGTATTCTCCACGATGCGCACTTCCCACTCCGGCGGACTCTTTTCCAGATACTCGCCGTAGTTCGTCAGCCGCACCTTGCCGAGCTTTTCGATTTGTTCCAGGGCGAAGGCCAGACCCATCTCGCCGAAGCCGTGATGATGACCGTAGCTTTCCCCTTCCGTGGCCACATGAACCAGCTGATTGTCGATGCGGCCTTCGCTGAAACTGTGCAACAGCCGCTGGACGAAGTCCTCGCCATGGTTGAGCACACGCTCGAAGGCCAGCGCTCGCGCGAGAGGACCGTCATAAAAGAACAAGTCGATGTGCCCGCCGCCGGGGAGTGCTTGCCGGTAAGCACGTGTCGGATCGATCTTGCCGCCGCTTACGTTCTGCCAGTCCGTCGCCCCGGGGCCGCGCACCGCGCCAGCCTGGAGCGGCGACAGGATGGTGAAGCGGATGCCATGCTCCGCGAGCAGGGCCAGCGTTTCGAGATCGACCGCCGTTTCCGGCAGCCACATGCCTTCGGGCACACGGCCGAAGCGGCGTTGGAAATCGGCGATGCCCCAGCGAATTTGCGAGACCTTGTCGCGGCGGTTGGCCAGCGGCAGGATCACGTGGTTGTAGGCCTGGGCGATGGCCGAGCCGTGGCCGGAGAATCTCACCTGACTCTGCCGGTCCGCGTCCAAAATGGCGCCGTAAACGGCGGGCGCCTTCTCCTCCAGCCAGGCCAGCAGAGTTGGCCCAAAATCAAAGCTGATTCGCGCGTAGTTGTTGACGATCTTGGCGATCCGCCCGTCGCTGTCAAGAATGCGGGCGAAGGCGTTGGGACCGTAACACTCGGCGGTGATCCGCTCGTTCCAGTCGTGATACGGATGAGCCGAGTCCTGCAACTCGACCGCCTCCAGCCAGGCGTTCTCGCGCGGCGGTTGATAGCAGTGACCGTGAATGCAAATGAATCGCGCCATCAGGGGGAACTCGCTGACATCGGGATGATCTTCCTTTCTTACGGATGCGCCGGGCGTTTTCCGCTGCCTGCTGACCTGGGACGCATTGCCATTGATGTCGCTCCACGGCTCGGCAGGAGCCTCGCCCTCCCGGAGAAAGAACATTTGTTCAGTCCTATCACGGCTCGGCAAGAGACGCGCCGCCTCGCCCTACCACTGACTGCTCAGGAATCTACGAAACAGTCATCTGGCAGCCGTGCGCACGGAACGCTGCATCGGGGAATTTGCCGGCTACAATGTATCTCATGCAATCCTGGCAAATGCAGCCGGCGCGCGATCTGGAGATGCCTCTGCTCGAGAGCTTCGGCAGCCTGCACCGCGAGAACGGCCTGGTGGCAACGGGATTGAACCTGTGCTGGCGAGCGCTGATGCGGGCCTACCTGGCGGTCTGGCATCGGCTCGAGGTGCAGGGACGTGAGCACGTGCCGCGTTCGCCGCCGTTCGTCCTGGTCGCCAACCACGCCAGCCACCTGGACGCGCTGGTGCTGGGCTCGCCGTTGAAGTGGGACCTGCACGGCCGGGTATTCCCAATTGCGGCAGGGGACGTGTTCTTCGCGTCCCCGGTGCGCAGCGCTCTGGCGGCGCTGGTGCTCAATGCCCTGCCGATGTGGCGAAAAAACTGTGGCCGTCACGCCATGCAGCAGCTGCGGCAACGCCTTGTCGATGAGCCGTGCGGTTACATCCTGTTTCCCGAGGGTGGCCGCAGCCGCGACGGCAGCATGCGCCCCTTCAAGACCGGACTGGGCATGCTGGTTGCCGGCACCAGCGTGCCCGTGATCCCATGCCATCTCAGCGGGACCTTCGATGCCATGCAGCCAGGCCGCATGTTGCCGCTGCCCAGAAAAATTCGCCTGCGCATCGGCCAGGCCATGACCTTCCTTCACAACGGCAACAATCGTCCCGAGTGGGAACGTATCGTTGCGGCGGTGGAGGAAAGGGTACGGCAGTTGGCGTGAGAGATTCGCCAAGACGCGCCGCGCCGCTTTTGTTGCCGGCGCCATCATGATAGAATTCACCTATCCGTGAAACTCAGATGTGAGAGCAACATGCCGCTTGTAGCGACCCCGCGAGCCCAAGTCAGCCTGCCCGAACCTCCCGCCGCCGAAGCGCGCATGCAGGCGTTGCTGGAGGCCATTGTCGATGGTGTCGTCAGCATCGACGCACGCGGCCGCATCTTGAGCTTCAATCCGGCCGCGGAACGGATGTTTGGCTACCGCAAGGAGGAACTGCTCGGGCAAAGCGTCAACATTCTCATGCCCGCCGATTACGCGGCCAAGCACGATTCCTACATCGCCAACTACTTGAACACCGGCGTGAAGAAGATCATCGGGATTGGCCGCGAAGTGATCGGCCTGCGCAAGGACGGCAGTACTTTTCCCATGGACCTGTCGGTGGCGGAGGCTCGCGTCGTCGGCGAACGCATCTTTGTCGGCGTGCTGCGCGACATCAGCGCCCGCAAGATCGCCGAGCAAGAACTGGAGCGCAGCCACGATATCCTGGCCAAAACGGTGGCTGAACTCGAAGCGAAGAATGAGGAAATCCGCGCCATGACCCAGCAACTCTGGCAAGCGGCCAAGCTGGCCAGCGTCGGCGAACTGGCTGCCAGCATGGCTCACGAGCTGAACAATCCTCTTGCCACGGTCAGCTTGCGCATTGAGTCCGTGTTGAGCCGAACCCAGGCCGACGACCCACGGCGCAAGCAACTCACCGTCATTGACCAGGAAATCAAACGGATGGGCGATCTGGTCGGCAACCTGTTGCAGTTTGCTCGGCGCGGCGGCGACCAGATCTCAACCGTGGAAATCCGCGACGAGCTGGCTTGCGCTGTGGACCTCATCAATCATCACTTGCGGAAGCGAATGATCACCATCGTGCAGGACCTCGCTCCCGATACGCCGGCCATTTACGCGGACCGGCAGAAATTGCGGCAGGTGTTCCTGAACGTGCTGACCAACGCCGGCGACGCCATGCCGCGCGGCGGCACGCTTACGCTGCGGACATCGCCGACAACTCTCGACGATGGCGAACCCGGCATCCGCATCGCCTTCACCGACACCGGCTTCGGCATCCCCGACGAACTGCTGCCGCGCATCATGGAGCCGTTCTTCACAACCAAGGAAGAAGGCAAGGGAACCGGCCTCGGTCTGGCTATTTGCCGCCGCATCGTCCAGGAACATCGGGGCACGATCTCTATCCAGAGCACCCCCGATCACGGAACGACGGTATGCATCGATCTCCCGGTAAAGAATCGCGGTAACGTGAAGCCACTGAATGAGGTTTGCTGTGATTCGGACGATCCCGGATGATGATGATAATGATGCATCGCGGCGAACACGACAAGGATCCTTCATGCCTGAATCAACCAAAGGCCGGCTGCTAATCGTCGACGACGAAACAGAACTGAAAAGCGCCTTATGCGAAACCTTGGCAGACGAGGGTTACTTGACCGTCGGTGCCTCCGGCGGCGCGGAAGCACTTGAGATTCTCGCCGCCCAGGACTTTGACGTCGTGCTCAGCGACCTGATGATGCCGGACATGAACGGGATTCAGCTGTTGCGCAAAGTGCTGGCCGTCGAGCCGAACGTCGTCGGCATCATCATGACCGGGCAAGGGACCATCCCGACTGCGGTGGAAGCGATCAAGGCGGGCGCCTTCGATTATGTCCTCAAGCCGTTCAACCTGCAAGTGATGCTGCCGATACTGGCGCGGGCCATGGACGTGCGGAAGTTGCGTGTCGAGAACCAACGCCTGCGTCGCTATATCGAACAGCTCAGCTTCGAGTCGCCTCGCTATCAGATCATCGCCTCAGCTCCGGCCATGCGTGAGGCCATGCAACTGCTCGAGAAAGTCGCTCCCACCGAGGCCACCGTCTTGATCCACGGCGTCACGGGGACCGGCAAGGAGCTTGTCGCGCGCGCCTTGCACCACAACAGCCCCCGTCACGACAAACCGCTGGTAACCGTCAATTGTGCGGCGCTACAAGAGACCCTGCTCGAGAGTGAACTGTTCGGCCATGAGAAAGGCTCATTCACGGGGGCAATGACTGCCAAGCAAGGACTCATTGAAGTGGCCGAGGGGGGCTCGCTGTTCATCGACGAAGTTGCGGAAATGACGCCGGCGCTGCAGGCGAAACTGTTGCGCGTGCTTGAAGATGGCCATTATCGCCGGGTCGGCGGGATCAAGGAACTTCGCGCGGGCGTACGCATCATCGCCGCCACCAACAAGACTCTCGAGGAGGAAGTCAAGGCAGGCCGATTCCGTGAAGACCTGTTCTATCGACTGAACGTCGTCTGCATCCAGCTGCCCCCGCTGTGCGAGCGTCGCGAGGACATCCCGGCCCTGGTCGAGCATATACTCGCCACTCGACAGCTCGGCAAGGTACGCTGCCAGGTGGCAGCAGATGCCATGCAAGCGCTGCTACGCTACCAGTGGCCCGGAAACATACGCGAGCTGGCCAACGTCCTTGAACGGGCTCAGATTGTCGCGGAGGACAGCGTCATCACGCTCGATGACCTACCAGAATCCGTGCGCGCTCCGCTGGGACCGAGTGAACCCGCCGACGCCTCCCCGTTCAACCTGGCCATCCTCGAACGGCAAACCGTCCGCGCTGCCCTGAGGCAGGTCAATGGCAACAAGGTTCATGCGGCGAAGCTGCTCGGTATTAGCCGGCGAGCGTTGTATCGCCTGGTCGAAAAGTATGCCCTGAGCGACTTATCCGGGTAGATTGTGTATCTTCAAGATGGGTTTCCCTGGCCCCATGTGAAAAGTCCGGGGTGGCGCTTGACCATCCTTGGTCCCGCGGACCAGCGGAATCGCAAGAACTCCGACAGCTGGTGTCAGGTCGCCATCGCTTGGTCGGAGTCATTGCGAATTCCGTTGAATGCTCGTCGGTGCTCCGTCACTCACGGCCTCGGCGAATCGGGAACGATGATGGTCCGCGGTACGGTTGTTGTCGTCGGCGGCACGTAGACGGTGGTCCGCGGAATGTAGGTATAATTAGGTCCCCAGCTGCCCCAACCGCCCCACCAGCCGGTGCCAGCCGCTCCGTGCCAGCCGCCCACACGGCCTGCGCCGACAGCTCGGTGGGCGACGTGATGGGCGTGACCAGCGTGATGGGCCGCATGTCCATGGTGCGCGTGATGCGCGTGATGCCCGTGGCCCCCGCCATGGCCCCCGCCATGGCCCCCGCCATGGCCCCCGCGGGCGTTTGCCGTCGCCGCCAGCGCGCCCAGCGCCAGGAAGCTCCCCATTGTTAGCACCAAAAGCTTGCGAGTTGCTGACATGATTGTTCTCCCCTTGTGCGGTTTTGCCTTGTTTTCAGATCGCCACGCCACTGAGACATCCAGTGACCGCGAACCGCCGAGGGGGACACGTCGACGACATGTGCGGCTATATTTTGCACTGGCAACCGCCTGGACGTTCGTCGGCCCGACGACGGCACCGGCCGACGACGGTCTGGTGCGGTTCTCCGGTAAGGCAGGCAACTATCAAATCACGGTATTGACATCGCCCACTCCCTTCCGTGCCGGGCCCGTCGAGATCGGCGTTCTGGTACAGGCAGCGGAGTTGCACCGCCCGCTTCCAGACGCCGAAGTGACAGTCGAGGTTTCGCTGCGCGATGAACCGGGGATTCAATACCGCGGCACGACCAGGACGGACAAGCTCGTTCCCTCCGTGAGCTTCGATTTGCCGCAAGGCGGCTGGTGGCGCATTCGCGTCGCCGTGGCGGGCCGGCTGGGTGACGCCAACAAAACGATCGAGCTGGAGGCCGACGATCCGCTGCCCGCCTGGCGGGAACTGAGCTTGTGGATCTGCCTGCCGGTGCTGCCAATCTTGCTTTACGTGGCCCATCAATGGCTGGTCCGCCGTCGCGAGCGCTCGGTGGCCCGATGATTTCCAGATCGCAGCCGATAGTGAATCGAGGTGGACCTGGATGCCTTGGAAAATCTCCCTTGACCTGCCGCGACCGTCTCGCTATGGTCCCGCCCTTCTGATTGGCACAAGTACATGAGACCAAGGTTTCGGCCTGTCGGCGACTCCGTAGCGGAGAATTCGCACGCAGCGCCGGGTGGGGGAGGAATGTCGTCATGAATGGTGGGAAGCGTGCGACCGTGGGCTTCAAAGTGCACCGGCTAGGGTTGGCGATCCTAGTCGGTATCATGGCAACCGGCCGCGCAACTGCTCAGTATGGCCATGCTCCGGCCCAGCCGCCGGCGGCGGCATTTCCGGGTGCCATGCCCCATGGGGCACCCGCCGTGCCGGCCATGCCCGCCAAGAAATTCATGACCAAGAGCGTCTTTTACCTGCCGGTGAAAGTGGATGACCGCGTCCGCTCCACGCTCAAGGAGATCCGTCTTTACGTGAAAGACGATCCAAGCAAGAACTGGCTGTTGCAGGACAAGGTCGATCCGAAGCAGACTTACTTCACATTCCGCGCCCCGCGCGAGGGCGAATACTGGTTCACAGTGGTGACCGTGGACAAGATGGGCAAAGCCGTCCCTGGCGATTTGCGTAATGAGGCACCAGGCGTGATCGTGGTGCTGGATAGCCAGCCGCCGCAGGTCGAAGTCCGGCCGCAGCCGCCATGCCCGGAAGGCACGATGTTCCAGGCCGTTGTTCGTGACGCCAATCCAGACCTGACAAAGATTCACGTTGCCTATCAGTCAGGCGACATGCAATGGCGCTCGCTCGATCCGCATCCGGGCCGCATGGACCTTTATTGCGTGCCGGAGCAGGCGGTTTTTAATGGTCTGGTTCGCGTCGATGCCGTTGACCTGGCGGGCAACAAGGTTTGCAAGGAGTTCAACATCGGCAATCCGGCCACTCCAGTGGCGAAGTCAATGCTGCCGGCCACCAAGCCCGATTCACAGGGTCTCAAGCAGGTTTCCTTCTCCAATCCCGAGGATTTGAGCCGCTCCACGAAACCACATGGCCTGGAGCAACTCCTACCCGCAAATTCGCAAGCAACGTCGCCGTCGCCGTTCCCGATCGAGAAGATCGACGATCCGATCGGTCCGGCCCTCAACGGCCCGGCCGTGAACGGCCCGGACCTCAATCCGTCGTCGCCTCGTTCCGGCAATGGCCCGATCGCCTTCAGTCAGGAACAAGGCCACGACTCGGTTGAACAACCAATCGGCGGCCGTATCCAGGCTCGCGGCCGCGACAGCGAACCATCCTCCGCCAATCGTCAGGTTGTCGGCAAGGGGCACATTGTCCTCGACTACCAGATCGACGAAAAGGGTCCGAGTGGAGTGGGCACGGTCGAGGTGTGGATGACGCGCGACCACGGCAAGAGCTGGCAGAAGCTGTGCGAGGACGCCGATCGCAAGAGTCCCGTCGAGATCAACCTGCCCGGCGAAGGTGTCTACGGCGTGAACCTGGTGGTGAGCAATGGTCGCGGCTTCGGCGGCACGCCTCCCACTGCGGGCGATGCCCCTGAGATGGTCATTGAAGTGGACGCCACCAAGCCGGTCGCCCAACTTGGCAACATCCAGGCCGGCGTCGGCGGCAACTCCGGCTGCGTCATGATCTCCTGGAACGTCAGCGACAAGAACCTCTCCAGCGAGCCGATTGACCTGTTCTATGCGACGAGCAAGCAAGGCCCGTGGCGGCCGATCGCCCGCGGTATTGCCAACAGCGGTCAGCATCGCTGGTCGCTGCCGGCGAGCCCTGCCAGCGAAGCGTACGTCCGCCTGGTCGCCCATGACCTGGCCGGCAACACGACGCAGGTGGAATCGACGCAGCCGATTACTCTAGACGATCAGTCACGCCCCCGCGCCCGTGTCACCAGCGTGACCGCGGCCAACTAGATGATGAATGATGAACGTTGAATGATGAACGGAAGACAGGCTTCCGTTCATCATTCGTTTTGAACGCAGCTCAGTTGTCGGAAAGTTGCGGTTGCCGAATGCTGCGGGTACAATCTAGATGAGAATAGATCATTGGAGGAGACATGAACGCTCCCATCCGCATGCCGGTCGCCGATGAGCTTGATTGGCGCGATCCGACCTTGTGGCCGGACGTCAACAAGCTTGTCACGGAGGATGACACGCCCGTGGACAATCCCTTCGCCGAAAAGCAGATGCGATTGCTGACCGAGCCGTTGTACGCTTCCTGGCCCGGGCCAGGCGACGGCCGGCCCTTTCGCGTGCTGGCCAACGTGGGCCTTTATGAGCGCGTCGACCGGCCGCCGCTCGTCCCGGATGTGATGCTGGGCGTGGACACGCGCTCTCCCGACGACTTGTTGATCAAGGGGCATCGCGCCTGGTTCACCTGGATTGTCGGCAAGAGTCCGACAGCGGTCATCGAGATCGTGTCGAACCTAGAGGGTGGCGAGGATACCGACAAGGTCACCGACTACGCGGACCTGGGCGTCCCCTACTACATCATCCACGACCCGCTGAATCAGCTGAAAAAGGGCGTGCTGCGCGGCTTCGCGCTGCGCGAAGGCCGCTATGTCGCATTCGATCCGCGATGGCTGCCGAACGTGAGTCTGGGCCTGGTGCTGTGGCACGGAACCTATGAAGATGTCGAGGCCGATTGGCTGCGCTGGTGCGATCAGGACGGCAGCCTGATTATGACCGGAGCCGAGCGGGCCGCCGCCGCCGAGAAGAAGGCGAAGAGCGCCGAAGAGCGCGCCGAGCGCCTGGAGGCACAGTTGCGTCAATTGGGCGCCGAGCCATCCGCTTGATAAACGTACGTTCACTAAATCTTCCGTATCATCGTCATCCATCATTTTCAGGTGAACCTTTTCGCCCCCTGCCCTGTCTAGGGTGTACGCCCCCTTGTGGGGTCTTCGTTTTATCCATTTGCCGGAGGTTTGACATGAACCAGCTCCGCCGGATAACCAGGTTGCATGGCGTCCGCTTCGCTACTCAGGCGGCGGTCCGTCCGATGCGCGACGGTTATCGGAGCATGGTGGGCATGTCGAATCCGGCGGTGGTGCCATTTCCCAGTCGCGATATGCGCCCGGGGAGCGTCGCTCTCCCGGGGCATCGCAACCGTCCGTACCGTCGCCGCCTCGCCAAATCGCGGCTCGCGATTTTGCCGGGGCAGACCATCCTATCGAGATGGTCGCTGGCCGCGGGATCTGCCCGCCTGGAAGCGACCCGTAGCCCGGGCTCATTAGCCCGAGCGCAGGCATGCTACCAGGCCCTGTGGCAAGGTCCCGGTAATTACCGCAGTGGTAATGCCGAACGCAATGCCTTCGGCCCCGGCCGGCCCACGACGGAGACAACCATCACCGGAGCATAGTCGACTCGGGATCGGTTACCAAACTCCTGTCGCAAAACTACCAGGGCCACGTCGGGCTTACGCCTCGACGCTCGCCGACCATGTCCCCGTGCCGTGCTTTTCGGCATGGACGACGTGCTTCCGGCCGCCGCCAAGCGCACGCAGCGCAAGCTCTCGTCCTCGATCCGGGACGGCAGCGAGCTGATCGTCGCGACATTTCCATGATGGACGGGATCGTGGGAGGGAACGCACCATGACGCAGATCATCAACGACACGCTTGACCTCGAGCTGGTAACGCTGGTGGACCAGGCACGCCAGGGCGACCGCCAGGCCTACGGCGAGATCGTGGAACGCTTCCAGGGCTACGTCTTCAGCCTGGCCATGAACCGGCTGCGCGACGTCGGCGAGGCCCAGGAACTCACGCAGGAAGTGTTCATCCACGCCATGCTCAAGCTGGACCAGCTTCGCGACGCGCGCTGCTTCACGGCCTGGCTGCGGCAGATCACGGTGCGCAAGGCCATCAACCGTCGCGCTCGCAAGCCGCCGGTCTACTCGACGGACGGCGAGACGCTGGGTAACCTGACGGCGTCGCCGGCGCCGCCGATGGATCGCCTCATTCAGGATGAACAGGAGGCCGAGCTGCGCGGCGGCCTGATCCGGCTGGAGCCGATGGACCGCGAAACGCTCGAGGCCCACTACCTCGGCGGCCGGTCGGTGCAGCAGATGAGCCGCGACTTCAAGGCCCCGGTCGGCACCATCAAGCGCCGGCTGCACGTCGCCCGCAACCGCCTGCGCAAGCTGCTGGAAAGCAAGCGTCTGGCGGCAGTCTGACAACTCTGACAAACCTTGCGTGGGCCTCATGCCAATTGGCATGAGGCCTACGCCTTCCATCTCATGCCATAGCAGTGGACGCCAGCTTCGACGGATTCTGCGCGACGGATGATTGCTTTTTTCGTAACCGGTCACGGGTCGATATAGCTCGGAATCGTGGTTTCGGGTACTGTTGCGGTTGGCATGGATGCTCCACCGACAGTATCGGCAGAAGTGTTGGCATCGCTGCCGCCTGAAGTTCTTGCTTTGATCAAGTGGCAGGCGGAGCAGATTCGCGTGCTGACCGCGCGCGTGGCGGAACTCGAAGCCAAGCTCGGCAAGAATCCCAGCAACTCGTCGAAGCCGCCATCGACCACGCATCCGCATTACAAGAAGCCAGCAGCCAAGCCCAAATCGGGAC
>VGYC01000015.1 GCA_016873095.1 Planctomycetota bacterium | reverse complement strand
CCGATCCTTCAGGATCACTACCGCCTTCGAGCGGTCAAACATTGAGGCTGCGCAAGCAGACCTTGCCGATCGACCGGAGCCTTTTGTATTGACCATGCCTCGTCGGTCTGAGGCGTAGCCTCGTTAGTGCTCTGTCCAACCTTAATTTTCGGGTTAGTCTTTTTGGGGTGCCATGCTCACCGCTTTGGGTGAGCATGGCCACGCAAGGCCGTGGCCATGGCACCCATGGCACCCAACCCGAAATTTGAGCTTTGACGAGGCACTAGGGCGTGTTGACAATGCCTGGGTAAGCAAGGAGGAATGGAGAACCAAATTTCGGCGATTCTCTTCGTGGGGCAGGTTGCCAACCTGCCATCAGCGGCCATGGCAGGTCGGCGACCTGCCCCACGTTACCCAGTCTCTTGCCTACGTTCACCAGCTATTGTCAACACGCCCTAGCCGGGCAAAGGCAATGGTCTTTTGGCGCGCTGGCGGTTGCTGGCAGCGCGGAGGTGGAAGCGGAGGATGACATTGCCGAGCTGGATGCGGTCGCCGTCGTTGAGGTCGAGGCTTTGCGGCACGGGAGCGTCGTTGACGCGTGTCCATTCCGGCGGCGCGCTGTTGTTCACCAGCACGTAGCGCTCGCCGACGCGGTTGATGTAGGCGTGCTTCTTTTCGACCTTCATGTCGCGAAACAGGGCGATGTCGGCGTGTTCCTCGCGGCCGAGCAGGCTGGCCGGCTTCTCCAGCGGATACTCGCGCCCTTCTTGCCAGCCGCGGAGCACGCGCACGCAGGCCGGCTGAAAGACAGCCTGCACCAGTGCCGACAGTGAACCGATGCTGGCCCCCAGGATGACCAGGCCCAGCGCCTGGCTCCAGATGTGGGCGGCCGACGACTGGGTAGCGGAGGCCTGCGGGAGTCCCGCCTGGTAGAAGACCATGAAGAGGCAGCCGCCGACGAAGCCGCCGATGGCCCCGCCGAGGGTGCCGTAGCTGAAGCGGCCCAGCGAGCGGGCGGCGATGCCCTCGCTCATGCCGATGGCGACACCCAGGAGCATCCAGCCCAGCCCGCGCACCAGCATGGCCACGTACCAGCGATCCCCCAGCGCTTCGATCAGCGTCCGATTGAGCTTGTCGCCCAGGAACATGCCGAGGGCGCCGCCGATGGCCCCGAGCACGACGCCGTAGGATGCCAGCCGCGCGAAGCGGACCATTGCTCCGTCACGAATCGCATCCACGCTGACCACCAGGAAACCGATGGCGCCGCCGATGACTAAGCCGCCCAGAATGGCGTTGAGGTCCTGCTCGTTGAGGAACAGAAACGCCGGCGCGCCGCTCGGATTCTTCTCGCCGAAGACGCCGAACAGCATCCAGCCGAGCAAGCCGCCCAGGGCGCCGAATACGGTGTTGTAATAGATGCGAACCAGCAACGTCATCGCGCTTCCCTCGCGAGGTCGGAACTCTGCGAGTTCCGCTACTAAGAGGCTGTCCGAAAAGGGGTCAGACCCCCTGCCTTTCGTGTGATCCAGCGTCAATCTGGGGACTTTGCACTTAGTTGGGCAAGGGGTCTGACCCCTTTTCGGACAGCCTCTAAGCTCATTGGCGGATCCAGAGACGCCGCGCGTGACTGTTTGCTCAACACTCGTATCAGCCGGCGCTCGACGGCGTCATCTGGGCGGCGAAGACCTCGTCGTACAGGTCGCGAGCCGGCGGGCCGAGCCGCTCGGCCATGCTGCGGTAGGCGGCGCGGCGGTAGTCCCATTTTTGCGAGCGCGGCACCTGCTCCAGCCAGTCGTAGAGATGAATGCGGCACAGGTCGTCGAAGTCTTGCCGCGACAGGTGCACCGCCTCGCCCGTGAGCCGATCGGTGAAGACGTAAGGCTCGCGGTCCGAGCAAACGATGGCGTCGAAAGTCTCGCGCTGCATGGCGCAGTTCAGGTAGGCGAGCTTCTCCGCTCGCGTGCCGATCAGGCTGCGCACCTCCGGCCGGCGCTCGAGGGGCAGCTTGAAGCCCTGGAACTGTTGCGTGCCGTAGATCGAGTGAAACATGCCGGCCCGGCACAACTCCTCGTTGCAACCCTTCGCCTCCATCAGTCGATACAGACCGATCAGGTGACCAAGATAGGTCTTGGTCGTGTGCGCAACCTTGTCGATGCCCTGCTCGACGAGAAAATCGGTGAAGCGCTTCCAGTCGCGGTCCATGGCGGTCTCCGGTCAGGAGTCAAGGGTCAGGAGTCAAGGGTCGGGAGTCAGGGGCGGATACTTCCGCTGTGCTTATCATATTCTTGCCGATGCTGTTCGCCAGACGTGGAGGAGGCACATGATGGACAGGTTGGCGTCAACTGATGAAGCCGTGCGTGATGTGCGGGAGACCACGTGTTGCGTGGTGGGCGGCGGCCCGGCGGGAGTCATGCTGGCGCTGCTGCTGGCCCGGCGCGGCGTGCCGGTGACGCTGCTGGAGGCGCACAAGGATTTCGAGCGCGATTTTCGTGGCGACACGATTCATCCGGCGACGCTGGACGTCCTGCATCAACTCGGCCTGGCGGAGCAGGTGCTGCAGATGCCGCACGGCAAGATGCGCCGACTCAAGATCGTGACGCCCCAGGGAAGCGTGCTCATGGGAGACCTGGGGCGGCTGCGTTGCCGTTTTCCCTTCGTCGCCATGCTGCCGCAAGCGCAGTTGCTCGAATTCCTGGTCCACGAGGCGGAGAAGTTGCCCGCGTTTCACCGGGAGATGGGGGCCAACGTGCAGCGGATCGTCGTGGAAGACGACGTCGTTCGCGGCGTGCGCTATCGCGGCGCGGATGATGCCTGGCACGAGGTACGGGCCGTCCTCACCGTGGCCTGCGACGGGCGCTTTTCCAAGGTTCGTGCGCTGGCCGGCCTGGAACCCGTCAAGACCGCGCCGCCGATGGACGTCGTCTGGTTTCGCCTGCCACGATTGCCGGCCGACGAGCAGGACGACGGCACGATTTACATTGCCGACGGCCATCTGGCCGTGATGCTGGATCGGGCCGACGAGTGGCAAGTGGGCTACGTGATCCTCAAGGGCAGCCTGCAGCAGGTGCGCGCAGCCGGGATCGACACGGTCCGGCAGTCGCTGCGCCGCCTCGTCCCGTGGCTGAGCGACCGCGTTGACCTGCTGCACGACTGGAAGCAAACCACCGTACTGTCGGTGGAATCGAGCCGGCTCAGGGAGTGGCACAGGCCCGGGCTGTTGCTGATCGGCGACGCGGCCCACGTCATGTCGCCTGTCATGGGCGTCGGCATCAACTACGCCATCCAGGACGCGGTCGAGACGGCCAATCTGCTGGCGGCGCCGCTGCGGCGCGGCAGGGTCGAAGCGGCCGACCTGGCCGCCGTGCAGAAGTCCCGGCAGTTCCCAGTGCGGGTCATCCAGGCCTTTCAACGCATGATTCAGAACCGGATCGCCGCTCCCGCCTTGCAAGCAGGCCGGCCCTTCCGCATCCCCTGGTTCTTGCGGCTCGCCTTGCGCTTGCCCGTGCTGCGCAACATCCCGGCCAGGATGGTCGCTTACGGCATCCGCCCGGCGCGGATCCGGGAGTGCACCGCCAACCAGTAAAGCTGCGCACGCCCTGACGATTGTGCCGCTGCTGGCCGGTGCATTCTGCCCGATCGGGCGAGTGGCGGTCACCGAAACCGATGGGCGGCCACGATATTTAGGGATGAAGCGGTTGCGCGGATTGTGCGGGAAGGACGGAGAAGACGAGGAAGGACGGGGAAGGAGCGGATGGTGCGTCGAGGCTGGCTTCCAGGAGTGGCGATGCTTGCGGCCGCGGTGCTCGTGGCCAGCGTGCTCTCGGGCATGGCGCCCGGGGGGCCGCCGCCGCGCACGGGGGTCGATGTCAAGGACCTGAATCTGCCGGAAGAGCTGCCGCCGCCCACGATGTTGCTGGCGCCGACGGACACGCCGCCGGGACTGCAGACGGATGCGGCAGGCCTGTTGCGCGGGCCGTTGCTGTCGGCGCGGCAGACGCCCATTCCCATCGGCGACGCCCGGCCGGCCCCGGGAGATCGGCTGCTGCCCATCAACCTGGCGACGGCGTTGCGGCTGTCGGATGCCCGGCCGATCATCATCGCCGCCGCACAGGCCAGCATGCAGATTGCGGCCGCCAAGCTGTCGCAGGCGCAGGTGCTGTGGCTGCCAAACGTCTACCTGGGCGTCAGCGAATACTATCACGCCGGCGGCGGGGTGGGTAATTCGGGAAACCAGTTCGTGAACAGTCGCAATCAGTTGCTGGCCGGTGCCGGCCTGACGGCGACCTTCGCCACGACCGACGCCATCTTCACGCCGCTGTCGGCCCGGCAAGTGCTGCGTGCCCGCGAGATCGACGTGCAGACCGCGAAGAACGATGCCTTGCGCGAGGTGGCCGACGCGTACTTCCTGGTGCAGCAGGCGCGCGGCCGGCTGGCGGGCAACCAGGACGCCGTCGCCAAGGGACGCGAGCTGTTAAGGCAAGTCGAGAAGCTCAGCAAGGACCTGGCGCCGGCCTTCGAGATTGATCGCGTGCGGGCCCGGCTGGCCGAGATCGAGCAGCAGGCCGCGCTTTCCCGGCAAGACTGGCGCGTGGCCAGCGCGGCGCTGACGCGTGCCCTGCGACTCGATCCGACGACGGTCGCCGTGCCGCTGGAGCCGCCGCACCTGCAAGTCACGCTGCTGTCGCCCGACGAGATCGTGGACACGCTCATTCCGATCGGCTTGACGAGTCGTCCGGAGCTGGCGTCGCAGCAGGCCCTGGTGGAGGCGACGCTGATTCGCATTCGCCAGGAGCGCCTGCGGCCGTTGATTCCGAGCCTGGTGCTCCTGGGTGATGCGGTGCCGGTGGGCCCGGGCAATTACTTGATGGGCGGCGCCTTCCAGTCCAGCCGCAACGGCAGTTCGAATCCGTGGACGGGTCGATTCGATCCATCTGCGCAGATTCTCTGGGAGATGCGCAATTTTGGTTTCGGCAATCGCGCCCTGGTCCGCGAACGGCAAGCGCAGCAGCAGCAAGCCCTGATCGATCTCTATCGCATCCAGGACAACGTCGCTGCCGACGTCGCCCAGGCCCACGCCCAGCTGGAAGCTGCCTTCGTTCGCATCGGCGAGGCGCAAGTTGGCCTCTTCGAGGCACAGAAGAACTTCGCAGGCAACCTGAAGGGCCTGCGGGAGACCATCCGCTTCGGCGACATCCTGCAGCTGGTCGTCCGCCCGCAGGAAGCCGTTGCCGCCCTGGCGACCTTGAACCAGGCCTACGAGAACTACTACCTGAGCATCGCCGACTACAACCGGGCCCAGTTTCGTCTCTACTGGGCGATGGGCTATCCCGCCGGCGTACTGGCCTGCGAGCGTTCGCCCGGCGAGCCGATTCCCGTCAACACCGAACGTCCGCCGCCGTTGCCGCCCGTGAGTGCACCGCCGCCGTGCACGTCCGCCGGCTGCCGCTGAATTTCTGCCGCGTGCAGCCGTCAACCTTCCCTTCGCAGTTGCGACCTTTTCGCTTGATTGCATCGCTGCGCTTGCAACACGCCAGGCGATCGCTTACGATGCTCTTACCTCACCTCCTGCAACCGCGAGACGCTCATGGGGAATATCGCTCGCTATCCGCTGCCGACGCCGTGGCACTGGGCCCTGGTTTTCGTCGGACTCATCGTCGCGCAAGCGCTGGCCCAGGAGCCGAATCCGCGCGCCGAACTCGACGCGGCCTTTCAGAAAGGCATCGCGCTCTTCAAGCAGGGCAAGGCGGCCGAGGCCTTGCCTCACTTGCAAAAGGCGGCGACGCTGGCGGTCAGCGTCTTCGGGGCAGACGACCTGAACACGGCGGCGCTGGCCAGCGTGCTGGCCGACGCGTGCCGGGCCTGCGGCAAGAACAGGGACGCCGAGGTTCACTACACGCGCGGTCTGAAGATTCTCGAGGCGAAGCTGGGGCCCGACCATCCGCGGCTGGGAGTGCCGCTGAACAATCTCGCGGTCCTCTATCTGGGCATGACCCGCCATCAGGATGCGTTGCCGCTCTTCGAGCGTGCCCTGCGGATCGAGGAGAAGCATCACGGCAAGGACCACCTCGAAGTCGCGGCCACTCTGAACAACCTCGGCAGCTTGCAGCATGCGCTGGGCCGCTATGCCGATGCGGAAGCATCCTTCACGCGCAGCCTGGCCATCAAGGAACAGCGCCTGGGCAAGGAACACGTCGAACTGGCAGCGACGCTCGTCAACCTGGCGGCAGCGTGCCGTTCGCGCGGACGCTACCTCGAAGGTGAGATGAATGCTCGACGGGCGCTGGCCATCGCCGAAAACAAGCTCGGCAAGGACGATCTGATGTCGGCCAGCGCGCTCAACCTGCTCGGGCTCGCCCTACAGTCGCAGAACCGCTTCCGGGAGGCGGAGACGGCGTTCACGCACTGCCTGGCCATTCGCGAGGCGCGGCTGGGCGCTGCGCACCCAGGACTGACCGCGGTGCTCAACAACCTCGCCACGATCCAACAGGACGTCGGGCGCTTTCAAGACGCGGAAGCGCTGTATCGCCGTTGCCTGGCCATCCAGCACAAGCACCTGGGCGCCGATCATCCGGACATTGCCACGACCTTGAACAACCTCGCCCAGATGAACCACGACATCGGCCGGTTCAAGGAGGCCGAGACCCTGTTCCAGCAGAGCCTGGCGATTCGCGAGAAACGGCTTGGCAAGGATCATCCTCTCATCGGCGACAGCCTCAGCAACATCGTGGGGTTGATGAAGAACACCGGACGCGTGACGGAGGCGGTCCCGCTGCTGGCCCGCGGCCTGCAGATTGCCGAGCGTACGCTGGGCAAGGACCACCCGGAGACGGCCCGCCGGCGTGGCAACATGGCGTCGCTGCTGAGCGCGGCGGGCAAGTGCGCCGAGGCCGAACCGCTCTTCTTGCAGTCCCTTGCCACGCTCGAGGCTCGCCTGGGGAAGGATCATGCCGAGCTGGCGCCGCCGCTGCACAACCTGGCCGTCATGTACTGGCGACTGGGCCGGCTCGCCGAGGCCGAGCGCCTCCTGGTCCGCTGCCTGGCCATCCAGGAGAAGAACTACGGCAAGGACAGCCGTCATCTCGTGACGCTGCTGGTGCCGCTCGCGGGCATCTACCAGGCCACGGGCCGGCACGACCAGGCTGTCGCCACGCAGGACCGGGCCTTGCGCATCGGCCAGCGCGACTTGCAGGACATCCTCGCCTTCAGCTCCGAGTCGGCCATGCACGACTCGCTGAGCTTCATCGAGGGCCACTTGCCGGGCATGCTCAGCCTGGCTCACGGCAGCGACGCGGCCGCAGCCACCGCCCTCGACTGGTGCCTGCGCCGCAAGGGCATCGTCTTCGACACGCTTTTCAGGTTTCGCCAGGCCCAGCGGTTGCTCGCCCCGGACGATGAACTGTCGAAGAAGCTGGGACAGTATCGCGGGCTCAAGGAGTTGCTGGCCCGTTCGGCGTTGCAGCCTCCGGCGGGAACGAGCGCGGCGGAGCATCAAAAGCAGCTTGCCGATCGTCGTCGGCAGGCCGAAGACCTCGAGGCGCAACTGAACCGGGCCCTCATCGCGCGGCTACCCGGCGACCAGGCCGCGACGGCGGCCGCCGCGACCGTGGGCAAGCGCTTGCCGGACAATGCCGCGCTCGTCGAGTTCGTCCGCGTCTCGAAGCGTGACTTCAAGACGTCCGCGTGGCAGCCACCGCGCTACTTCGCCTTCGTCCTGACGTCCGCTCACCCACCGCGCTTTCTTGACCTGGGCGAGGCCAAGATCATCGACGCCGGCGTGGCGGCGGTTCGCAAGGAGATCCTCGATTTCCAGGACAAGCTCCGCGATTGCGAATCACAGGAGGAGATCAACGAGCTGGAGACAGCCCAGGAAAAGCAATACAAGAAGACCGCCCGCGCTCTTCACGAGAGAGTATTCGCGCCGCTGCAGGGCGCCCTCGGCAAGGCGACGACGGTCTACCTGGCGCCGGACGGCGAGCTGAACCGGCTTTCCTTCGAGGCGCTCGTGGATGCGGAGGACCGATACCTGGTAGAGACGAAGCAGTTCGCCTACCTGTCAACCGGCCGTGACGTGCTGCGACCGGCCGACACGCCGGCGCGCGGCACGGTGGTGTTTGCCGATCCGGATTTCAAGCTGGACGCGCCGCAACGGCTGGCGACGGCGGAGACGCTGCTGGCGAAAAAGCTGGAACTGGCCGTCGCCGAGGGGCCGGGCCGGACGCTGCGCAGCGTCGGCTGGAAGCAGCTTGCCGGGGCCGCCGCCGAGGCCCGCGACATTGACAAGGCGCTCGCGGGGTCCGCCTACGGTCCGGTCAAGACGTTTGCGGGCGCGGAGGCGCTCGAGGAAGTCTTCAAGGCCATGAAGCCACCGCGCATCCTGCACCTGGCGACGCATGGCTACTTCATCGATCACGAACCGCCGGCGCCGCAGGACGACGAGGTGCGCGGCAGCGGCGCCGGCGCGGTCCGCGGCCGGTTGCGGCGGCTCGATAGTCCGCTGCTGCGTTCGGGCATCGTGCTGGCCGGCGCCAACACCGCAGGCGACAAGGCGACGCGTGCCGACGATGGCTGGCTTACCGCCGAGGAGATCGCGCTCCTCGATCTGCGCGGCACCGAGCTGGTCGTCCTCAGCGCCTGCCAGACCGGTTTGGGCGACATCAAGACCGGCGAGGGCGTGTTCGGCCTGCGTCGCGCGTTTGTCCACGCCGGCGCCCGCAGCCTGCTCACGAGCCTGTTCGAGGTTCCCGATCGCGAGACGCGCGAGCTGATGCGCCGATTCTACGGCAACCTTCGTGCCGGGCAGGGCAAGCTGGCCGCCCTGCACGCCGCCCAGGTTGATCTTGTCCGCCAGCGCCGCCAGGACAGCAGCGCAGCGCATCCATTTTTCTGGGCCAGCTTCGTTCTGGTTGGCGAGCCATGATCGATATCAATGACATCGAATTCTCTGGGAGAAACAACGTGAGAAAGTTTGCCGCACTACTGCTGTTGCCGATCGTCTGCGGCGCGGCAGCGGTCGCCGATGAAAAGAAGACAGACTACTATCCGCTGAAGTCCGGCGCCAAGTGGCACTACCGGGTCCAGGTGGGAGGCCAGGAGCGCAAGATCGTTTTTCATCTCGCCAAGATTGAGACGATCGACGGCCAGCGCCTTGGCCGCCTGGAAACCGTTGCCGATGGCAGAGTGGTCGCTTCCGAGCATCTGACGAGCACGGCCAAGGGAGTGTTTCGTTACCGTTACAATGGCGTCGAGGTTGCGCCGCCCCTGTGCTTGCTAAAGTATCCGGTCAAGGACGGCGACTCGTGGGACAGCGCCTTCACCGTCGGCACGGAGAAGGCGACAGCGACCTGTCGTGTCGGCCGCGAGGAGATCGAGGTGCCGGCGGGCAAGTTCAAGGCCGTCACCGTGAGTGTCACCGCCGACGCCGCCAACATGAAGGTCAGCACAACCTACTGGTTCGTTGCCGGCATGGGCGTCGTCAAGCAGACGGCCGACATCGGCGGCAACGCGATCACGCTGGAACTCGAAAAGCTTGAGAAGGGGAAGTAGGCACGACCGTGCGAGTAACCGTATGAGTCATCATCCTCGTCATGGCGACGCCACCGCCGATTCGCCGTCCGACCTAGAACTGCGTGGCCAATCGCGGTTCATGTTCCGCTGCTACCCTGACCCTGCGTTCTCCTTCACTGTGGAACCGGGACAGCTCGTGACGGTCGGTCGGACGTTCATCGGCCTACGGCGAGTTCCGCAGAAACGTCGCTCCGGTTGCGGCGTGGATGTGGCACTTCCGCATCCCGCCGTGTCGAGGGAGCACATTCGTGTCAAGAACGATGGCGGAGGCTGTCATATCCTGACTCTCAGTCCGCGCTGTGGAGTGCCAATCTTGCGGGCGGCAGACAGGGCAAGATTGAGCCAGGACCGTATAGCTCGCATCACAGAGGAGGGGTGGTTCTGGGGAGAATACTTGCGCAATCAAGTCTGGCAACCCCTGACCGCGGGCGATCTCATCGCCTTGCCCGGCCACTGTTTCGAGGTCGTGAGTTTGCCCGTTGAACCCTCCCCTGAATCGATAGGCCAAGATGACACCACGCCTTCCCTCTTTGTGCCGCCTGAGCGCGTGCCGGATGACTCCTCAAGGCAGACATGAGCGAACACCACCACCACCACGACCACCATCACGACCACGATCACACCGATCCGCCGTCCGACCTGGAGCTGCGCGTCAAGTCGCTCGAGTCGTTGCTGGTCGAGAAGGGACTGGTCGATCCTGCGGCCATCGATCTGCTTGTCGATGCCTACGAGACGAAGATCGGCCCGCGCAACGGCGCGAAGGTCGTGGCCAAGGCGTGGAGCGATCCGGCCTTCAAGAAGTGGCTGCTGGAGGATGCGACGGCCGCCATCGCTTCGCTCGGCTTCACGGGCCGGGGTGGAGAACACATGAAAGCGGTGGAGAACACGGCCAAGGTCCACAATGTCGTCGTCTGCACGTTGTGCTCGTGCTATCCCTGGCCGGTGCTGGGGCTGCCGCCCGTGTGGTACAAGTCGGCGCCGTACCGGTCGCGGGCCGTGGCCGATCCCCGCGGCGTGCTCAAGGAATTCGGCACGGGCCTGCCCGAAGATGTCGAGGTCCGCGTCTGGGATTCGACTTCCGAGGTCCGCTACCTAGTGCTGCCCGAACGGCCGGCCAACACCGACGGCTGGAGCGAGGAACAACTGGCCACTCTGGTGACGCGCAATTCAATGATCGGCGTCGAGAAAGCGCGCACAACCGATAACTGAACTCTGAACACTGAACACTGAAAACTGACTCACAATGAACGGCGCACACGATCTCGGTGGCATGCACGGCTTTGGCGCCATCAACGCCGAGCCGGAGGCGACGGAGCCGGTCTTCCACGCGGACTGGGAGCGGCGCGTCTTCGGCATGGTCCGCGCCGCCGGGGCGCTGGGCAAGTGGACCAGCGATATGTCCCGTCATGCCCGCGAGCGACAACATCCTGTCGATTACCTGCGGCACACCTATTACGAGAACTGGCTGGCTGGACTGGAGAAACAGCTCCTCGAGTCCGGGTTGCTGACGGCCGAGGAACTGCGCACGCACAAGGCGGGCGGCAAGGCGGATGACGCCACGCGGCAACGGGTACTGACGACGAGCGATGTGCCGCGGGTGCTGGTCCAGGGGTCGCCGGCCACCTTGCCCGCCGAGGGGCCGCCGCGCTTTCAGCCGGGCCAGCGCGTCCGCGCCTTCAACCGGCATCCGCCGGGGCACACACGCGCGCCGCGCTACGTCCGCGGGCGGACGGGTACGATTCACGAGCATCGCGGCGCCCATGTTCTTCCAGACCTGAGCGCCCAGGGCATCCGCGCGGGCCACCACCTGTACTCTGTCCGCTTCGAGGCCGCCGAGCTTTGGGGCGACAGCGCCGCCCGCGACTGCGTCTACGTCGATCTGTGGGAAGACTACCTGGAGCCGGCTGGATGAAAGCGCAACTCGACGAGCTTCTCGCCTTGCCTCGCGACGAGCAGGGCCCGGTCTTTCGCGAACCGTGGCAGGCGCACGCCTTCGCCCTGGCCGTGCGGCTGTCCGAGGCCGGCTGCTTTACCTGGGCGGAATGGGCGGCCACGCTCAGCGACGAGATCAAGGCGGCGCAACAACGCGGCGACCCGGACCTGGGCGATACCTACTACGAGCACTGGCTGGCCGCGCTCGAAAGGCTCTGCGTCGGCAAGGGACTACTCGACATCGCCGACATGCTCCGCCGCAAGGAGGAATGGCGCCGCGCCTACCTCAACACGCCGCATGGTAAGCCGATCGAGCTGTCGGCGGGACAGCGCCGGTGAAGCGGTCGCAAGTTCCGCTTTCAAGCGCGCTCTCTACGCTGGCGCCGACTCTCGCGAGACACGACGTCTCCATCGCCACCAGACGAGCCCGATCGCGACAATTACCAAGCCGAGCTGAATGCAATGAATCCAGAAACGAAACGGCCGCGCCAATGGCACGTCCCAACAGCAGATACGGCGTCCGTCGTTATCTCCATGTGAGGTCACTAGCGTTGCCCCATCCTCCGAGAGCCAGTTTGAATTAGGGTTGGTTTCGACACGAGCCACTTCGCGTCCGCTCGACAAATCGATCACGCGCACCTGCTCCAGCTTGTTACGTGTTTCCCGTTGCAGCGTCACAAATCGGTTGTCGGCGGAAAACTTCCTCTTGCAGTCATCAGCCGGGATACCAAATCGCAAACCGCCGGTTCTCGAATCCAGAATCTCACATGAGTCCATGTCGATCACGGAACGAGAATCTCGTGAGAAACCGAAGCGTTCGATATTTCTCGACCACAATAGCCGCGCCGAGGAAACGTCCCACATCATAAGCTCGGAACGCATATCCGCGGGGTGAATGGCGTAAATCGCAGAATCGGGAGAGAATGACCCAAAGCGCAACTGCCAATCGCGAATGGTTTCAGGATCCTCGCCGCGCTTCTTTGCCGTAACCACGTCCCAGAATTCCAGGTTCTGTGGAAAAACGAAGACCAGTGTCTTTCCATCGGGTGAAAAGGACACGGCCTTCGTGTCCTTGGCGTCACGCAGCCGGCGCTTTTGCATGGTGGCCAGGTCGATTAACACCCAATCCTCCGAAATCACGACTGCCGCAGTCCGGCCGTCGCCCGAAATCACCCAGAGCTTGGCACCGGCAATAGTCCGGAAAGGGCTGCGCGTCCGCGTTTGCCAAAAATGAAGGTCACGCAGGCTCCCCTTGTTCGTTGCATAGATCATCAGACTTTCGTCGGGAACAAAATCGGGAATGGTCGGCGGAAAAGTCTGGACGATCTTGCCTGTTGCGGTTTCCACGAGGATGGACTGAGTTCGACTCGCATGATCCGCATCAAATACGAAAACGAAGGTATCACTTGGGGAATACACGAATATGGGGTCTTTCATCGTTTCGCATGAACGGTGAATCTGCCGATCGCGGCGCAGATCGATCAAATGCAATCGATCGGCGGACTTGTTGGCGCCTGCGACAGGTAGCATTGCTTCCCAAACTGCCAGGAAGCGGCAACTGGGAGAATAGCCGGTCCTGATAACCTGAGAACCTATGGTTTTGATGGCGATTTCGACCATCTCGCCCGTGGGGGTATTCCATACTTGGAACAGCTGTTCGGTGGGAAGGCTATCTGGCTTTTGTGGCGCACGGGGCATTTCGTCGGCGAAGCAATGAGGAGTCGCCAACACGAGTTTGGATCCATCGGGAAACAGACGATCAACGCCCAAAGATCCATGAAGGGGAATAGTGCAACGCGGCGCATGAGCAAACCAATCATCAAGAATCATTCCCAGAGCGAGCACGCATAGCCCGAAAGCGGCCCATGAGATGGGCGCATGGTAGGGGCGCCAGAATCGTGAACTGTTCATGCGACAGTTACTTCCTAAACAAAGGCGACTCGACTTGCATTGTCAGCTGTCGTGGGGGTTGCAATCCAATCCTGAAATTCAAGATCGCAATTATTTCTTTCATCCTACCCAATTTGCGTCCGGCATTCGTTGCCGAAGGCTACGGCCAAGAGACCCGCGGCAGGCGCAGCGGGCGGATCGCGGGTAGGTTGCATTTCGCGAGGCTGACACGGTCCTGGTAGCCCCGTTCTACGGGGCTTCTCGCTGTATCGCTTAAGCGATTCATTCTGGAGCTCAAGCCCACGGCGAGAAGGCGCGTGAACGGGCCTCGAGTTCTTCCACTATTCACGCTAACCCGCCGTCAACGGCGGGCCTACAACCGCTTCGCGGCAAGCCCCGTAAACGGGGCCGTGCACAACACGCCCATGTTGCCTTGCATCATGATTCCATCGAAATCTCGAAGCGTTCCTTATCAACCCGGAGCTACACCCCGCATCCCTGAGGTTTGATGCCGCACCGACGGCGGATTCTGCGAACCACAATCATGCTCGCGGCGCCGAAGCACAAGCTTCCAGCCGGTCCATCCAGGTCTGCACCTGAAGTGCGTCGGCATAGGTCGCGCCGACGGGAACGGCTTGCAAGCCGCGCGCTACGCGGCAAAAACAGCGCAGTTCCTCCGCCATCATGCCGGTTGCCGCGCTGCCGCCCGCGCGAATCTCCAGCGCCAGCGGCCAGGACGCCTTGTCGTCCCATACCTCGATGGGCCTGGGATTGGGGTGGATGCGCGCCGACCAGCCGTCGCCGAAAACCTCCATGCGATCGAAGCCGCGCGGCGGCATGCCTGTGGGTGTAAGATAGGACGCGGCGAACGATGCCAGCGGGCCGTCCCGCCAGCCAAGTTGCGCCAGCGCCAGATCGACCTCGCCATCCTTGGTTCGATGAAACTGGGCGCTGAAGCTCGCCGGCTCGGCCCTATCGACGAGCACCTGCGCGGCATAAAGATCGTGGACCATCGCGGCATGCAATGGATTCTCGCCCGGGAACTGCTTGACGATGCTGGCCGGCCGATGGCGGACGCAATCGATGTAGGCGATGGGCCCGCGCTGGCGGGCTTCCTCGCGCAGTTGCTGATACTCGCTGTTGAAGAGCACGATATGCCCGATCATGAGATTGCTCGAACCGGGCCGGACCAGCGGCGCCAGGCTCCTGGCATCGGCCAGGTTGTCGGCAATCGGCTTCTCGAGCAGGACGATCTTGCCCGCCTCAAGGAGTGCCCGGGCAACGGGGACGTGCTGGGCCGTCGTGCAGGCGACCACCCAGGCCTCGGCCGACGATTGCCCGATGGCTTGCTCCAGGCTGGTGAATCCGGGCACGCCGGGAAGCTCGCGAGCCAGTGCGTCGAGGCTCGCCTGCCGCCGTGCCACCACCGCGACCAGGTCCGCTTCCGCCAGGCCGGCCAAGGTCAGCGCATGCAGCCGCCCGAATCGGCCCAGGCCGACGACGCCGATTTTCACGGGGGTGAAGGTCTTCTGTTGCACCATGACTTCAGCTCCATCGCGGATCGTCGTCCAGGCTGAATTCGATCAATCACAAAGGGCACAAAGATCACGAAGGCATCGCCGTTTGTGACCTTGGTGGTTGCCCAAGGACGGCATCGCAACGGGGGCAAATCGGCGGATTCGTTGCCGGGGTGCAGAGAGGGGGGTGGCAACGCAACGGATCCGTCATTCGGCCGGCACGGACTTCACCAGCTTTTTCATTGCCGTGGCGATGCGGTCCTCGACGTCGCCGGCCCAGCGCAGGGCGGGGCGACCGTATTCGTAGAGGTTGTAGCCGCCCTCGTAACCGCCCTCCGCCCAGACGCGGCGTGAGGGGATGTAGGAAATCATGTCGTCGGCGTAGCCGAACACCCAGGTGCCGGGACCGAACTCGACCTTGAAGCGCAGCGAATAATCGACGACGGTCTCTGCCCCCATGCCGAGGACGAGCAACTCCTTGCCAAGGCGCCAGGCGTGCAGCGGATAGGGGTAGGCCGCTGCGAACTTTTCGCCGGCGTCGAGCTTCTTGAGCATTCGCGCCGCCCAGCGCTTGCGGATGGCGTTGGCATCCTTGGCGGCGAAATTCTCCAGCTCCGGTCGCGTGATGACCTTTTCATAGGCAAGGTCGACATACGAGAAGGCCGTCCGCAGGCCCGGCGACACCGTCTTCAGCGGCTGCTTGAGCGCTTCCTCGACGGCCGCGGCGAGCATGTTGCCGTACTTCTCGCACAGCTCGACCTTGCGGCGCGGCAGCGGATTCTGGTCGCCGCCGCAGGTGTTGACGAACATCGCCAGCGTGCCGGGATGATTCTTCTCGAGCGCGATCTGCGCGAAGCCGGGAAAATCACCGCACCACTTCGTGAAGCTGAGCGTCGTCGGATGGCAGGCGTAGCCGAAGACGACGGCCAGCAACTTCCGGTCGGCGCCGGTGACGGTCAGCACTGGCACGGCGTGATCAACGGGTCCCTTGAGCGGCACGTTCTTGGCAAGCATGTCGGCCACATCGGCCTCGCGGTTGTTGCGGCGATTGACGGCGAACGTGGTCTTGCCGGCGCCCAGCCGCAACGTCACCGGCTGGACCTGCTTAAGCGACTCGGCGATCATCTCGACCATGCGCGCTTCCATGAGAGCGGTGTACTCATCGACCAGCTTGACCTGCTCTTCCTCGACGGGATAGTAATCGACGAGGTCGAGACCGAGCCGTGGGCCGCAATGGTTGTGCGAGAAGGTGATCATGACCTGGTGGCGTTCCAGGTTCAGCTTCTTCTTGAGCTGCGCGAAAACGTTGTCGCTCATCTCCTTGGGGACGCCCTGGAAATCGCTGGTGACGAGCACGGCGCGGTTGCCGCGCGGGTCCTCGAGCGCGAGCGCCTTCATCCAGATGTCGTGCAGCTTGCCGTCGGGCGGCCGTTTCGAGCCGTAGCCGGCCAGCCAGACACTCTTTTCCGGCGTGATGATGGCCTTGGCGAGGCCGGCCTTCCAGGTCGGAGCCTGGGCCGAAGCCCTGCCGGCAACAGATGTCAGGACGACGAGCGCCAGAAGCAACAGACGAAATAGCATCGGTGAGTTTCCGTGATGATGTCGCAGTGCCTACGTGTCCATCCGCGTCTCGGCGATCAGCGCGGCGTACTCGGCGGCCGTGATGACGCCCTTGGCGATCAACAAACGTACCAGCAAGCCGTGACGCAGCTTCATTTCGAGCAACTCGCCCTCGAGATCACGGCCATCGCGGCCACGTGTGGTCCGGTCGTGTTCGTGGCGGATCTTCTCCAGTTGACCGCGCAGGTCGCTCAGCTCACGGTCCTGGCCAATTTGCCATAACAAGTCGAAGCAGTCCATCGTCGCTCCTCGCAAAGGATCATTTCAATCCTCGCAGAAACTCGAGCACGTCGCGCAGCTCCTGCCGTAACATCGTGCGGTCCAGGCCGTCCGGCATCAACGATGTGCTGGATGGGACCAGGTCCTCGACATCCTTGCGTGGCACACGGACCTCGGCGAGCTGAGCGGTGCGGAGGAAGATGGCGTCGGCGGTTTCGCGGAAGATGAGGCCATCGAAGGAACGGCCGGATTTCGTCTGCACCTGGTAGGTGCGGAACTCCGGCGTGATCGTGAGTGTCGGAAAGACGATGGCCTCGAGCAGCTCGGCCGGGCTGCGAAAGCCGCCGATCTTCGACAGGTCCGGACCGATGACGCCACCCTGCGTACCGACCTTGTGGCAGACATGGCAGCCGACCTTTTGCGAGAAGAAGACTTGCTTGCCGGCGTCGCCGTTGCCCTGCAGCTTGTCGAGTTCATCGCGGAGGCTGACGATGTATGCGGTTTGCTTCTGCTGCCGGGCTGCCAGCCTGTCGCGGAAGGCTCGGGCCTGCTCGTGAACTTCCGGAGCATGCGGCTTGAGCGTTTTGTCCAGCTCGTCCACTGTCAGGGCCTCGGCCGTGGGGGTCTTGTCGAGGGCGGCAACGAGCGCCTTGCCGGCCGCCACGTCCTTCGAGCGGGCGAACGCCGGCAGCAGTTGCCGCAGCACGAGCGTACTGGTCTCCGGCAACCGCCTGGCGAGATCGACGAGCTGCTGCCTGGACAGCGAGTTGGCGCCGAGGGCCCGCGCCGCCGAAAGACGCAGCAGCGGATCGGTCTTTTCCGAAAGATGGGCCGTCAGCAGGGCGAAGGACTCGGCATCGGTTTCCGACCGCCGCTCGGCGACGGTCTCCATCGCGGCGATACGCAGTTCGGCGGGCAGCTTCGTGTGCCGGCTGAGGGCGAGCAGCGGCTCATCGAATTGCCGGAGATTGCGTGTCTTGATGGCCGTAACCGCCTCGCGGCGCACCGCCGAGTCGGCATCGGCGAGCGCCTGAGCGAGCGCCTTGAGCCAGGGCGGCGGCAACGTGTCAAGCCGGCAGCGTGCCAGCACGCCGAGTAACAGGACCCGTGTGGCTGCCGGGGTATCCCGGGTTGATAGGGACTCGGCCATCAGCGCTTGAATGTCCTTCTCGCCACTGAAGCCGAGCAGGGCGCCGGTCAGCGATTTCTCGAGCTCGGTGGAGAGCTTCGGCAGTGCCAGCCATTTCCGCAGCAGGCCTTGCACCGCCCCCGACCAGCCCGGTCGGCGGCTGATCACCTCCAGCGCCGTCTGTTGCAGGGCGGCATCGTCGGTGTCCAGCAGCGGCACGACCTGGGCCTGTGCCAGGTTGCCGTCCTTCATCTGGTCGAGCGCGACCAGCGCGGCCCGGCGGAGCCGTGGGTTGGCGTCCGCCAGGGCGACGGCAGTCCCTTTCGGATCGTTGACGCGGATCAAGGCGTAGATGAGCGCGTGCTCCAGGAACGAGTCGCCGCCTTTGCGAAGCGACTCGAGCAGCGCGGGGACGGCGTCCGCCTTGCCGATGCGGCCGAGCGCCTCGGCTGCTTTCAGGCGCAGCGGCGGAACTTCGTCGACGACCATCCTGTTGAGCGTGGGCAGCGTACTGGCGTCGCGGTGCAGTCCGCTGGCATGGACGGCCGCCATGCGCACGCTGAAGTCCTTGTCCGCAAGGGCGCCGCGCAGCGGCACGCTCGCCCTGGCGTCGTCCATGCGACACAATGCCCAGACGGCGTTGCGGCGGCCTTGCACGGAACGGCCGCGGGCTGGATCGAGCATGCCCGACAGGGTTGGAATCGCCCCGAAACGTTTGGCCAGATGCAGAATCGCCTGGTCGCGGACCATGGGCCGCGGATCGTCGAGCAGCTTTGCCAGTTCTGCGGTCGGCAGCGTGGCCAGCTTCAGCGACTTGCCCCACGGATCGGCGACGCGCTTGCCGTCGACGCGGCGAATGCGGTAGATGCCGCCCAGCACTTCCGGCTTGGGGAGCGTCGGCTTCACGTAGCCGTAGGTGAACCACGCTCCCATGTCGACGAAGAGCAGGCTGCCATCGGCGTCCTCGAGCACGTCGGTGATGCGGACATCCTGAAGCTCCGAGGTGAGGAAGTTCCTGTCTTCCGAGCGGAAGGTCGAGCCATCGCGAATGAGCCGATTCTGCACGAGGCGATGCAGCATGTAATGCGTCGAAAAGAACGTGTCCTGAAACGCCTTGCCGAGATGATCGGAGCGATAGCGTGTGAAGCCGCACAGGGCCGGCGGCAACGCGGCCGAGTATTGCTTGATCGGCGTCAGCAGCGGTCCGGTGCGAACGAACTCCTTGATGCACGGATGCTCGATGGGAAAGACCGCGCCATCGACGTAGTGGAGCAGGCAATCGCCGGCCCCCTGGTCCATGGTGCCGATGGGCTCGCCCTCCGGCGTGAAGGCGATCTCGACGGGATTGTCGAAACCGCCGCCGCAGATCTGCTCCAGGTCCGTGCCATCCGTTCTGGAACGCCAGATGCGTGCGGCCAGTCCCTCGAACAGCTTGCCGTCACGCGACTTGAACTTGTAGCCATGCCGGCCATCGGTCCAGTACAGGCGGCCATCGGGGCCAAGAAACGGCCCATGAATGTCGCAGCCGTTGCCGTTGAACTTGAACCCGGTCGCCAGTTCCTCGAGCTTGTCGGCCTTGCCCACGCCTTTCGTGTCTTGAAATTTCCAGAAGCTCGGGTGGGAAGCACAGTAGAGGGCGCCGTCATGCCAGAGCACACCTTGCGGGAAGATGAGCTTGTCCACGAACACCTTGCTGGTGTCGTAGATGCCGTCGCCGTCGGTGTCTTCGAGGAGGACGATCCGGCCGAGCTTCTTCTTGGCCAGCTCGGTTCCCGGCAAATTGGTGCCGGTTCCCTCGGCGACGAACATGCGGCCACGTTCGTCGAGTGCGGCAAAGAGCGGATAGCGCACCAGCGGCGGCGCGGCAATGCGCTCGACGACGAAGCCGGGTGGGACCTTGAAGGCGGACACCGGGACCGGTTTGGGGGCGAGGTCTTGCGCCGGGGCGAAAATGGTCAGCGCCAGCGCGAACAAGAGCGCGGGGATAGTGCAGCGCATGATTCACTCCGTGCCGTTATGCCCGGTCACCAGCTCACGTTCTGCGTGATCCGCGTGCCATCCTTGTGAAACGCTTCGGCCAGCAGGCGAATTCGTCTCCTGGCCTCGGTCAGGTCGTGGTTCTCGAGGTTGATGTTGAGCAGATCGATGTACCAGGGCAGCTTCACGTTGTCGGTGACATAGGCTTCGACGATTTCCCTGGCGATGGGCAGCGTGGTACGTTTTGACGCGTCGTGAACGTCGCGGTTGCCGGCGTTCTGGAGCTTGTCGTATTCTTCGGCGAGGAGCCGACGGCACAACTCGGGCGTGAGGCAGTCGCCGGACTTGACGCCGGTGGCGGCATCGTCGGCGCTGAAAGCGGCATTCTTGTGCAGCCATTCCCAGAGGATGCTCAGGCGAATCTCGCCGGTGGCCATGTCCTCCATCAGGTACAGGACGTCGTCGTTGCCAAAGTAATCGGCCGGCTTCAGTGCGGCGGCCTGAAGTCCGACCAGAAAGGCATTGCCATACTGCAATGCGACGCTCAGCAGATCGCGGGCGCCGCGCACGGTGCGTGGGGCCGGTTCGAGCAGAAAGAGGGCGTCGGCGTCGGCCTGAGTGTAGGTTAGCGGCGGAAACTTGCGGCCGAGCTGGTTGTCCTGCCCTGCCTTTTCCCAGACCGGTCGAACGATGTGGACCATCTTCCAGTGGGCAACCCACTTGCCGCTGGCGCCTTCCCGTTGCTCACGCTCGGCGCCGGCCACGGCGCGCTGCATGCCGGCGGCAACACCGGCCGCCGAACCGACCGGGATGTTCGGCTCCATGCCTCCTTGCCAGAGGGCACAGCGGCCCAGCCGGTCGGGCGTGTTGCAGGCGCGGCGCACGCGGTCCTCGTAGGTCCGCATGTACCCGTATGTCATCGTGATGGCGTCGATATTCGGGTTGACGAAGCCGCTGTCCCAGGCCAGGGCGTCGGCGACACTGTTGATGTAATCCCAGCGGCCAGTGTTGAAGCCGACGAAGTGCAACCCCAGGGCGGCGCGAATCTCCATCAACTGAAAGCACGCCTCGACCTGCTCCACGAGCACGTATACCCTGATGCTGCCCTCAGCGATGCCGAGATGTCGCTCCAGTGCCGACAGGATGTCACTCCACAGCGCGGCTTCTTCGGCAGTCTGGATCTTGGGCAAGTAGAGCACCAGCGAGGCATTGGTCTCGCGCAGGCGCTGGTGATTGTTGACGACGTAGAGTGCCGCGTCGACGATGGATGCGGAAAAGCTTGCGCCGCCGGCGTGACGCACATGCCGGTCGTCCAGGTGCAGCCCACGGGCGCGGAAGATCTTGGTGGTGAAGTCGAGCTGCTTCTGCCAGTCACTGATGATCGGGCGGCCGAAGAAGCCCTGGGCCCAGTGGTTCATCTCGCCGGCCACCTGCTCGGCAACCTTCAGGAACGCCGGATCGCGATGGATGGCCAGCTTGAGGTTGCGCTGGTTGTCCAGCGACATGGTCGAGATCTGGCCGAGTGCGTCCTCGCCGTCGAACATCCAGCCATCGGCGCCGGACAGGAGCGCGTACGCGGCATTGCGGATGCTCTTGTCTAGCGATGCGTTCGGCTTGGCCGCCGGTCCGGTGCCCTGGATCCACTGACGCTGCAGGTCCGGGGGAATCTCGGCGCCGGCGAAGGCGCCGGCACGGGCATCCTGAACCTGAATCCGCGTGCGGCCGATCACGGCTTGCGGGTCGAGAAAAGTGATGCGCTGGCGGTCGCGTGCGCGTGCCGCCCGCCGCGCGATGCGCGCGGCCATCAGATCCTTCCGATCCGCATCGAGGTTGGCCAGGGCTTCCAGTGCGGCCACGGCTGCGGGCGTGAAGACATCCGCGTAGTCGCTCTGGAGATTGCCTCGAATTACCAGATGTCGTGTTGCCATGAGTAAATCCGGCGATGCGAATCGTTGAACGCCGACACGGAGTTGGCCGGCACAGCCTGTCCAGGGTGCAAGGCAATATGATAGCCGCGCAGACCGCGAGCACAATACTCTGCCGAAAAAACGCGGCTGATACTTGTCAAGGAAGGTGCGTCACGACCGGGACGCCAGTTCCGCGAGTATGAGATAGACGGCGCGATCGAGCGGTGCGGCCTTAGGATCGATATCGATCACGTCGCCGTCGTGGAAGAGATGATACTGCACGCGGTCCTTCTCCATCAGCAGGCGTAGCTTGCTGTCGGCCTCGGCGAGCTTGATCGAGGCGGCCAGCGCCTTGCCCGCCGCGCCCTGAACGACCTCGAAGGACACCTGCGCTTGCTGCCGGCACAGGCGGTCGAGCGGCTCGCCGAAGGTTTCGATGGTTTCCCAGATCGCATGCAAAGGCAAGGCCAGGTCCGGGCCGATGGTCAGTTGCACGGGCATGGCGCGGTACGCCTGCTCGCCTTGCCCGAGCGCATACCAGGACAGGCAGAGGGGCCCCAGGCATTGCATGTGCTTCCGGGGTTGTCGCGCGAAGACGGCGTTGCCGGGTGGCGGTTCGTCGCCATCGGCGGTGCCGATGCCGAAGACGCCTTCCTTGCCGCGGAGCTGGCCGACCCAATGGCTATCGCCGCGAAAGTCGCCGTCGCTCGGATGGCGCAGGCTGCCGGGGTGCGTGTGCACGACGCCGACCATTGTCAGCCGGCGATCCCACTGACGAACAATCCGGCTGGCGAGGGCCTGGGCACTGGCATTGAAACGGACATGGGCCACGCCGGCGCTGCGCTGGGCGCCGGCGGGAAGGGTCGCGAGCACGACGACTTCGTCGGCTTCACGCACGCCAAGAAGGACCCAGCCTGTCTCCTCGTCGCCGCGTTCCGTGCGACGGTGCGTGCCGAACTCGTGAAAGATGGTGCGGCTGACCTCGTCTGCGAGCAAGACGCGATTCAAGCGCTGGTACCTTTGCCGCGCTGGCGGCGCCGGCGCCACCTCGACGGTAGGTTCGTTGGTTTCGAACCAGGAACGATGTAGATTGTTGAGCCATCGACTGGCCGTGCTCACCAACGCTTGCAACATGAACCGAGCGCCTCCCAGGACGTTGGGACAACGTATGATAGCCGCGTTTCCCCCTGGCTGCAACAGGGGGCGCGTGGCCTGATTTTTTGGCGTTGATGTCCGGTCGTTCTCGCCTGGTCTACTGGCAACAATCGCATGGCCGCATGCCGGCCGGCACTGAACCAGGAGTCCACCGATGGCCACAATCCTCAACGTCACGAAACTGTCAGGCGGGATACTCGTTCTTGTAGGCAGCGCGCTGTCGCTCACGCTGTGGCTGCTGCCGCTGGGCATGCCGCTGGCGCTGGTCGGGGTGGCATTGCTGTCGTCGCCGGGCAAATAGCCGTGCCGGCTTGCCTGGGCGGGCTACTCCACAGGCACGGCGATCATGTCCAGCGTCACCGATCTGCCGGCGAGGCCGACGCCGGCAACCGGTGCCAGCGACGCGGAAGGCGGCCGCCTGGGATCGTAGTAGCGCGGCCGCAGTTCGCCCATCTTGCGGGTGGTCTCGGCGGTAGTCACGTAGTAGGTCGCCTTGGCGAGATGCTTGAAGTCGCTGCCGGTTTTCTTGAGGATGCCGCCGAGGCGATCGAAGATGTCGATGATCTCGTCGTGCGGGCCGGCCGCCTTGCGGCCGTGCAGACCGGAGATGTAGATCGACTTGCCACGGTTGATGCGCGTCACCCGGCTGAAAACCGGCGACGACTTCATGCCTGGCGGCGTAAGGAACTCCACGACAGGCCCCGGCCGATCCTTGCCAGCCTGCACGATCAGCTCGATCTCGATGGGTAACGACGATCGCCATTCGACGAAGACCTGTGGCGGGACATCGTCCCTGCCGAAGAATTTCGCCATCTCGTCGTTAACTTCGGCAACCGCCGACATGGGCGTGAGGAACGACTTGACCTGTATGACGTCCTTGGCGGACAGACCCAGAAACTTCAAGGTGGCGCGCAGGCTTTCAAGAGTCTTGCGGGTGGCCTCGCCAAGGGACTTGCCAGGCTCGGCCTGGCCGGCGATGTAAACACGCGCCCCCGGCGGCAAGATGCGGCAGTCCGCCTGACCCCGCTTGCCAGCTTCGCTGTCCGCAACGGCGACGGCATCGACGGCGACCACCGCCCCGGCGTGCGGCAGCGAGCTGACGACGAAACTGGTTGCGGGACCTCGCCCGGAAGCGAATTGCCGGGCCAGAAAGCGCTCGATGGCCGCCACAACCTCCGTGCACGCCACCACAAAGTTCAGCTTGACGAGCCGATCCAGGCCGGAGCGATTGGCCGCTAGCGTGTCGGCGAGTCGCTCGAAGACGCGCTTGATCTGCGCCGCTGCGTCCTTGCCGCTCAGCCGACCGTCGGCGTTCAGAGGTAGAAGCTGTTGCGTGTGCGCCAGCGGCAGAGCGTCCACGATGACGGCGTCGCACATGCCGCGCTCGCGGTCAAAACCGATGTAGGCCAGTTCGGGCCGCTCGCCGCCCGAGGCAATCCACACGATGAGAATGGCGGCGGCAAGCGGGATCGTCCATCGAAGCGCCATCATCGTCTCCTCGGAGGTAGCAGCTCAACATGAATGTTACACAGCGCTTACCATAGCCGCACTGGGCATCGAGAACAGGTACAGAATACACACAACCTATGCCCGGCTCGGCATTGAAGCGCGAAATGCAACCGCACTACACGACCTGGAACGGATTGGAAATTGCGCTGAACAGACCCGTGGAGCGGGCGATCAGCCTGGCAGCGCCGCGCCACGATGGCACAATGCTGCGGAAAACGGCGATGCCGTTGGCGTTGGTGTATGCCTGGTAGACCTTCTTTGACTTGCCGAACACCAACGTGATCGTGACCAGCTGACTAGCTTTCTTGAAGGGCTGCCCATATTGATCCAGGAGCTGCACTCGAATGACCGGCATGACCACACCCAGCTTGGTGGTCGGCGGCGGCTGGGTGATGAAGCCGAGGCGTACGAGCCGAGCGACACCGACGGCAATGGTCGCGTTGCGAGCGGCGCTGCTATAAGCAGAGAGCCCGCCGACAGCAGCGGAGTCACTCAGGTCCACGATGTCGCCAGCGTTCCCCGTCGTTGCGTCCCAGGCGCGATAGCTGATGGTGGCGACGCCGACAAAGGTGCTCTTGGGGACGAAGCGGACCAGATCGGTGTTGCGCAGCAAGCGCGCAGCCGCCGCGCTGAGGCTGCCGAAACTCGTCCAGGCAACGCCGTTGTTGATCGAATACTGCCAGACGCCATTTCCCGTCGAGCCGATAACGGCAACGCCAGCCGGAAGGGAGCCGTCCGCGTTGGCGGCGTCGGCGAGCAGCTTCGACACGGCCGTACCGGCCGGGTTGGTGTTGCTGCGGCTGATCGCGCGCAAGGCCACGGCCGTCGTCGGCTGCACCGGCGTGTTGTAGACCGTCGTGAGCTGGGGAGTCAGCAAAGTCGTCTGGACCTGTCCGAAGCGATCGCTGGCGATGCTGAAGAAGGAGTAGGTGTGGCCGTGCTGTCCCGTGAATAGGGCTGAAGTCGCTGTGGTGTTCTCCACGAGCGGCTCGAAAGGTCCGCCGTTATCGGAAAAATACACGCTGTAAACTGCGATGCCGCCCGTCGCCGGGTCCGCCGTCCCCGCCCAGCTCACCTCGAACTGCGTGAAGCTCTTGGTCGGCAGAGCGGCGACGCTGCTGGTCGGCGGCGCGTAGCTTGGGAAGGATGTGGCCGGAGCGAGCGAGAGGATGCCGCCTTGGCCAGCGCCGAGCGTCCTGTTCGGGTTTCCGCCTGCATAGGCTATTTCGCGAATTCCGTTCCGATCACTGGACCAAGTGAATCCCGTTGGAATCGTTGGATCGACGCCAAGGAAGGAGATCCAAGAGAAGCCACCAACCTTGACGCCGACCAGATGGGTTGAAAAAGCCAGCCAGGGACGTTCCGAGGAAAGAAACGCCCAGTCGAGCTGCTCCGGCGCGTCGCCGAATCGCAGGGTATACGCGTCGGCATTGGCCGGGATGCTTTCCCAGCTCGCATTGTCCCATTCTCGGTGGTAAAACCAATAGTCATCGGGCTGCGGCGCATCGCGCAATAGCTTTCGGTCTTCGATCGCCAGGCTGATGTCGGCGCTGTTGTCATTCGGCCAAACCATGACCCGGCGCGTGCCGTCGCTTTGGGTGATGATGAAGGCCCGAGTCGCGGAAGTCACCGTTTGTCCGGGCTGCGCGTGGACGATCGGATCCAGGAAGGTCCTGTCGATGGCGTACTGGCTTGCCAGCGGCACGCCGTTGTCGGCATACGCGACCAGTCCTTCGGCCGTGACGATGAGGCCATCGTCCAGCCACCTGCCATAGTCGAGATTGCCCAGCGTGACCGGCTGCCAGTTTTCAGGCACGGTCACCCACTGAATCCAGTTGAAATGGTCCACGCCGAAGCGGGTCTCGGCCTCGGCGAGCGTGTAGAGCCCGCCGCCGGGCCTGAAAGTGGCGCTGATCCCGGCGTCGCCGACTTGCGCAAACGTGACCGCGTTGTTTCCATCGTCGTGCAGAATCTCGGCGGCGCTGTGCATCGACAGGAACACGAAGTTATCGTCTTCGTTCGACTCAAAGAGCGTGTCGTCCGGATCGAGCACGAGCAGAACGCCGGTGGCTTCCGTCGGCGGGGCGCCCCAGTTGTACGCGGGCTCTTTCTGCGAGTAGCTGTTCGGCTCTTTCTTCAGGTTGACGACCGGGCTCGGCGCAAAGCCAACGACGAACTGCCGCCAGTTCGCGGCCGTCATGGGCGGGTCGTTGAGCGAGTAGGTGGACCAGTAGAATCGGCCGGGCACGGGATCGGAATAGCGGGCGCCCTCGATCGTGTATTGATAATTGATGCGATTGCGCTGCCTGGTGCCAACCCAGGTCAGCTCTTCCGGATCATTGTTCCAGCCGATGCTGTCGGCCCTGACATTGGCAATCTTCAGGGCCTTGAAGTTGTTGTCCTCGTAGGTTTCGGCAAAGTCGTCATCAGGATCGATGGCGGCAATGAGGTACTTGGCTTCTGCGGGGGGCGCAGAAATGTCGGAGAAGGGAAGATAGTCTGCGTGACTGCCCACGGAGGTAGCGGTTGCTTGACTGATAAATGGGACGCCGTTGAGCACCGTGTCGGGCGTGTCTCCGCTTGCCCAGAAAAACGCAACGGTTGACGGGCTGGGCAGCTGGTCGAGCCGGTAAGTGAAACGGACGGCTTTTTCTAGTAGCAGGTTGTTCCAGCTCAAGCCGGTCATTTCTAAATCGAGGTACGCGGAAAACGGATTGGTCAGGGCAGATTCCAGGCCCGAAGCCGTCGCCAAGAGAACGTAGCTAATACCAGGCTTGTCGAGCGTCAAGCCACGGAAATTGGCCACGCCGTCGACGGCCTTGACGGTCAGGACGCCCGCCAAAGTGGCGTCTTCAAAGTTCTGTTCCAGGGCGATCGTGACGTTGCCGTTGAACCCGGTGTGCACCGTGCCGTTCGCCTTTCTTGCAGTGAATTGCACGTCGAACGGCGCGCCCGTGGCAACTCCGGTCGGCGGCTCCTGCGAGACTTGCAGATGCGGCGACAGGAAAGACAACAGGCGCGGATAACGGTGGAAGATGGAACGATTACTCGGCTGGATCGTCCAGGTATTCGTGAAATCCCAGCTGGTGTAAGTACCCTGCTGCATCATCTGGGCGGTCGTCTTGCCGACGCCGCCGGCCGAACTGAGCTGTTCGCTACACTCCACGTCCCAGTAAGAACGGGAAACCGTGGACGCGTCGGAGACTGCCACCAAGCCGCCGGCCGCATCGCCGCCGAAACCGCCGTCATCTAGTACGTGGACCTGCTTGGCCGCATATGCATTCGAGACGGTGCTCCCGTTCATGTAGCCCACGAGGCCGCCGGCGCCGCCGGCGCCGCCGCTGCTCACGTGCCCGTTCGCATAAGAATCGGTGATTGTGCTGCGGAGCAAGTTGCCGACGAGCCCGCCGGCGTAATGGGGCGAGTACACGTGGCCCTCCGCGTAGCAGCGATAGACAGCACTGTCTTCCAGTTCGCCAACCAGTCCGCCGGCCCCCCAGTGGCCGCTCACACGCAAATTTTCCAGGCCCACGTCAGTTATCAAAGCTCCTTTGGCATAGCCGAACAAGCCGCCCAAATTGCCCTATTCCAGATTAGCGCTATAGAGCCCGGAAATGACGTGGCCTTGGCCCAAAAGCGCGCCCGTGAATGGTCGGGTTGACGAGCCCACGGGCTCAAATCCCAAATACCACGACTGAGTGGAGGAGGCATCGATGTCGTTGGCGAGGATGTAGGTCCCGTTGAGGTCCTTCTCCATCGCCTGAAGTTGCTGGACATTGGTGATGTAGTAAGTAGCCAGCGCGATCCGGTCCTCCAGCCATTCGACAACGAGCCGCTGCCGGCGCGCACTTCTTCCACGGCCGCCCGGGCCGCCAAGCAACGTGCGCAGGATTGCCGGAGACATCGATGGCGCCCCCCTGGCCGTCGACGGGAGGCCATCGACAACCTCTTAGCACCCGATTTGCTCGAATCAACTCAAAGTAACCGAACCGACAAGAACCGTCAACAAAATAACCATTTAATGTGCGCGATTGATTCTGGGCGATCACGCGAGCGTACGTCAAGCGAGCGTGTAGAAAGCTCGTTTGGCGGTTTCGCGCGCGATGTCTCAGCGCGAAACCGCCAAACGACGTTCAGTCACGCTCGTCCGGCGACAAATAGCTCCCCCTCCCGTATCGTCAGGTTCGTTTTACACAGTTGTTACAGATCGGCCTGGCCCGCAAATTACAATAGCTGCGTTGCCGCCGCGGCAGGTCGGCTTGGGGTTGCGCCATCCGTTCCCCGTCCGTCTCCGTCTTATCAGAGGCCTGATTCGCCCGAGGACCAGCAGATGAACTGTCGAACAGTCAATCTCATGTGCGCGGTGCTGGCAATGCCGGCCGGCGCGGCGGCGGACGATGCTGCCGCGCTCGCCAAGCAGGCACGCGCTATCTTGCAGACGCATTGCGCCGGCTGCCATGGCGGGGGCAAGGGGGCGGCCAAGGGTGGCTTTGGCTTCGTGCTCGATCATGATCGCCTGCTTGGCCGAAGTCTCATTGTGCCCGGCAAGGCGCGCGAATCGGAGCTTTACCTGCGCGTCGAGCAAGGGGACATGCCGCCGCCCGCAAAGAAGGTTCGGCCCAGCGCCGCCGAGCAGAAGATCTTGCAACGATGGCTGGACACGGGCGCCTCTTCCTGGGACGAAGGCGGCCGGGCCGCCAAGGTCCTGTCCGAGCGCGAGGCGGCCCAGGCGGTCGTCGCCGACCTGAAGAGGACCGACCAGCGGCGGCGGCGCTTCACGCGCTATCTCACGCTCAATCATCTTGCCGCCGCGCGTCGCACGGACATGGCGGGCGTTCGCGAAGCGGCAGGCAAACTGCTCAATAGCCTGTCGTGGCATCCGCGAATCTCCTTGCCGTTGCCCGTGGATGCGGATGCAACCATCCTGCGGATCGACCTGCGTGACTACAAGTGGACCGCCGGGCTGTGGGCCAAGCTGGCGGTGGCGTATCCCTACCGGCTCGGCACGTGGCTGGGAGCCGCGCGCGAGTTCGCCGCCCTGAGCGGGACCGAAACACCGGCGCTGCGAGCGGACTGGTTCATCGCCAACGCGTCGCGGCCGCCGCTGTATCACGACCTGCTGCAAATACCGCCCACGGATCGCGCACTGGAACGATTGTTGCAAGTAGACGTTCCCGGCAACCTGCAAGATGACAACGTGATGCGCGCCGGCTTCAACGATTCCGGCGTGTCCAAGAACAACCGGCTGATCGAGCGACACGACGGGGCTCATGGCGCCTTGTGGCGCAGCCACGACTTTGCCGGCAACCTCGGCCGGCAGAATCTCTTCGAGCATCCGCTCGGCCCGAACACCGGGGCGACGTCGTTTCAGCCTGCTGGCGGCGAGATCATCTTTCACCTGCCCAATGGGCTGCTCGGCTTCATGCTGGTGGACGCCTCGGGCCGCAGGATCGACAAGGCGCCTGGCGAGATCGTGGCGGATCCGCGCCGGCCGGACCAGCGTGTCGAGACTGGCATCTCCTGCATGTCGTGCCATGCCCGCGGCATCCTGCCGAAGGCCGACCAGGTGCGGGCCCACGTTGACAGGAATGTCGCCGTCTTTGGCCGCAACGTCGTGGACACCGTCCGGGCCCTGCATGCGGGCAAGGCCGTGTTCCAGGCGCAGGTGGAACGGGACAATGAGCGCTATCGCAAGGCACTTGAGAGCTTCGGCGTCCGCGACCCGGACCAGGAACCCATCAACCTGGTGACGCAGCGCTTCGAGGCCACGCTCGATGGACGCACGGCGGCCGCGGAGCTGGGCATGTCGCCCGGGCAGATGGCCAGCTTTCTCAAGAGGCAGCCGGACATGGCACGCATCTTCGGCGGCTTGCTGACGGCGGGCGGCACGGTGCAGCGCGAGACCTTCCAGGAGAGCTTCCCGGAACTGGCGCGGCGGCTGCTTGCCGATGATGCACGCGCGACGACGATCGCTGCCGACGCTGCCTTCAAGGGACACCAGGGGACTGTCAATGCGGTGACATTCTCCGCCGACGGCAAGCGCGCCGCCAGCGCCGGCGACGACCGGCTCATCTGCATCTGGGAGATCCCGAGCGGCAAGGTGCTGGCGCGGCTGCAAGGCAGCGGCGGCGCGATCGATGCCCTTGCCTTTTCGCCGGACGGCAAGTTCCTTCTCAGCGCGGGCCAGGACCGTCTCGTGCGGCTGTGGGACGTGCAGCAGCACCAGCTGAGCCGCGTCTTTCGCGGCCATACCGATCGCGTGCGCTGCGTTGCCTTCGCGCCGGACGGCAAGCGGGCCGTCAGCGGCGGCGACGACAACAGCGTGCGCGTCTGGAAGGTGAGCGACGGCAGTGAGCTTGCGGCCCTCGCCGGGCACGGCAAGGCGATCACGGGCGTTGCCTGGTCCGGAGGCAACGTCCTCAGCGGCAGCCTCGACGGCACGCTGCGGCTGTGGGACTGGAAGGAGTCGAAACAGCGGCGCGTCCTCGAAGGCCACGCCGGCGCGGTGCTGAGCGTCGCCCTGTCCGCCGACGGCGCCCTGGCGCTGTCCGGCGGCAATGACAAGAGCGTTCGGCTCTGGCGCGTCAGCGACGGCGTTGAGGTGGTTTGCTTCAAGGGACACGCCAACGCCGTCGTGCACGTGCAATTCGCCGCCGAGGGCAAACACGTGCTGTCAAGCAGCAGCCAGCATCGGGGAACGGACCGGGTCTGGCGGCGCTGGGACCCGAAGGGGGGCGAGGTTGGATCGCTGGCGCCCGCCGAGGAGGCGCGCATCGGTTGCGCTGCCTTCACCGGTGACGGCCGATACGTCCTCGCCGGTGGCCCGGGTGGATTTCTGCGTCTGTGGAGTTGGTCACCGTAGTACGCTTGACTTGTTCACGTTGCGTGCTCGCGAGGCGCGGCGCGAGCGCGAAACGTAAACGTAAACGTAAACCAGTTCTCTTTTCCAAGGAGTCTTGCAATGCGTCGATGGTGCTTGTATTCGAGCGGGCTCGTATCGCTCGGCCTGCTGGCGGCGTTCGGTCCGATGCTGTTTTCCGGCGCGCCCAAGGACGCCGGCAAGGACGCTGCCGCGGCGGCGCCCAAGATCGCCATGAGCAAGATCGCGCGCGTCACCGTCTATCCCAACAGCGCCCTCGTCACGCGCGAGGTCGTCGTGCCGGATGGGGCTGGGCTGGTCGAACTTGTCGTGCCGGCCATGCCCAACCAGATCGTGGCCAGCACCATGTACAGCGAGGCGGGCAACGGCGTGCGCGTCTTGACCACGAGGCTGCGCACCCGCCAGGTCCTCGAGGACACGAGCGAGGAGCGCCGCAAGCTCGAAGCCGAGATGGAGAAGCTGATGGTGACGGCCGCCAAGATCGATTCCGACATCCAGAGCTGCGACAAGAACATGATGCTGCTCAACAAGCTCGAGAACTTCACCGACAAGAGCACCGTGCTTTCGACCGAGAAGGGCGGCCTCAACGGCGATGCCGTCATCACCATGGCCAAGTACGTCATGGAGCAGCGCGGCGAGAAGACCAAGGAACTGGTCGGCTACAAGGAGCAGAAGCGGCAGAACGACATCCAGATGAGTTTCTGCAAGCGCAAGATGGGCGAGCTTGGCCAGGGCTCCGGCCGCGAGGAGCGCGACGCCATCATCGTCGTCGATCGCGCCGACGGCAAGGGGGGCACGCTGCGGCTCAACTACCTGGTCGGCTCGGTGACCTGGCGGCCGGAGTACAAGCTGCGGGCCGGCAAGGGCAAGGAGGACGTGCAACTCGATTACCTCGCCAACCTGAAGCAACATTCCGGCGAGGACTGGAACCACGTGAAGCTGACGCTATCAACGGCGCAGCCGCTGTTGAACGCCGCCCCGCCGGAACTGGCGGTGCTGGAGCCGATCCTGGTGGCGCGCGGCGGTCCCGGCGGCCCGCCCATGCCGACCGCCGGCATGCCCAGCCCGGACGCGTTCGCGGTTCCCGGCGCGGCCGCACGCGACCTCGAGTCCAAGGCCAACTCGCGGCGCAGCCAGGCCAGCGCCAACTACCGCAGCGGTGAGTCCAAGGCTGCTGCCGAGGCTGCCAAGCAACTCAACGATGCCTCCGCGCAGGAACAGCAGCTTGACCTGATGCGCTCGCGCGACGACATCCTGGCCATGCAGAAAAAGAAAGCCGCCGCTCCCATGGCCGGCAACGACGGCCCCAGCGTCACCTACCATTTGACCAGCAACCTGTCGGTGCCGTCGCGCAACGACGAGCAGATCGTCGAGGTCGCCAAGCTGAACCTGGCGCCCAGGTACTACTACAAGACGGTGCCAGTGCTCAATCGCAATGTGTACAAGCTCGCGGACATCGTCAACCGCAGCAGCCATATCCTGCTGCCGGGCGAGGCGACGATGTACCAGGGAACCGACTTCGTCGGCCGCATGGTGCTGCCGCTCGTCGCCGTCGGCGAGGAGTTCACCGCCGGCTTCGGCGTGGACACGCAGCTGCAAGTCCAGCGCGAGCTGGTGGACAAGTCGAAGAGCACGCAGGGCGGCAACCAGGTGCTGAAGTACGAGTATCGCATGCTCATCAGCAGCTACAAGTCCGAGCCGGTGAAGCTGCAGGTCTGGGACCGCCTGCTGCACGCCGACAGCGAGCGCGTGAACATCACGCTGGTCAAGACCTCCCCGGAGCTGAGCAAGGACGGCATCTATCTCCGCGAGAGCCGGCCCAAGAACCTGCTGCGCTGGGACATGGAAGTCGAGGCCAATCGCAACGGCGAGAATGCCGTGCCCATCACCTACGAGTTCCGCATGGAACTCGACCGGCAGATGGCCATCAAGGGCTTCCAGAGCAGGTAGCGGTTGTCGATGTTGCTGTCGGAATCGCAGAGCCCGAAGTGCTGGCGCTATCACGCCGCGCTTCGGGCAGCCTCGAAAACGGGGCCATGAAAAGGCCCAATCTCTCAGCCTGCAAGCTGGCAGCTTGCGGCTACGGCCAGCTCGCGCTCCGTCGTAGCCACAAGCTGCCAGCTTGTGTGCTTCTTCACCCCGGCCACAACAGGAAGCCCTCCTCCATTCCATCTTGCAAGAACCGATCATGCGCCGACCCAAAGTACCAGTCATGGGGCCTGGCGACGAGATTCGCCTTGACCGGGTTCCACGCGATGTAATTGACGATCCGTTCCAACTCCTCCTCATCCCGCACCCAGTGATCGAACGCTTCATGCTGCCAGAACTGCCCCGTCCTGCCCAGGATGATGTTCGCCTGGTTGGCCGTGTAGCTCTTCAAGCTGTGCATGATCCCTGCCAGCGGCCCCTTACCATCTGAAGCCTCGTCAGAAATGTCGTCGCTCGTAGCCGCAAGCAGCCTTGCTGGCGCGCTCGCTTCATCGATCTCCTTTTCCATTGGCCGCAGCAACACATGCACATGATTTGGCATGATGCAAAACGAAAGAAGCTCATACTTGCTGCCGCGATGATGATAGAGATTGCCTCGGATCATCCCCGCCACTTGCGGGTTTGCCAGCCAGTCGATCTTGCACGATTGGTCGAGATACTGATCGTAGGCTGCAAAGAATTGCTTGTGCAGTTGTGCGCGCAACTCCGGCGTACCGTTCCCGGTATCCCTGGCTTGCCGCCAGCGCTTGTCTCGAGTTTGGCGCAGTTGATAAAGCACCGGCGCCGGAATCGTGCCCGCCAGCCGGTACGTCACGAAATGCCAGGCGTAAGGGACAAACCAATGCGGCAGATTGCGCCGCGTCACATATTCCCGAAGTGCCATGGCGAACCCCCGTTCGCTGCAAGCCTGCAAGCTGGCAGCTTGCGGCTACGGCGAGGGTCATCGTAGCGACAAGCTGCCAGCTTGTCGGCTGCCGCGGCGGCAATCTCAATGCGTGTGCGACAGTCCCAAGCCTGCAAGCTGGCAGCTTACGGCTACGGCGAGGGTCATCGTAGCGACAAGCTGCCAGCTTGTCGGCTGCCGCGGCGGCAATCTCAATGCGTGTGCGACGGTCCCAAGCCTGCAAGCTGGCAGCTTACGGCTACGGCGAGGGTCATCGTAGCGACAAGCTGCCAGCTTGTCGGCTGCCGCGGCGGCAATCTCAATGCGTGTGCGACGGTCCCAAGCCTGCAAGCTGGCAGCTTACGGCTACGGCGAGGCTCATCGTAGTGACAAGCTGCCAGCTTGTCGGCTGCCGCGGCGGCAATCTCAATGCGTGTGCGACGGTCCCAAGCCTGCAAGCTGGCAGCTTGCGGCTACGGCGAGGGTCATCGTAGCGACAAGCTGCCAGCTTGTCGGCTGCCGCGGCGGCAGTATTTTGCTGCGTATGCGACGGTCCCCAGCCTGCAAGCTGGCAGCTTGCGGCTACGGCGACCGCTCAATCCTCCATCGGGAAGTGAACGCTTGGCGCTGTCACAGATGGCATGCGGTCGATCTCGGCCAGGGTGGCCAGGACGCTGCCGGTCGGGGCGGTGTGGGTGACGATGACCAGCGGCACGGTGTCGCCCTCGTGGCCTTCGAGCGCTTCGTGCTGGATCACCGAAGAGATGCTGATGCCGTGGTTGGCGAGCAGGCGGGCGACATCGGCGAGCACGCCGGGCCGATCCTGGATGAGCAGCCGGAGGTAGAAGCGCGTCCGCACCGTCTCGCGCGAGCGCAGCGTCACGCCGTTGTCCTTGCCGGACCAGAGCGACAGCGTGGCGAAGGTTCGCTGGGCCCGGCCGACGGCCATGTCGATGATGTCGGCGGTCACGGCGCTGGCGGTCGGCATCTGCCCGGCGCCGCGGCCATAGTAGAGGGTGTGTCCGACCGCGTCGCCGATGACGTTGATGGCGTTGAAGGCGTCGCGCACCTGGGCCAGCGGCGTGAGATGCCGCAACAGCACCGGCGACACGTGCAGCGATAGCTGGTTGCCGTCCAGCCAGGCCTCGGCCAGCAGCTTGATCGTGTAGCCGAGTTCGCGGGCGAAGCGGATGTCGGCGGCCTGGATGTTGGCGATGCCGCGACAGGAAATCTGGTCCACTGGCACCGCGACGCCGAAGGCAATCTGGGCGAGAATCGCCAGCTTCTGGGCGGCGTCCGTGCCGTTGACGTCGAGCGAGGGATCGGCCTCGGCGTAGCCGTGTTTTTGAGCGTCGGCGAGAGCCTCGGCGTAGGACCGGCCATGCTCGCTCATGCCGGTGAGGATGAAGTTGCAGGTGCCGTTGAGGATGCCTTGCAAGGAGATGATGCGATTGGCGGCCAGCGACTGCGTGAGGGCGGCGATGATGGGAACGCCGCCGCCGACACTGGCCTCGAAGGCGACGGCGCGGCCATGCCGCCGGCCGGTGTCGAAGATCTCCTGGCCATGCTCGGCCAGCAGCGCCTTGTTGGCGGTGACGACGTCCTTGCCCGCCGCCAAGAGATCGAGGATGACCTTGCGGGCCCAGTCCACGCCGCCGGCGACTTCAACGGCAAGGTGAATCTCGGGGTCGCGGACGATGGCTGACAAGTCCGTGGTAAGGAGTTGAGGCGGCAAGACCGGGTCGCGCGGCTTGCCGGGATCGCGCACCAGCACGCGGCGCAGCACGAGCGGCCGACCGGCCCGCGCGGCCAGTCGTTGCGGCTGCTCGAGCAGCAGGCGGGCCACGCCGCCGCCGACGGTGCCGCAGCCGAGCAGGGCGATGTTGTAAGGTGCGTTGCTGTCAGGCTCAGGCATGCAATGTTTCTCGATGGGGCATGAATCACTCGCGCATTATCATAGCTTAGACTCAAGGCGACACGGGAGAAAGTCTCTCGTACAGCAATCGCCATTCTTGCCCACGACGCTGCGCGTCGGAGAACGATCATGCCATCGCGACGACTTGCCGTGCTGTGTGTGCTCGCCGGCGTCGCGCTCGGTCTGGGCTGCTTCACATTTCGCTATGCCCAGGGCTGGTCTTATTTCAGCAACGACCCGACGGCGTGCGTCAACTGCCACGTCATGCGCGAGCATTACGATGGCTGGCAGAAGGCGAGCCATCACGCCCACGCGAGCTGCAACGATTGCCACATGCCGCATGCATTCATTCCCAAGTATCTGGTGAAGGCGGAGAACGGCTTCTGGCATTCCAAAGGCTTCACGCTCCAGGATTTTGCCGAGCCGATCCGCATTCGCCCGCGCAACCTCAGGGTCCTCAACGACGCCTGCATCGACTGCCATCGGGACCTGGTCAGCGAAGTTGCGGATCATGGAGGCGAGAAGTTGAATTGCGTGCATTGCCATGCCTCGGTGGGACATGGACCGCAAAGATGACGTGGCAGGGAAGGGAGTTTACATGAGTGGTACGACACCGCCATCTCCGGGACGCCGTGGTTACATGATATATGTCGTCACGATTGTTATCACGGCCGGCATCACCTTTGGCCTGGCCGCCTTGCTCATGAACATTTTCGAGCGCAAGCGGGAAGCGCGCGAGCACGTTTTTCGTGTCGTCGATCTTGACGAGAACTCGGTGGATCCGGCCAGGTGGGGCGAGAATTTTCCGCGGCAATACAGGAGCTACCTGCTCACTGTCGACGCGGAGCGGACCCGGCATGGCGGCAGCGAGGCGTTCTCGAAGCTCGAGCAGGCTCCGCGCTTGGTCAGGCTGTACGCCGGCTACGCTTTCAGCACGGACTTCCGCGAGGAGCGCGGCCATGCCTACATGCTTGCCGACCAGGACCTCACCGAGCGCACCAAGAAGTTCAAGCAGCCCGGAGCCTGCTTGCATTGCCATTCGTCGATCATTCCGGCGTATCGCGAGGCCGGCAACGGCGACGTCATGAAAGGCTTCGAGGCCGTATGCAAGATGCCATTGGCCGAGGCACGCAAGCTCGTGAAGCATCCCGTGACTTGCATCGATTGCCATGATCCAAAGACAACGCAACTACGCGTGACCCGTCCGGGCTTTCTCACCGGGATCAAGGCACTGGCCACGAGTCCTGATCCATTGCCGCACATGCCCAGCATCGAGCGCTGGCGCAAGGGCTCACGCGAACAGGACTACGATCCAAACAAGCTCGCCAGCCGCCAGGAGATGCGCAGCTTCGTCTGCGGGCAATGCCATGTCGAATACTACTTCAAGGGCGAAGGCAAGCTGCTGACCTATCCGTGGCACAAGGGCTTGAAGGTCGATAGCATCGAAAACTATTACGACGATACAGGTTTCAGCGACTGGACTCATCCCGAAACCGGAGCGGGCGTTCTCAAGGCACAGCATCCGGAGTTCGAACTGTGGAACCAGGGGATTCACGCCCGCAGCGGCGTATCGTGTGCCGATTGCCACATGCCCTACAAGCGCGAGGGGGCGGTCAAGGTCAGCGACCATCACGTCCGCAGTCCGCTACTGAACGTCGAGCGATCCTGCATGGTGTGCCATCGCTACGGCGAGGCGGAGATCCAGGCGCGAGTCGCGACGATTCAGGACCGGACAAGGAAACTCGCCGATCGCGCCGAGGACGCGCTCATGCAGATGTTCGATGCAATGAAGGCGGCAAGAAACGCCGGCGTCGCCGACGATCAACTGCAGCCGATCCATGGTCTGCATCGCAAGGCCCAGTGGCGCCTCGATTTCGTGCTTTCAGAGAACTCAATGGGTTTTCACGCTCCGCAAGAGTCGGCGCGCATCCTCGGGGAAGCCATCGATTATGCGCGACAGGGACAGGTCAAGGCGCTGGAATCAAGAAAGCCAAGGAAAACCCAGTAGTTGATTGTTCCGCATGTCCATGAGCTGTTCTTTGTGACGAAGGGCGAGGCTCCTGCCGAGCCGTGGAGCGCCAAGAATCAAGCACGTTAGCGGCTCGGCAGGAGCGTCGCCCTTCCGGCACGGGCCCATCTACTTTTCAAGAATCGGCCTGAGGACGCGGATGAATGCTTCGGCCTGGCGGAGAAAGCCCAGGTCCGTTGGATGGGAGGTATCAACGGTGTCTTCGCCGTCGGCGCCGAGCAGTTCCTCGCCGCGCAGGTAATGGAGATTCTTGACACCGGCCTGTTGCAGGCGATCGTGCGCTGCACGCAGCGCTTGACGATTGCCGTCGTTCCGCTGCCGCTGGGCGGTCACCAGGAAACCGTTGGCGTAGCTGCGGTCCTCGACGAGCAGGATGGGCGTGTCGGGCCGGATCTTGCGGAGCGTCCGCACGAACGGCTCGACGCGCTGGGCCACGTCCTTGGGTCCCATGTTCGGCAGGCAATCGAGCACGTACACGGCCGGGTCCAGCTCGCCGAGCAGGTCGGCCAGCTCGGGTTCCATGCGGCCATTGCCCGAGAAGCCGAGGTTGATGACCGGATAATTAAGATGGCGGCCGACGATGGCCGTATGCACCATCCCGGGCCGCGACGCGCAGCCGCCCTGGGTGATGGACGTGCCGTAGAAGACGATGGGCTTGTGGCGGCCCTTGGCGCGCGGCGGCGCTTTCGCAAGCGACTTGTCCTTCGGCACGCCGAGTTCCACCGAGGTCACGCCGTTATAGAGCGGCAGGTAGAGCAGATACTCGCGCTGGCCAGGGGGAATGCCGGAAACGAGCCGCGCCTGCGTGGTCTGCTGGGTCGGTCGGCCCACGCCCAGCCAGCGCCAGCCCGTGTCGGTCTTCACATAGAGATCGAGGCCGCTCACACCAGTGGCCGGCATGTGTGGCATCGCGAGCGAATTCGAGAGCAGCGTCCAGCGAGCATCGATCTCGGTCGCGTCGGTGAGGAAACGGACGCACAGGCCGGCCGAGTGCCGGCTCAGGTCCCAAACGGGCTGTCGGACCATCCTGGCCGCCTTCGCCGGCAGCCGGCCAAACGGCGCGATGTCCTCGTTCCAGCCCTGGCCTTCGATGGCGAGCTTGCGAACGTCGTACCAGGTCTTTTCACTCGCGTCAGTCTTTGACTGCGAGCGGCTGCTGCGCGATTCGCCGGCTGGACGGGCTGGGCCGGCCAGTCGGGAGATCGGCAGGCTGCGGAAGAAGACGCCGGCACCGCCTGGTTGCTTGACATCAACATCGTAGAAGATGGTCCCGAGCGTGCGGTCGTCAACCTCGACGCTGCGCGGACAGGCCCGGCCGCCGATGGCGCGTCCCGGATTGTAGAACTCGACGGGATGGTCCATGTCCCAGGTCTTGCCATCGTCGCGCGAGACAATGTAGTGGATCTTGTTCCCCCCGGTGCCCGGGCCGATGCTTTGCGAGGCGAGCAGCCAGCCGTTCTTCAGTCCGATCATCTGCTGGCGCCAGCCCTGGGACGAGACGTCGGGGAATGGCTTGACATCCTGCCAGGTCTTGCCGCCATCCGTGGAGCGCAGGCCCATGCCGCTGATCAGGGTCCCCCTGGCTGTGCGAACGATGGGCACGAGCCCGTGGTTCCGGCCGTCGCCGAAAGGGGTTTCCTCGCCGGTCATCGGGTTGTAGACGACGGTCCGGTCCATCAATGGAAACAGCCAGGCAGCGGGAGATAGCTCGACGAGCGGATGGCGAATGACGCTTTCGATCTTCTCGTCCTTGCTCCTGGCAAGACTCTTGGGCGCGCTCCAGGTGATGCCGTCGTCGCTGCTGATCGAAAACGCCACGTAGCGCGAGCGTTTCTTCGGTCCGATGTCGTACCAGACATTCCAGGCGTGCACGAGCCGGCCATCGGCAAGCGTCGTCAAGGAGCCGGGGTACAGTTTGGTCTTCGCCGTCGGCGGAAAGAGCGCCGGGCTGGACCAGGTCTTGCCGCCGTCGGTCGAGCGCGAGATGAGATACGGCTGATACTCGCTCTTGCAGTAAGCGCCGACGAGCGTGCCTTTCCTGGTGACGGCCAGCACCGGATGGATGTGCCCGCTGACGCCGCTATCGATGCGGACGGGAACAGGCAGCGCGTCGTCGGCCGCCGCCAGGACCGGAGCGAACAACAGCCACGAGAAGAGGAGACAGGTACGCATCATGGTGGAACCTCGAATGTTTTTCGCCGCCATGCCTGAAAGCGTTATGATACTGGAGAGCGCGGGCAAGTGGACCTGGATGAAGCCCGGCGAGGAGTTCCGCCCTGGCCGTCTGACCATTCTCCTTTACCGGCCCGCGATCTCCGGGTACGATTCTGAGTCGAGCCCAACGTCCGAGTCGCGGAGTCATCCAGTGCGCCACCTCACCCCCATCCTCGTCACGTTCTTGCTGCCATCGCCGCTCCTCGCCCAGTCGAAGGACGGCAACCGGCTCGCCTATCTCGACGCGGTCAATCCCTACTATCCGTCGCGGACGTTTCCCAAGCTGATCACGCCGCAATGGGTCGGCGACAAGGGCGTGGAGGCGGTCGTCATCCTCGGCATCGACGACATGCGCGAGTCGAAGCGCTACGAGGCATTCCTGCGGCCGATCTTGCGGCGACTCAAGAAGATCGATGGCCGGGCGCCCGTCAGCATCATGGCCAACAAGGTCGATCCGGCCGATCCGCAGCTTCAGACGTGGCTCAAGGAAGGGCTCAGCATCGAGTGCCATACGCTGGACCATCCGTGCCCGTTCTTCGCCAAGGGTTTCGCCAAGGCGAAGGCAACCTACGACGGCTGCGTGGACCTGATGGCGAAGATCCCGAACAGCAAGCCGGTCGCCTTCCGCATGCCGTGCTGCGATTCGCTGAACACGCCGAGCCCGCGCTTCTACGCCGAGATCTTCAACAAGACGACGGCCAAGGGCAACTTCCTGACCATCGATAGCTCGGTGTTCAACGTCTTCACGGCCAACGACAAGGAATTGCCGCGCGAACTGGTGCTGCTGCCGGATGGCACCGAGCGCTTCCGCCGCTATCTGCCCAAGGACCGCAGCTTCGTGAACACCATCGAGGACTATCCGTATCCCTACGTCATCGGCCGGCTGTGCTGGCAGTTCCCCTGCGTCACGCCGAGCGACTGGCAGGCCCAGCATTTCCACAAGCCGAACAACCCGGAGACGGTCCGCGACTGGAAAGCCGCCCTCGACTGCACCGTCATCAAACAAGGCGTCATGTGCCTCGTCTTCCACCCCCACGGCTGGTGCAAGAGCGACCAGATCATCGAGCTCATCGACCACGCCGTGGCGAAGCATGGGAAGAAGGTGAAGTTCTTGACGTTCAAGGAGGCGCAGGAGCGGTTGAACAAGGAGTTTCTTGACGGCTGGCCCATTCGGAACGCCAAGACGGGTGCAGACAATCATGTTCAGGTCGCGTGTCTAGCAAATCAAGGATTCATCGGCGCGCTGTTCAAGAGGAGATTAATAGAGGGTAGAGAATACACGCGGAGGCGCACTTGGGCCGCTGAACCAGACGGCGGTGGCAATCATTGGCGAGTCGTAAGCATTGAGAACATTAAAAACCTAGGGGGAATAAACACGCCGTTCGACCGGTTCGAACGATTTCGTGAGCTCGATCTTGGAGAACCTGATATCTACATGGCAGGAGACGATAAGGAAGAGAAACTCTTCCGCTTCAATCTTGATAAACTCGAATCTGAGAACCTGCGTTTTTCCTTGCCGCGTGGCGCCAAATACGGTTCGAGATCGAAGGATCACGGCCTCCGCTTCCTCGACCTCGACGGCGACGGCAAGCTCGACATCATCTTTTCCAACGAGAAGGAATTCGGCATCTACCTCTTCAAGGACATGAAGAGCGGCTGGAGCCGGAAGGTGCTGGCCGGCAAGCGCGGCGATGCCGACGCGTTGCCGATGATCTCGCGCAACGGCACGAACAACGGCTTCTGGGTCCACTCCGGGCAGCTGTGGTGGTCGAACGAGGACACGGTGAACCTCAAGGACCATGTCGATCGGCGGTCGATCAAGGAGCTGTTGAAGAAGGCGCCGAAGTGAAAGGCGTGAACCTATGCTGGACGCAAGATGATATTATCATTGAAGGAGGTTGCCCGCATGACACGTACCATTCAGGCGATTTATGAGAAAGGGGCATTTCATCCCCTGGAGCCTGTGAATTGCCGCGAACGAGAACGCGTGTCGCTAACTGTTGAGAGTCCGGCCCCGGAGGAGGAAGCGGTTCTCGACGACGAGTTTCTCGCTTATTGCGAGTCACAGGCTGACTCTTCCATCTCTCTCGAAGCCGTCAGGCAGGCGCTGGCGAAGATTCCTGGTTCTCTCGTGGACGACATTCGGGCCGAGCGGGACGAAGGGTAATGCCGCAGTATTTCCTGGACACGAGTGCCCTTGTCAAGCACTACCATGCAGAGGTCGGGACGGCCAAGGTGGACGCCATCTGGTCGGATGCGGCGTCGAAGCTGTTCATTTCCCGGCTCAGCGTGGTCGAAACGGTGTCGGTCTTTGCCAAGAAACTGCGAATCGGCATGATCACGGCCAAAGACTTTGACCTCCTGCGGCGCCGCTTTTTCGCCGACCTCCGTAGCCGTCGTCCCATTACTGTTCGGCTGCTGGTTCGACATTTTCAGGATGGCGACCGCCTCCTGCAGCGGCACGGGCCCACTCACGGCCTGTACACGCTGGACGCGCTGCAACTCGCCGTTGCCTTGGATTTGCAACGCCAGGGAATGTTTGATGAGGTCGTCGCAGCGGACCACGTCATGGTGACGCTTGGTCCGCTGGAAGGACTCAAGGTCCTCAATCCTGAATCGCCTTGAAGCAATTACCAGCTTGGAGAGCGAGCATGCCTGCATCTTTCGTGACCCTTGCCATGGTGTCGTTGCAAGCTGCCGTCCTCGCCCAGGCCGATGACACGGACCGGCCCCTGTCGCCGGCAATGTCTTTGAAAGCGATGCAGCCGCGGCCAGGCTGCACGGTCGAGCTTATGGCCGCCGAGCCGCTCGTGCAGGATCCCATCGCCTTCGCCTTCGGTCCCGATGGCAAGCTCTGGGTCGTCGAGATGGGCGACTACCCGCTGGGCGTGGACGGCAAGGGCAAACGCGGCGGCCGCATCAAGTTTTTGGAGAAGGCGAGCCGGGAGCGTAAGCGACCGGAGGAAGACGGCCCCTACACCAAGGCCACCGTCTTCCTCGATAACCTCGGCTATCCCACCGGCGTCCTGCCCTGGGGCAAGGGCGTGCTCGTCACCTGCGCTCCGGACATCTTCTATGCCGAGGACACCGACGGCGACGGCAAGGCGGACAAGAAGGTCGTCCTCTACACCGGCTTCGTCGAGGGCAACCAGCAGCATCGCGTCAATGGGCTGACATGGGGCCTCGACAACTGGGTGTACGGCGCCAATGGCGACTCGGGCGGGACCATCAAGTCGCTGAAGACGGGGCAAACGGTGAACATCTCCGGCCGGGATTTTCGCATCAAGCCGGACCTGGGCCTCATCGACGCGCAGACGGGGCAATCGCAGTTCGGCCGATGCCGGGACGACTGGGGCAACTGGTTCGGCTGCAACAACTCGAACCCGATGTTCCACTTCGTGCTCGAGGATCACTACATGCGCCGCAACCCGCACCTGCCGGCCCCGCCGGCGCGGGTCGACGTGTCGGTCACTCCGGGAGCATCGCGCGTGTATCCGATCAGCCGGACGCTGCCGCGCTTCAATAACCCGGCGTCGGCCAATCATTTCACGTCGGCATGCAGCGTCCCCATCTATCGTGACGATCTCTTCGGGCCGGAGTTCGCGAACAACAGCTTCGTCTGCGAGCCGGTGCACAACCTCATCCATCGCGAGATCATGACGCCGAAGGGCGTGACCTTCACCAGCCGGCGGGCGGCCGACGAGCAGACCTCGGAGTTCCTGGCGTCGAAGGACAGCTGGTTCCGGCCGACGATGGTGCAGACCGGCCCGGACGGCGCCCTCTGGGTGGCCGACATGTACCGCCACGTCATCGAGCACCCGGAGTGGATTCCGAAGGAATGGCAGAAGAAGCTCGACCTCCGGGCCGGCCACGACAAGGGCCGCATCTACCGCATCTATCCCACCGGCAAGAAGCCGCGGGCCATTCCGCGGCTCGACAAGCTCGACACCGCCGGGCTGGTGGCGTCGCTCGATAGTCCGAACGGCTGGCAGCGGGACATGGCGCAGATGATGCTGGTGGCGAAAAAAGATCGGGCGGCCGCCGCGACGCTGAGAGCGCTGTTCCAGACCTGCAACCGGGCGGAGACACGGCTGCAAGCGTTGTGCACCCTGAACGGCCTGGATGAAATCAACGAGGGCCTGCTGCTCAGAGTCTCCAAAGATCCACATCCCGGAGTACGGCGTCATGCGGTCCGACTGTGCGAAACGCTGCTTCCGGCATCGCTGGATGTGCAGGCAGCTCTCTTGAAGCTCGTTGCCGATGACGATGTCCAGGTTCGCATGCAGCTAGCGTCTTCGCTGGGGAATCTGATGATTCTCACAGCCAAGACTTATTCCAAACGGCCTGCCGAAGCGCTGTCGCGTCTGGCGCTGCGAGATGCTGGCGACTCCTATGTGCTCGCCGCCATCATGAGCTCCGTAGATAGGAAAAACCTGGGCGACATGCTGAAGGAGATAATTACGCGCGACAAGCCGCCACCAGTCGTACTGATGGAAAAACTGCTGGCCCTGGCGAGCGCGCTCGATAATCGGGATGGCCTGGCAATGCTGCTATCCGCCGCAGCTGCGCCGCCTGTTGGCGGTTACACAGCCACGCAGTTCGCCTCACTGGGCGTCTTGCTCGACGCCTTGGACCGGAAGAACGCTTCACTGGAGTCGGTTGTCGTCCTCGGCGGCAAAAGAATAAAGCCGGCGATCGAGGACCTTACGGCGCTGTACACGGCGGCACGCAAGCAGGTTGCGGCTATTCAGCCGGGCAAGTTGCCGAGTGCCGACCAGCTTTCGGCCATCCCTTTGCTTGGACGTGGATTCGATAGGCTGATTCGCGAGGACGTGCGGGCGCTTGAACGCTTGCTTAGCCCGAGGATGGCGTCTGAATCGCAGTTGGCGGCCGTTTCCACGCTCGGAAAGCTACGCGGCCCCGTTGTCCCGATATTGCTGAAACAATGGAAGAGCCATTCGCCCACGCTCCGAATCCAAGTCCTCGACATCCTCCTCAGCCGTCCGGACTGGACGCGCAAGGCACTCTACGCCCTGGAAGATCGAAAGATCCTGCCCATGGATTTCGACGCCGTCCGCCGGCAACGGCTTGTCGACCACAAGGACGGCGAGATCCGCAAGCTGGCCAGAGAGGTTTTCCGTGAGTCGCTCAATCCAGATCGCCGCAAGGTCGTGGCATCCTATCTCAAGCAGATCAAGGACAACGGCGATCCTGCGCGCGGCGCCAAGGTCTTCACAAAAAGCTGTGCGGCCTGCCATCAGCTCGGCGGCGTCGGCCAGCAGGTGGGGCCGGACCTCGCCTCCGTTCCCGACAAGTCAACGTTGGCCATGCTCACCGCCATCCTCGATCCCAACCAGGCAGTCGAGTCGCGCTACATCGGCTACGTTGCCGTCACGCGCAACGGGCTGTCGCTCAACGGCCTGCTCGCCGCCGAGACGGGGACGAGCATCACCCTTGTCGCCGCCGACGGCAAGAAGCACGTCATCCTGCGAACGGACCTGGATGAACTGTCGAGCACTGGCAAGTCTGCGATGCCAGAGGGGCTCGAGAAAGAGATCTCGCCGGCGGAGATGACCGATCTGCTGGCGTTTATTCGCAAGAGCGTGCCGGCAAAGCGCAAGCAATCGGAAACCGGGAATTCCAAGCGGGCGCGTCATCAACCGCTTGCGGTTTCGCGCGCTGGCACGCGTCAAGTGCGCGAAACCGCAAGCGGTGGGCACGGCCGTCGCCGTTTCTCAATAGTCGGCGACTGACCCATCACCCAAGCGTGCCCCCGGCCAGCGATACGTTTGCGGCTCGCGCGCTCGCTTCTGCAAGTGCTTCTCGTCGATGTCCACGCCCAGGCCGGGGCCCGGCGGCAGGCCGATCATGCCGTCGCGGTCGAGCTGCCAGGGCATGTGGCCGATGCCCTTGGGGTTGAAGCCGTGGTTGTCCGGATAGAACTCGTGGATGAGGAACAGCGGGATGGAGGCGACCACGTGCAGGCTGGCGGCGATGCCCAGGTAGCTGGCTGTGCAGTGCGGGGCCAGCGGCACGTGGTAAGTCTCGGCGAGCGTGGCGATCTTCTTCATCTGCGTGATGCCGCCGGTGTGGCAGCAGTCGGGTTGCAGGATGTCGATGCAGCCTTCTTGAAGATACTGCACCATCTCCCAGATCGTGCGATCCCGTTCGCCGGTCGCCAACGGGATGGTGATGGCTTCCTTGAGGCGCTTGAAGACCTCGATGTTGCCGGGCACGGCCGGTTCCTCGATGAAGAGCACGTCATGAGGCTTGAGGGCAGCGGCCAGCTGGATGAGCGTGGCCGGCGGCAAGGCGCAGTGGGCGTCGAACATCACCGCACCGTCGGGTCCGACCCGTTGCCGGGCCGCGCGGATGGCGGCGACGATGCGCTCGATATCGGCGGGATTGCTCGAGTGCTCGAACATGCCGGGCGGCGGTACCTTGACGGCCCGCGGCGTGTGGTAGACGCGAATCCGGTCCCGGCAAGGTCCACCCAGCAGGCGATACACCGGGACGCCGTGCAGCTTGCCGACGATGTCCCACAAGGCCATGTCGATGCCGGCGATGGTGTGCGTCAGCAACGGTCCGCCGCGCATGTCGCGGTGTGACCGATACAGCTTCTGCCAGAGGTGCTCGATGCGCGTCGGGTTCTCGCCATCGAGCAATTCGAAGAGTGATTCCGCGAGCGCCTTGGCCGGCAGCGGATGGACCGCCTTGATGTCGCCCCAGCCGGCGATGCCGCGATTGGTCTCGATCTTGACGAAGACGACCGGGTTGACCCAGTAGCAGCGCAGGGCCGTGATGCGGATGGCTGCCGCGCGATCGACGACCTGAGCACCCGGATTGTCGTTCATCATCCAATCATTCTATCAATCGTCGGTAGTCGAAGTTGCCATGGAGGCCGGCGCACAATCAACCGCTTGCGGTTCCGCGCACTGGCACGCGCCAGGTGCGCGAAACCGCAAGCGGTTGGCACGCGCCCGATTGTGGGACACTGATAGACAGCGGCTATAACATTAGATATCTCGTTTCGTTTCGGGTTGAGTCGAGGTTGACATGCTTTCCGCCAACGATAGCCGCAAGCAGTTCATCGACTTTTTTGTCGAGAAGCACGGGCACACCTTCGTGCCGTCGTCGAGCGTCGTGCCGCACGATGATCCGACGCTCCTGTTCAGCAACGCCGGCATGAACCAGTTCAAGGACGTGTTTTTGGGGACGGGCACGCGGCCGTATCGTCGGGCGGTGAACACGCAGAAGTGCATTCGCGCCGGCGGCAAGCACAACGATCTCGACGACGTCGGCAAGGACACCTACCACCACACCTTCTTCGAGATGCTCGGCAACTGGTCGTTCGGCGACTACTTCAAAAAGGAAGCCATCCAGTGGGCCTGGGAGTTGCTCACACAGGTGTGGGGCCTGGACAAGAGCCGGCTGCATGCCACCGTCTTTGAAGGCAGTCCGGACGAAGGCGTGCCGCGCGACGATGAGGCGGCCGAGCTGTGGCGGACCGTCACCGACATCGACCATTCCCACATCCACTGGGGCAACAAGAAGGATAACTTCTGGGAGATGGGCGAGACCGGTCCCTGCGGCCCGTGCAGCGAAATCCACATCGACCGCACGCCGGGGAAGACGGGGAGCGCTCTCGTCAACAAGGGCACGCCGGATGTCATCGAGATCTGGAACCTGGTCTTCATCCAGTTCAACCGCAACGCGGACCGGTCGCTGACGCCCTTGCCCGCGAAACACGTCGATACCGGCATGGGTTTCGAGCGCGTGACGGCTGTCATCCAGGACAAGGCGAGCAACTACGACACGGATGTGTTCGCGCCGATCTTCGCGGCGATCCAGCGCGTCACGGGCGCAGCGGCCTACGGCGGGCAGCTCGCCGATCTGAAGGATACGGCGTATCGCGTGATCGCCGACCACATTCGCGCGTTAACCTTTGCGCTGACGGACGGCGCCGAGCCGAGCAATGAGGGGCGCGGCTACGTGCTGCGACGCATCCTGCGGCGGGCGGAGCGCTATGGCCGGCAATGCCTGGGAACCGCGCAACCGTTCCTGTGCGAGCTGGTGCCGACGGTAGTGCAGGTGATGGGCGAGGCCTTTCCCGAGTTGAACCGTACTCCCGATCGCGTCGTCGAGCTCATCAAGGGCGAAGAGGAGAGCTTCATCCGCACGCTCGATCGCGGCATCAAGCTATTCGGCGAGGCAGCGCAACGGGCGGCAACGAGCAAGACGATTTCCGGCGAGGACGCCTTTCAGCTCCACGATACCTACGGCGTCTACATCGACATCACCGAGCAGATGGCTGCCGAGGCCGGCCTGGGGGTCGATCGCCCGCGCTTCGACGCCTTGCTGGAAGAGGCCAAGGAGAAGGCGCGAGGCGCGCGCAAGAAGCTCGACGTCACCGCCGTCAGCGGCGACTTGCCGAAGACCGACGACTCACCGAAATACAAGGGCCTCGCCGGCAAGGGCAAAATCGTCGCCTGGGTGAAGGAGAACCTCGTCGGCACGTCCGGCAAGCTGTTGCCGGGCGACCAGGTCGGCCTCGTGCTCGACAAGACGAATTTCTACGCCGAGCAGGGGGGGCAGGTCGGCGACAAGGGCGTCATCAAGACCAAAACGGGCACGTTCGAGGTCGAGGACACGCAGCGCCTGGGCGACAGCGTGCTGCACCTTGGCAAGGTCCACGAGGGGACGATCAAGATCGGCCAGCCGGCGACGCTGGAAGTCAACAGCGCCCGCGCCGACACCATGCGCAACCACACCGCGACGCATCTCATGAACTGGGCGCTGCGGAAAGTCCTGGGCGAGCATGTCGATCAGAAGGGTTCGCTGGTCGATGCCACGCGCACGCGCTTCGACTTCGCCCATAACGAGCCATTAACATCGCAGCAGGTCGCCGAGGTCGAACGGCTGGTCAACGAGAAGATCTACGCCGACCTGCCGGTGACAGCGGCGTATCGTCCGCTGGAGGAGGCGAAAAAGATCGCCGGCGTGCGGGCCGTGTTCGGCGAGAAGTACCCCGATCCCGTGCGTGTGCTGGTGGTCGGCGCCAGCAAGCCGGAGGAGGCGACGCTCGAGTGCTCCGTCGAGTTCTGCGGCGGGACTCACCTTGCTCACACCGGGCAAGCGGGGCTGTTCAAGATTGTCGGTCAGGAACTCGTTGCCAAGGGCGTGCGGCGGGTAACGGCCGTCACCGGGCCGGAAGCCATTGCCACCGTGCAACGGCTAGCCGGCGTCGTCGACGACCTGACAGGCCGGTTTCGCTGCAAGCCCGAGGACCTGGGGTCGCGCATCGACGCGCTTCAGGAGGAGATCAAGAAGCTGCAGCAGCAGCTCAAGAAGGGCGCAGCCGTGGACCTGGCGGCGGCGGCGGACAAGCTGCTGTCAACGGCGGCGGCGGTCAACGGCGCCCAGGTGATCGTCGGCGAGATGCCGGCGGGTCCGGACGAGCAGCTTCGCAACCAGATCGACCGCATCAAGCAGACGGCCGGCTCGGCGGTGGTGGTGGTCGGCTGGCGGGACGACGGCAAGGTCGGCCTGCTCGCCGCCGTAACCGATGATCTTGTCAAGAAGGGGGTGCACGCTGGCAAGCTCGTCGGCCAGGTCGCGAAGGCCGTCGGCGGCGGCGGCGGCGGCAAGCCCACCATGGCCCAGGCCGGCGGCAAGGAACCCGACAAGTTGCCCGAAGCGCTGGAGCTGGCACGGAATCTCGCGAACGAACAGCTGCGCAGCTGATCGCCCCGGACCTGTTCACGATTCGCGTTCGCCTGGCGCCGCGCGAGCGCGAAACGTAAACCACCGCGAGCGTCGGCTACGCATGTCTGGGGGAATCTTCGCACTGGCAGGGCAGCTGTCCGACGGTGTCGCAGCCGCTGGGAAGTTCGGCTTCCTCGACAACCAGGACCGGGAAGCCATCCTTGATAGGGAACTTGAGGGCGCAGCGCTCGCAGACCAGATGATTGCCCTCGAGCAGCAGGCGCGTCTTGCTGGGGTTGAGCGGGCAGCGCAGGATCGCTAGCAGGTCGGGACTGATCATTTGGCCCTCATTCCACCGTGCCGCGTGCGTAGTGCAGGGCAACGATGAACATCACGTACAAGAGGTTCTGCAAGCCGAAAGTCAGAATCTGCAGGATGACCATGACAATGCGGGCGCCGCTGCCGGCGTTGGCGCCGCTGAACATGCTGATGATGATGATGCTTGCGAGAGCGCTCGCGCCGGCGTTGGCGCCGCTGAGGATCACGAGCAGGTTGCCCTTGCCGGTCAGGCTGCGGTCCTTGAAGTTCTTGCCGAGCGCGATCAGGTAGAAAGCCGGCATGATGAAGCAAGCGGCAGTCAAGGCCTGCGAGAGAATGATGCCGACAATCGCCGCGCCCATGCCGCCATGAAAGATAAACAACTGATTCCCCGCCACTATGAAGAGCAGCCCTCCCAGGCCGCCTCTGCCGAAGGCGTTGAATGCCGGCACCAGCCGATTGATGATCTGGAAGATCAGCGAGACGCCATTGACGGCGAGTGCCGAGATGCCGAACGCCAGCAAACCGAACTTGTTGTTGACAAAGACCCAGAAGACGTAGCCGACCACAGCGGTGATGAGTCCGCCGACCTCAATGATCGTGCCGATGGCCGAGACGATCTGGCTGGCACGGAACGAACCGGTATGGAATAGCAGGATCCCCACGCCCTCCAGGCCGTAGCCACCCGCCATGACGCAAAAGCCGATGAAGGCCAGCAGCAAGCCGACGCGGACCTTCGGCCAGCTGGATGTGCCGGATCCGGACCTGCGCGGGCGGTCCCAGTCGTCGTCATCGTCACGGTGGCGTCGGCGCGGGCGATCGTCGTCATCGTCGTAATCATCGTAATCATCGTCGCGTCCGCGGCGGCTGCGCGGGCGGTCGTCATCGTCGTCATCAGCGCGGTCGCGGCGACGGCTGCGCGGACGGTCGTCATCATCGTCATCAGCGCGGCCACGGCGACGGCTGCGCGGGCGGTCGTCATCATCGTCGCGGTCGTCGTAGTCGTCGTCGCGCTTGCGGCGCGGGCGCGGAGGAACATCATCGTCCAGGTCGTCGTCGTCGCGGCTGGGGCGCGGCCTGGGGCGCGGTTCCGGCTCGGCCTCCACCTCGGCGCCTACCACCTCTTCCTCGGCCGACGCCATCGGAATGGTCAAGATGGTGCCGCACTGGGCGCACTTGGCTTTCTTGCCGGCCTTGTCCTCGCCGACACGCAGGACCTTTTGACAGGAGTAGCACTGGAAGGTGATGCTCATGGCATGTCATCCGACGGTGGAGGCAGCTTGGTTGCCACGCGCTTTCTTACAGCGATGATGGCCTTCAAGTAGGTCAAGGCGAAGAACAGCATGACCACGAGCACGACGGCGCCGAGGATGGTGCCGATCATGCTGGCGCCGCCCTCGCCGCGGACGTTCTTGACCGAGACCACGAAGGCCAGGACAATCTTAAAGCCAATCACGCCGCAGGCCAGAGCAATCGGGATGTTCGTGGACTCCGACAGGTACTTGTCGCGCAGGATGAGCATGGCGGCCTTCATGTAAAAGGGAAAGATGATCCACTCGACATCGCCAAGGATAAAGACGATCCAGCCCGCCGCGCCGATGGCGCCGATGTTGGCGCTGGTGACTCCCTGGTCCAGGATGGGCAGCACGAAGAGGATGATGAGAGAGACGACCTTGATGACCGCGATGACCAGCGAGATGATGGCCAGCGGCAGGGTGCCGCGCTTGTTCGGTGTGTTCAGGCACAGGGAATAGGAAACCACTGCCGGAATCTCCATGCCGAGGTAGAGGACGCCGCCAACCATCATCAGCATGTTGGAGATTGATACCAGGCCGTCCCAGGACAGGATGCCCGCGAGGATGATGAGGGCGACGGCCAGGATAACGCAACCCATCGCGCCCAGGAGCATGGCGGCATTGGCGATGCTGAAACCCAGTCCGAGGTGGACCTTTTCCCATTTCTTGCGTGTCGCGCTCTTGCGCGGCTTGTCCTCGTCATCCTCCCCGTCGTCGCTGTCATCCTCATCGTCGTCGTCACGCGGCCGGCGCTTGCGGCGTGGCTCGTCTTCGTCCTCCTCGTCGCGGCGCGGCTTGCGCTTGCGCGGGCGCTCGTCGACTTCCTCCTCGTCGCGGGCCCGGCGGCGGCGCGGGCGCTCGTCCTCTGCCTCGTCGTCGTCTTCTTCGTCGCGCGGGCGGCGGCGCGGACGATCCTCGTCGTCGCGGTCCTTGCCGCGGGCGCTTCGCCTTCTCGCCGAATCGTCTTTCGCCATGTCGCGTCCCCGAGGGCGCAGGTTCCAGCAGCACGCGCTCAGTCTTCATCTTCGTCGATGAGGTACTTGATGCGCGCCAGGCTCCCGTACAGCACCAGGGCGTAGTTGATAATGTAGCCGATCAGGAAGCTCCGCCAGACCAGATAGACGATGAGCAACGTCCAGCCGACCACGTCGGTGGTGCCGGTGATGCTGAGCATGTAGAAGCTGAGCAGCATGAAGAACTGCCCGAACCCCATGCGCAGCAGCGACTGGGCCCGCGGCTCCAGCCACTGGTCGTCCTTCAATGCCAGCGCGGTCGAGCGTAGAAAGACGCAGAAAAGGATCGGCTCCCCGTAGAAAACAGCCTGAAAGATGATGGCGCCGAAGAACTCCCAGAACGGCGCGGCGCTCCAGAAGACATGCAGCGGCAGGGTGCGCTCCAGGCTGGCGACGCTGAAGCAGATCTCCGGGGCCACCAGCGGCACCATGACATAACCCATGGCCCCGGCGGCCGGCAACAGCTTCAAGAGCAGCGTGACCAGCAGATTGATGATGCTGAAGATGAGCAGCGTGATCGTCTGCCCGCGCGTGCCGAAGACGTTGGGCACGCCCAGGCAGATGCAATAGGCCGCCAGGAAGCAGCCTCCCGAGGCAAGGAACAGCGCTTGCTCGGTGATGTACAGTGCCTTGCCGGCATCGAGATTACTGAGATTGCAGATGAGGCCAATCACGAATGGGCCCTTCTGTAGCTCGTTGTCGCGGATCACTTCCAGCTGCAGCGGCGAATACAGGGTGCTGGATAGCAAGCCCTGGAGCACGATGACCAGGTGAAGCAGCCAGCAAATTCCCCAGACGCACATGCCGGCAAACATCAACCAGATGGCGATCAAGAGCTTCCGCCAGTCGTCGGCGAACTGGATGGTTTTTTTCTTGATGGTCCGCTTGACGACGGCCTTCTTCTCTTTCTTTTTTTTCTTCTTGGACTGGTCCTCGACAGGTGCGGCGGGCGCCGCGTCAGCCGTCAACGTGTAGGCGCCGCCTTCTTCGTCGTCGTCGCCGGCCGGCTTCGGGGGTGGTGGAGGCGGGGGGGATGGAGCCGGCTCGTCGTCGACCAGCGTGGCCTGGCTCATCATTGTCTTGAGCATCTTGGGCGGCAGCTTGGGGGGGGCGATGGCATCGCCGTCGGGCAGTCGGGCCCACTGGCCGCACGCCGGGCAGACGACCTTGCGCGACAGGTTCTCGGGCAAGTCGTCGAGGTCCTCCGTCCCCGGATCATAGCTTTTACGGCATTTCGGGCACTTGACCAGGGCCATGCGCTTCTCCGAGCCATCTCAGCAACCAGCAGGCATCCAAGGAACTGTAGCAATTTGACCCCATTTGGGCCATTCACGACAGGGTTGCAGGCATGGCTGGCGACGTTTCCCTGTCGGCCTTCTCTGCAAAGTCGCCGGCGTGGTGTGCGCGGCACAGCGCCGATTCGGCGCCAGTGCGTATAATCCCCGAATTGAAGAAAGGCACATCCGCTTGCGAACGATAGCCGAGATCATCCGCGAGTTGCCGGTCAGCCTGGAAAGCGGGCTAGCAACAGAGGGCGTCGCCCGGAGCCGGGAGCGCTTCGGCGCCAATGAGCTGACGGCGTTGCCGCGGCCACCCATCTGGAAGAAGTTCCTCGAAAAGCTCGATGAACCGATCATCAAGATCCTGCTGGCGGCGGCGTTGCTTTCGCTTGTGGTCGATCTCTGTCGCGCCGCGCCGGTGCTGGGCAGCATCGCCTTCGGCTTTCTGCTGCTGGTGCTGGCGGCGGTCTGGCTGGGCCAGCAGCGGCAAGGGCTGCCATCGCTGCTGTTCGGCGCTGCGCTGGCCTTTTTTCTGCTCGGCTTGCTGGCCGGTCATGTGCTCGTCGAGGGCCTGGCTGTCATGGTGGCCGTCATCCTGGCCACCGGGGTCGCTTTTCTCAGCGAGTTCAAGAGCGATCGCGAGTTCGAGATCCTGAACGCGCGCAAGACATCATTGCAGGCCAAGGTGCTTCGCCAGGGCCTGCTGACCACCGTGCCGCTCGAGGCCGTCGTGGTAGGCGACCTGGCGCTGCTGGAGATGGGGGATGAGGTCCCCGCCGACGGACGCATCGTCAAGGCCACCGAGATGCACGTCGATCAATCGCTCATGACGGGCGAATCCGAGCCGCTGCAGAAGTTCGCGAGTTCGCATGACGAGACCAGTGAAGGTCCGGACCAGCCGGGTTGCATCTATCGCGGGACACAGGTCGTGGACGGCGTCGGCCAGATGCTGGTCACCGAGGTCGGCAACGCCACGGCGCTCGGCCAGATTGCGCGCCGGCTCACGGGCGCGGAGGACAGCATCGACACGCAGGATCGTGTCATGCAGAAGCTGACGATCTCCAAGGAATTGACGCCGCTACAGCAGAAGCTCGCACGGTTGGCGGACCTGATCAGCAAGGTCGGCTACGTCGCCGCCGTGCTGATCTTCTCTGCCCAGATGATTCGCGGTCTGATCGTCGGCGACATTTTCCTGCCTGGCATGCGCCAGGGATTCGGCCCGGACTTTCTCGACGTCTTTGGCGAGTTGCTCGGCTACTTTGTCACCATGGTCATCATCATCGTCGTCGCGGTCCCGGAAGGTCTGCCGATGAGCGTGACCGTGTCGCTGGCCCTGGCCATGCGGAAGATGACGAGGGCCAACTCGCTGGTGCGGCAGCTGGTCGCCTGCGAGACCATCGGCTCCGCGACCGTCATCTGCACCGACAAGACGGGCACGCTGACGCAGAACAAGATGCAGGTCGAACGTCTGTCGTGGGGAACAGAAACGCTGGATCGGGCGCAGCCGGCGTGGCTGAAGCTGGCGGCTCCCTTCGCACGGTCTGCAAGCGGCACGGCGCTTGACTGGATCGTCTTGAATGCGGCCGTCAACTCGACCGCCCATCTGGAGGAAAAGGACGGGCGGTTGCTGGCTGTCGGCAACTTCACCGAGGGCTCGCTGCTGCGCTGGCTGCGCGAGTCGGGCCTGGAGTACGCCCAGCTGCGCTTGCAATTCGAGCCGCTGTACCAGGTGCATTTCTCCTCCGAGCGCAAGCGCATGACCACGGTGATCCCGCATGACGGGCACTGCTGGGTGCTGGTCAAGGGCGCTCCCGAATGGGTGCTGGAGCAATGTAGTCAGTACATGACCGGCGACGGCGAGTGCGTGCCGCTGACGGACGAAGTCGGTCAGGCCATCCACAAGCGTGTGCAGGAGTCGGCCGCCCAGGCCATGCGGACGCTGGCCTTTGCCGTTGCGAGACTGCCCGGCCCGCCCGGGCACGGCGAAGCAGCGCACGCCGCGCACGCGGCGCCCGAAGTGCTGGAGCGGGATCTCATCTATGTCGGCTTCGTGGCCATCCGCGACCCGCTGCGGCACGACGTCAAGGACGCCATGGCGCAGTGTCGGCACGCGGGCATCGCCGTCAAGATGGTCACCGGCGACAGCGTCGAGATCGCCCGCGCCATCGGCACCGAGATCGGCCTGCTCGACCGGTCCGATGCAAAGATTCTGACCAGCCAGGAGTTCAACGCGCTCGACGATGAAGCGGTGAAGAAACAGCTTGCGTCCGTGGCGATCCTGGCCCGAGCCAGGCCGCTGGACAAGCTGCGGCTGGTGCGGCTGTTGCAGGAAATGGGCGAGGTGGTGGCGGTGACGGGCGACGGCACCAACGACGCGCCGGCGCTGAAGAAGGCCGACGTGGGCCTGGCCATGGGCCGCGCCGGCACCGAGGTCGCCAAGGAAGCCAGCAAGATCGTGTTGCTCGACGATGCGTTCTCCACCATCGTCAATGCCGTCCACTGGGGGCGGTCTCTGTACGAGAACATCCAGCGTTTCATTCAGTTTCAGCTGACGATCAACGTCAGCGCATTGACGATCACGTTCCTGGGGATCCTGCTGTTCAACGTGAAGGCGCCGTTCACGGTGCTGCAACTGCTGTGGATCAACGTGATCATGGATACGTTTGCGTCGATCGCGCTGTGCTCGGAGCCGCCGCAGCCTGGATTGATGTCGCTGCCGCCGCGGCGCCGCGACGAGAACATTCTCACGCTGCCGATGGTTCGCAATATCCTGGTGACGGCCAGCTACTTCGTGGTGGTCATGCTGGTGCTGCTGGTGAACATGAGAGGGCAGCCGCAGCCGCCGGCCGAGCACGGCTGGTTCGCCGGCGACGGGCCGTGGCTGGTCGAGGCGTCCGGCGTGCGGCTGGCCGTGCCGCGCGCGGACCTGGAGCGCGACCCGCGCATCAAGAAGTTTCGCATCAGTGAAGACGCCGACGTGGCGCCGTCGCTGCGCGGCCAGGATGTCTATGTAGCCTTCACCGTGTTCCAGGTGAGCGTCTTCTTTTCGATCTACGTGTTCTTCCAGGTGTGGAACCAGATCAATTGCCGGTCACTGACGCCGGAGCGGAGCGGCTTGACCAGCATCTGGCGCAACCCGACGTTCGTGGCCATCGCCGCCGCCGTCGCCCTGGGGCAGATCGTGATCGTCACCTTCGGCGGCAACGTCTTCAAGGTGGAGCCGCTGAGCGTCTGGGTGTGGCTGGCGATCATCGTCTTCACATCCAGCGTGCTGATCTTCGCCGAGATCGCGCGGGCCATTCGCGTGCGGCTCGAGGCGAGGAAATGAGAGGCAGCCTGAAAGAGGCCCCTTTTCCCAGTCGGTGCAAAGCCCCCACAGATTGACACTGGATCACCCGCAATGCGGGAGGTCTGACCCCGTTTCGGACAGCCGCCGTCCATGAGGCGCTGGCGAGCTGGAATAACGCAAATACTTTACAGGTAGTCGGTTACGACCTAGGCCTGCCCTTCGAAGGATGCGCCGAGGGGGTGTATGTCATTTTCTGGACGAATGCTGGACGAATCTTTCGGACAGATGCCGTAGCCACCCAGTCCGAGCGAAACCGCTGCGGCCTCAGGGCCTTGCGAGCGCGTTTTCCGGGATCGGGCGGCGGTTTTTCGGCACGGGTCGGACACCGGCGCCGCGGCGGATCTCGACGCTGGCGGCATGGCCAGTCAGTCCTTCCTTGGTCGCCAGCGTGCGCACGTCGTCGGCCATCGCTTCCAGGCCCTTGGGCGTGAAGCTCAGGACACTGGTGCGCCGCAGAAAGTCATTGGCGGAAAGTCCGCTGGCGAAACGGGTCGTGCCACCGGTGGGCAGGACGTGCGACGGGCCGGCCACATAGTCGCCCAGAGCCACGGGCGTGAAATGCCCGAGAAAGATGGCGCCGGCGTTGTCGATGCGGTCCAGCAGGGACTCCGGATCGCTCGTCGAAATATGCAGATGCTCCGGACCGATCTGGTTGACCAGGCTGACAGCCTCGGCGGGTGAGCGAGCCAGCACGAGGGCGCCGTAGGTTTCCAGGCTTTCGCGCGCTTGCTGGCCGCGCTCCAGGGTGTCGAGCTGGCGCGTGAGGGCGATGCTGACCTCATCGAGCAATTCCTCGTGCCAGGTGATGAGAATGCTGGTGGCCGGGTCATGCTCCGCCTGGGCGATGAGGTCGGCGGCCAGGAATTCCGGCGAAGCGGTGTCATCGGCCAGGACGACGACCTCGCTGGGTCCGGCCAGACAGTCAATGGCGACTTGCCCCTGGACGAATTGTTTCGCCAGTGCGACGAAGATGTTGCCGGGACCGACGATCATGTCGACGGCGGGCAGGCCATCGACGCCGTAGGCGAGAGCGGCGACGGCCTGGGCGCCCCCCACGCGGTACACCTCGTTCACGCCCAGCTCATGGCAGGTGGCCAGCAAATCGGGGTTGCCGGCGCCGGCGGGCGTGGGCGGCAGGACGACGGCGATCTCGCGTACTTCCGCGGCCTTGGCGGGGCACACGGTCATCAACAAGGTCGATGGATAGGACGCGGCCCCGCCCGGCACGCAGATGCCGACGCGCTGCATGGGCCGGTAGCGCAGCCGCAACTCATGGCTATCGGCGACGTTGAGGGATGCGTCGCGATGCAGGATGCCTAGCTGGAAGGCGAGCAGATTCTGCCGGACGCGCCGCAACGTCTCGAGAAAGCGCGGTTCGGCCCCGGCGTGGGCCCTGGCCAGCTCCTCGGGAGAAACGCGCAGGCGATCGGCGTCGAGACGAACCCGGTCGAATTGCTCGGTGTAGTGGAGGAGGGCGTCCAGGCCGCGGGCGCGCACATCATTGCAAACGCGCTCGACAACCTGGATCGGCGCCAGTTCTTCTCCGAAGACGGCGCGCGTGAGCTGCCGGCCGCGCGGCGACACCACGTTCGCCTGCGACCCCAGTTGCTCGCGCAGGGCCGTGAGCTGCGCCCGGCCGTCCGCCTCCGCGCATCGTATCCTCTTGATCTTCACCATGTCCATGAAGTTTCCTCGGTTCCGTTTGCATCAATGCCCTGCGCGCCGACGGAGAGGATCTCGGCACCGGTCGGCTTGAGAACCCCTGGAGCGTCCGCCCGCGAGTTCCCCGCCTATCCGGTCAGGCAACGTGACAGACTCCTACTCTTTCACATAACGCAGACGCGGTCAAGAAAAATTCTGTGGGGAGTCTTCCGTCCGGGTTGGTGGCATGCATGTTCTCGGTTAACTTTCCAGGGGCGTCGCGGTTGTCACGACGGCAAGGCGTGCCAGGCACTTTGAGGGCAGGCGCATGGACATTTTCGACACTGTTGCGGCACTGGCCGCCATCGTTCACGTACTGGCGGGAGCAGCCTGGTTCGGCGCGATGTTCTATAGCTTGACGGTGCTGCAGCCGCGAGCGGCACGCTACTTTGCCAGTCCGGCCGAGTATGAAACCTTCGTCGCCACCATCAGCCAGGGCGCCCGCTGGAGCGTGCTGGCAGCCTTTGGCCTGGTCGGCCTCAGCGGCCTGACGCTTGGCTTGCTTCACGACAGCGACGCAGTATCCATACGCTGGCTGGTGCTTGTTGGGCTCAAGCTGATCCTGTTCGCCGTCGCATTTGCCCTGTTTGTGCATGTCTCGTGGCGGCTGTGGCCGGAGCGCATCATGGCGCTGGCCGACGAGATCCCGCGCGTGCAGCGTGTTGCGCGGCGGCTGGCGACGATCACGCTCTGCCTGGTCGGCCTGAGCATGGCACTGGGAGTGCTCGCGCACCGCTGAGACGGCATGACAACACGACCGGACGTACGCTGACCACGCGAGCCGCTATAATGACGCGATGCACGTATGCCTGTTCGACATCGATGGTACGCTGCTGGCGAGCGGCGGCGCCGGCAAGGCAGCGGTCGAGACGGCCCTGTGCGAAGAGTTCCAGGTCGAGATGCGCGGCCGGGTGAGCTACAGTGGCCGGACGGACCGCGCCATTGTCCGCGACCTCTTCGAGATGCACGGTCTCCAGGACAATGTCGCCAACTGGCAACGTCTGCGCGAAGGCTATTTGCGGCGCTTGCCGGCCTGCCTTGCGCAGCACAACGGCACTGTCCTGCCAGGCATCAAGCTTCTTCTGGAAGGTCTGGCCGAGCATCCGCGCGTGACGCTCGGTCTGCTGACGGGAAACATCCGCGACGGCGCCCGCATCAAGCTCGGACATTTCGGCCTCGAGCATCACTTTGCCTTCGGCGGCTATGGCGATCATCACTTTGACCGCGACGAGGTGGCTCGCGAGGCGCTGGCGGAGGCCCGGCGGCATTTGAATGGCCAGGTTGCCAATGAACGCATCTGGGTGATCGGCGACACGCCGCTGGACATTCGTTGCGCCCGCGCCATCGGCGCCCGCGTCGCCGCCGTGGCGACGGGCTGGCACTCGCTGGCCGAGCTGGAAGCTGCCAAGCCGGACCTGCTGTTTCCACACCTGGAGGATGCCGGCGCCTTGTTAAAGCTGCTGGAGTGAGTTGCCATGTCTTTCGCTGTTCGTGTCGCGTCCAAGCTGGCGACTCTGGAAAACCCGGCCGCCGGCGAGCGCGCCGAGATCGCCGTGGACAAGGGCTTCAACTGCTATCACTGGTCGATCCGCGGCGGCGAGGTGGATCTGCTTTATGCTGACCCGCAATTTCTCGCCGGCAGTTCGCCGACGCGCACGGGCATTCCGATCCTGTTTCCGTTTCCCAACCGCATCCGCGATGGCAAATACGTCTGGGACGGGAAGACCTACGAGCTGCCGATCAACGATCCGGCCAAGAAGAACGCCATCCACGGCTTCGCGTGCCGCCGGCCCTGGCACGTGGTGGACCAGGGCGTGGCTGCGAACGCGGCATGGGTGACGGGTGAGTTTCACGGGCTGCGCGACGCCGCCGACTGCCGCGATCTCTGGCCCGCCGATTATCGCTTGCGGATCACATATCGGCTCATGCCCGGCCGGCTGCGTTGCGAGATCGCGCTGCACAATCCCGATCTCGGGCCGCTCCCCTTCGGCATTGGTTTCCACCATTATTTCAGCGTCGGCGACCCGCAAGAATGCACCGTCGAGGTCCCCGCGGAGGAGTTCTGGGAGTTGCTGGAATGTCTGCCGACGGGAAAACGCTGGTCCGTGACGGGCGTCCGAGATCTGCGCTCGCGACAGCCATTCGACAAGCTCCAACTCGATGACGTGCTGACCGGTCTGCCCGGCAAGGCAGACGCGGAGGGCCTGTGCCTGCGCGGTATCGTCCGCCGCAGAGACGGCGTGAACAGCCACGGCGTGAAAGTGGAGATGCATGCATCGCCGGTGTTTCGCGAGACCGTCGTCTTCACGCCGCCGCATCGCCAGGCATTCTGCATCGAGCCGTACACGTGCGTGACGGACGCGATCAACCTCCAGCAGCAAGGTATGGACGCCGGCTGGCTGGTGCTGGGACCGGGACATGACTGGTCCGCGGTGGTTGAGATGCGGGCGAGCTGAGCTTGCGTTTCGCGCTCGCGGGATCCTGTCAATCCTGTCAAAGACCGCGACCACCGAGCGAAGCGCAAACGGGTCACACAGCGGACCTCTCGGCGTCGTAGTCGAGCTTGCCGAGCATGTCGGCGATTTTTTGGCGCGCCTTGTCGCGGGCGGCGGTTTCACTCTTGCTTTCGGCGTCGATCTTCTCCAGGCGGTCTTCCTGGGCGTTCAGCGTGCGCACGAACCTCTCGCGCAGATCCTTCTCCGTGGTACGGTCGCCAAGCGATTGCAGATTCTCGCGAATGCGCTTCTGCTCGGCGTGGATCTGCTCGCGTTCCTGGCGGAGTGTGTTGATCGCCTGCTCGTGGGCGGCGGCCTCCTGGCGAATCTCGATCACCTGCCGCAGCAAGGCCTCGGTCTTCTTGTCGAGATAACGCTGCTCGATCCACAGGGCGAGCTGGTTCTCGCTGGTATCGGCCAGCGCGAAATGATGGTGGAAAGCATGCTTTTGGCGGATGACGATGTTCGACACCTTGCCCGCCGGCAGCGAGAAGCGGAAGCGCCAGAAGTTCTCGGTGATCTCGACAGGCTCGGCCGTCTCGAACAGCTTCCATTCCCTGCCCTCGCGCGGATGATCGACGTAAATGGTGTACTCCGCCGTGCCCTTGTTGTTGAAGGTGTACGCCGTTTGCCGGACCTGGAGATAGTGCGCCTGCATGATACCGCGGCGCATGACGATGCGGTGCACCTTGTCGTCGTGCGAGTTGACGTTGTCGAGGACATGCACGCTCAGCTCGACGGCGTAGGGGACCAGCCGTTGCTGGGCCGGCTTGAGCGTTTCGAGCATGGCCTCGCCGACGTAGCTGCCGCCTTCCAGGACGGTGACCGGGCCGCCCTCGAGCGTGAGTTCCGTGGTGTTCTTGAACTCGACGCAGCGCATCGGATTTTCGGCGCGGGTGGCCTTGTTGTACAGCAGCACCGGCCGACCCTCGAAGGCCCGCAGCACGATCGGCACCAGTGCCGACTGATTGCGGCGAATCGTCACCGGATGCTCGATCTGGTACTCGAACAGGTCGCCGATCTTGCGCTCGCGAACCTGCGTCGGCATCGAGCTGACGGCGGAGTGTTGTTCCCTCGCGCCCGCACGGACCGCTCGCTTGGCCATGCTGACCCGGGCCTGAGCTGAATAGTCTGCGACTTGCGGAGCCATCTCCATTTCGTCAAGGCTGAATTCGTCTGATTCCGGCATGCCATCCTCGACCATCGGCGGCAGCACGCCCGTCGTTTCCTGCACCTTGACTTCGGGGCGGCGGATGTAGCGCGGCGTGTACAGGTCGTGGATGAACGACACCGGCAACCCGGCAATCAGCGAGAGCTGCACGTTTTCCCAATCCTCGTCCTGCGTGTTGTCCACCACGGCCCAGCCCTGGATCATGGGCGGCTTGCCTTCCTCGCCCAGCAGGATGCGGTAGGTCGCCTTCCACACCGGAGCGCCGAGCGTGTAGCTGAGGCGGACGCGGCGCTCGCCCTTGCCCTGGGCGAAGAACGAGAAGGTGCGGGCGTCCTTCTTCTTGCTGGAAAGCTGCGTGCGCAGGTAGTAATCGAGATCGCGACGCAGAACCGGGTCGAGGATCTGCAGCGCTGCCAAAGCGTGCAGGTCGAACGAACGGACTTCGCCCTTGTCGGTGAGGATGGAGACGAGGACGACGCGGACGATGCCGTCGCCGTACTGGCGTTCCGCCGTATCAACGCCCAGCAGGATGCCTTCCACGGGATCGGCGACGCCGGAGTGCAAGGCCACCCGCGCCCCCTTGATCTGCGGCAGCAGGCCGACAACGCTCTCCTTCTCGGGGATCGATAGCGCGACCTCTTCCAGCAGTTGCTCGAGCGGTTTGGTCGAGTCGTAGGAGACGGAAGCGACGTGGCCGCCGTCGAGATCGAGCACGGTCAGCGACTTGAGAACGTCGCTGACTTCCGCCTGCTTGAAGGTGAGCGACAGCACGGAGTCACCGGCGACAGAGCCTTCGCGCTCGAAATAGCCGATGCCATGCTTGTAGAGGACGACGCGACAGATGGGAAAAGCGGCCATGAGTGCATTCTACGCAGCTCGACCGCGCCACATCCTTCAGGGATGGATTTTTCCGTGTTCATGCGGCACAACAACGAGGCCGCAACGAAAAACGAGATTAGCCGCCAATGACGCCCGACAGCCAGAGCAGCCAAAAAACGCAGGCCACGGGCGGCAGCCAGCCGGATGCAGCCACGACTCCAGCAAATGAGCGCGTGTGAACCAACCCAATTGCGTGGATCAGCCAGACCGTTGTCCAGTAGAGGAGCACCATGCAGGAATACACGGTCCAGGCGAACCCGGCGTCGACAGCGGTTGCTGTAAAGAACCACAACAGCAGTTGCATCGCAACAACGATCGTCAAGACCGTCTTCATTCTGAGTGGAGGACCTTTCTGATGATGTCCTGCATCCGCGCCGGCTCAATGTCTCGTCGTTGATCTATCGACAGCGGATGATCCGTCTCGTCCAGTTCTACCAGTGGTCGCAGTCCGACCGGTCGCTGATGAACCATCGTTTTCAGGAATACCGTGTCCGGATACTCGGGGAGTCTGGTGCATAGCCAGCCGAAGTACGGTCCAAGGCTCGTCCTGGAGGGGTCTTTCCAGTGGTCCGACATTTCTCGAAAGCTCTTTTCGCTCAGGGACACCCACACGCCCCAAGTGAATGCTTGCTGGGCCCCTTGGATCGGAACCTCCAGGCAAGCGCGGACAAAGTAATGGCGCTGACCGTCGGCTTCGATGACACACTGATCTCCGCCCAGTTCACTTTTCTCGCGTTCTTCGTCCGAGATGAGCATCCACTGCGCGGGTGCGTCGGCGCCGAACGAAATCTCGCCGGTGTCGTGCCGCTGGCCGCAAGTTCGACAGGTGAATTCCATTGCAAAGTTGAATCAAAGGTCTGCACGTCAACGCTCAATGGTAACCGTTCACGCCTTGGCCAGCGATGGCGCTGGCTTTCCGGCAAGTTGGGCCTCGACGGCAGTCACCAGCCATGCGAAAGCGTTTTGTGACTGGCG